>NZ_JBITDK010000036.1:0-53006 GCF_044454165.1 Streptomyces sp. NPDC051567 | reverse complement strand
CCTCGTACGGGACGTACCTGGGCTTTCGGCCGGTACGGCGGGAGTGCGTGCCGGGCGTCGCGACGGGGCGAACGTTGCCCGACGCGGCACTAGCTCCAGCTGGCGTGCAGCGGCTTGCCCTCGGCGTAGCCGGCGGCGGACTGGATGCCGATCACGGCCTTCTCCTCGAACTCCGCGAGGGAGCCCGCACCGGCGTAGGTGCAGGAGGAGCGGACGCCCGCGATGATCGAGTCGATCAGGTCCTCGACGCCCGGGCGGGCCGGGTCGAGGAACATGCGCGAGGTGGAGATGCCCTCCTCGAACAGCGCCTTGCGGGCGCGGTCGTAGGCGGACTCCTCCGAGGTGCGGTTGCGCACGGCGCGCGCCGAGGCCATGCCGAACGACTCCTTGTACAGGCGGCCGTCCGCCGACTGCTGGAGGTCGCCCGGGGACTCGTACGTCCCGGCGAACCAGGAGCCGATCATGACGTTCGAGGCACCGGCGGCCAGCGCCATCGCCACGTCGCGCGGGTGCCGCACGCCGCCGTCGGCCCACACGTTCTTGCCGTACTTCTTCGCCTCGGCCGCGCACTCCAGCACCGCGGAGAACTGCGGGCGGCCCACGCCGGTCATCATGCGGGTGGTGCACATGGCGCCGGGGCCCACACCGACCTTGATGATGTCGGCGCCCGCCTCGATGAGGTCCTTGACGCCCTCGGCGGCGACGATGTTGCCCGCGACGATCGGGACCTGCGGGTCCAGGGCGCGCACGGCCTTGATCGCGTTGATCATCGACTCCTGGTGGCCGTGGGCCGTGTCGATGACGATCGTGTCGACGCCCGCGTCCAGCAGCTGCCTGGCCTTGGCCGCGAAGTCGCCGTTGATGCCGACGGCCGCCGCGATGCGCAGCTTGCCGTTCGCGTCGGTGGCGGGGGTGTACAGGGTCGCGCGCAGGGCGCCCTTGCGGGTCAGGATGCCGACCAGCCTGCCGTCCTTGTCGACGGCCGGGGCCAGCTTGCGGTGGCCCGCGTCGAGCTGGTTGAAGGCTTCGCGGGGGTCGATGTCGGCGTCGATGAGCAGCAGCTCCTTCGACATGACCTCGGAGAGCTGGGTGAAGCGGTCCACGCCGGTCAGGTCGTGGTCGGTGACGACGCCGACCGGGCGGCCCTCGGCGTCGACGACGACACCGGCGCCGTGGGCGCGCTTGGGCAGCAGGGAGAGCGCGTCGGCGACGGTCTGGGTGGGCGCCAGGGTGATCGGGGTGTCGAGCACGTGGTGGCGGGTCTTCACCCAGGAGATGACGTCGGTGACGACCTCGATCGGGATGTCCTGCGGGATGACGACGATGCCGCCGCGGCGGGCGACGGTCTCGGCCATCCGGCGGCCCGCGATGGCGGTCATGTTCGCCACGACGAGCGGAATGGTGGTGCCGGTGCCGTCGGGCGAGGAGAGGTCGACGGCCTGACGGGAACCGACCGCGGAGCGGCTCGGCACCATGAACACATCGTCGTACGTCAGGTCGTACGGCGGCTTCAGGTCATTGAGGAAACGCACGTGCTGAACATCCCAGTCGATCGGAGGTGACCCCCGGCAGGGCAGCCGCCGGGGAAACGCACGTACCTCATTCTCCCACGGTCCGGCGCCGGACGGTCCCGGGGCGATCGTCCAGGACATACCGGACCTGCTCATCCTTTCCTACGGGGCCTTGGTCCCGGCCGGGTACACGGGTGGGGCGGGGCTCAGCGGACGCACTCGTGGCGGGCCTGGCCGGGGACGAAGGGGCGTGGGGGGAGCGCGGGGGGAGCGGCGGGCCGGAAGGCGGGGGGCCGGGCCATGGCGCGGAGGGCGGCGGGGCGGGCGGGGGCGGGGTGCGCCTCCCCCGTCCGGTCCCGCGTCCGGCCGTGCGCGCCGAGCAGGGCCGCCGCGTGGGCGACGCTGACCAGGGTGGCGTGGTGGTGCCAGCCCCGGAAGGAGCGGCCCTCGAAGTCCCGGACGCCGACCGGTTCGCAGGTGCCGGTGAAGTCGCGGGAGACCCGGTCGGCGAGTTTGGCGAGCAGGAAGAGCTGGGAGAGCGGGCGGTCGCCGATGTTGGTGATCCAGAACTCGGAGGGCAGCAGGGCCGCCTCGCTCCAGGCCCCGACGAGCAGCAGCGGGGCGGGCGGGGCGGGTGCGGTGCGGTCCTCGCCGGGGGCGGTGAGGACGGAGGCCGAGGTCAGCAGGGTCACCACGCTCTCGGTACGGCCGTCACGGGTCCACTCGACGACCCGGCGCCGGGAGCTCAGGGGGCGCAGGGTGTCGATGAGTTCGGCGGCGGGCGCGGTCTGCGGGCCGCAGCGGTGGCGCCCGCCGCCGCTGAAGGAGACGGGCAGTGAGCCGTCGACCTTCAGGACGAAGGGGATGTCGTGGAGGGCGAGGGACCCGGCGGTCCACGGCAGGTCGCCGTTGGCGACCTCCATCACGACGGGGCGGCGCTGGAGCCGCCAGGTCGCGGCCATCCGCTGCACGGCGTGCACGGCGTCCTGGGCGGGGGTGAGCGAGCGGGCGGTGTCGGGGATGCCCGCGTGGCGGCGGCGCAGGGGTTCGCGGGTCCAGGGCTCGGGGAGGGTGAGGGTCCATTCGACGGGGAAGCCGGCCTCGTCGGAGGCGAGCCATATCCCGCTGGCCTGCTGGCAGTTGGCGGTGCGGCCGAGCTGGGGGACGAACTGCCGCGCGACCCCGACGGAGCGGTCCCCGGCCTTCTCCACGACCATCGGCCGGACCACCCAGGCCAGCGGGGGCCGGGCGGCGTGTTCGAGGTACTGGGCGAGGGAGCGGCGGACCGGGGTCCAGTCCCAGGGGGACTTGCCGATGAACTGCTGGAGGCTCTGCTCGACGGAGCTGGCCCCGGCCCCGGCTCCGGCGATGTTGCGGACGGTCTTCTTGCCGGCGGTCCGCACGAGGCCGTTCAGATAAACGCGGGCCCAGTTCCGCTGGTCCCGCCGGGGTAACGATTCGAAGAGAACGGAAAGCAGACCGTCGATCAATTCGGAGATTTCCTGTGCGGAATCCTCCGGCAGCAGTAAGCGAGCCATCTGGTGTCTCCCCCGCGACCAGCTAGATCCCATAACCCTACGCGCCCGCGGAGAACGTCCGCAGGCCCCAGCGGCTGCTTCCTGGGGTCGCTCACAGTTTCGAGCCGCTCTTCCTCTGCCACGAGAGGGACGGTCATCCGGTTCCGCCGCACGACGGAACCCGACGGGAAAGTGCGCGAAGACAACAGCGGCCGGTGCCGTGGAATATGCCAGGGGCGTCTTGCCTGGACAGCGGATGGTCCCGGGCGGTAAACGCGGGGGTACGACGCGGAGCCACGGCATGCGGGTGGCTCCGCCGGACTCTGCGGCAAAGGCCCGGTCCGGTTTCCTCCGGGGGCTTCCGCTCCGGGTCCCCCAGCGCGGCGGAGAGGACGGACGGAACGTCGCCGAATGCCTCACCCCGCCGGGTTTCGCATTCCATGGCCTCCCCTTTGCCATTCCGTGCCGTATCTGCGGGAGAACGTTTCCCCGCGCTCTCCGCCTTCCCCGCACACGCTACCCGGATTCCGCGGTCCTGCCTCCGATATCCCGCTGTCCGCCACCAGATCCGGCCATCGCGCAGGGGTTCCCGTAAGACGTGCCCCGGCCCGGAATCCGGGGCCGCCCGGCGGCGCGGCGGCGCCCGGCAGAAGGGGCGGGAGCGGACCGGCGGAGGCGGGTCCGTGCGGGTGGGGCAGCAAGGGCGGACCGGCGGGGGCGGCCGGCGCGGGCCCGGGGGGCGTCCCGGCCGCGCGCCTGGCTTCCGTCCGGCTTCCGCCCGGCTCAGTCCCGGCGGCGCCCCGGGCGCACGGCCCCGGCGGCCGGTCCGGCGAGCAGTACCGTCAGCGGGGTCGGCGGCTCGTCCCCGTCGCTGTGCCGCCAGAAGTCGACGGCCTCCTCCAGGATCTCCCGCAGGGTCTCCCAGTCGCCCGGCCGGGCGGCGGCGTACGCCTGCCACGAGGTGACCACCAGCAGTCGCCCCGGCGCTCCCGGCAGCCAGGACAGGTCCGTCAGCGAGTCCGCCAGCGCGTCCCAGTTCGCGCCGAACCACTCGGGCGCCTCCAGGACGTCCCCGAACCGCCGCATCAGCGCGGCCTTGGCCCGTACGCCGTCCAGGTCCAGCCGCAGGACCGTCCAGTGGGCCTTCTCGGCGGCGGCGAGCGCCGGGGCGAGCGGCTGCGGGTCGAGGGTCATCGGAGAACCGCCTTGAAGGTCTTGTAGTGGTCGTCCGTGTAGAAGAACTCCCCGCCCTCGCCCGTCACGATCCGCCGGGCCCCACGGTCCCGCTCACCCGGCGTACGCACGGTGAACTCGTGGTAGTAGCCGCGTTTCTGTTTCGGCAGGAGCTTCTCGAAGTTCCCGAAGACGGTCCCGTCCTGCCGGTACGGGTACGGCCCGCCCTTGTCGATGAGCGTGAGCACCTCCCGGGCCTGCGCCGGCAGCGCGCCGGCCCGTACGGTGGCCTTCCCCTTCGCCCATCCGGGCGTGGTGGCGGCGCTCTCAGCGGCTGTGGCGGCGGGCGCGGGCTGGTTCCCGCCACAGCCCACCGCACCGGCCAGCGCGGCGCAGAGGAACAGAGCCCCCAGCAGACGCAGCAACGATCGGGGCACGTTCCGAAAGATCATGCACCGATCGTGCCAAATATCCGATTCGCCAGCGAATCGCCCGGTGGCCTCAGAGCGCGGCCATCTTGGTGTAGGGACTCAGGATGCGTTTCTGGACCGAGCCGAAGTCGACGAGAACAGCGATCCCCTCCTCGATACCGACGACACGGCCGAGACCGTGTTCGTCGTGAGTGACCCGGTCGCCGACGCTGAACTGCCGGAGCGGCGGTTCCACGGGGGCCTTGAACGGGCTGGACGGCAAATGGCGGCGAGGTACTGCTGACTTTGTCATTGGAACCAGTATGCGCCCCTCGGGCCGCCCTGCGGGCCGCCGTTCGGATCTCATTCCGGCACCATCCGCCCCTGCGGGGGCCGGACCCGCCCGATTCGTCCGATCGGTCGCTCCCGGCCCGTCACCCGCCCGTCACCCGCCTGCCGGTCACCCGGCGGTCACTCGTCGGGGTCGGCCCGCTCCAGCGCCGGCCGCAGCCCCGGGGCCGACTCGGTCAGCAGGTAGTCGGCGACCGCCGTGTCCGTCACCAGGCTCGTCACCAGGCCCGACCGCAGGACCGCGCCGATCGCGGACGCCTTGCGCAGCCCGCCCGCGATGGCCACGACCTCGGGAATCCGCCGCAGCCGGTCCGCCTCGACGGTGATGCACCGCTCGCCCAGGTCCCGGCCGACCCGGCGCCCCTCGGAGTCGAACAGGTGGGCGGACATCTCGGCCGCCACGCCCAGCGAGGCGTAGTGGGCCCGCTCCTCGTCGGTCAGCATGTCGTGGACGGTGGAGATCCCGGGCTCCCACGAGCCGATGGAGACCGCCGCGACCGTCACCTTGTCGAAGTAGTCGAAGGCGCGCGCGATCCCGGTCTGGCCGCGCAGCGCGGCGGCCGTCGCCGGATCGGGCAGGAGCATCGGCGCGTAGATCGGGTGCGCGTCGCCGCCCGAGACCTGCGCGGCCCGCCGTACCGCCTCGACCGAGCCGCGCTCGGCGGTGCCCGCGTCGTACACCCCGGTCAGCTGGACCACGGTGCAGGGCGGCAGCCGGTGCAGGGAGGCGGCCATGTGAATGGTCGAGCGCCCCCACGCCAGGCCCAGCACGTCGCCCTCGGCGACCAGCTCGCCCAGCAGGTCGGCCGCGACCGCGCCCAGGTTCTCCGGGTCGGGCGCGTCCTCGGTCGCGTCGGCCGGGGACTCCACGACCACCGCGTGGCGCAGCCCGTACCGGGAACGCAGCGCGTCGGAACGCTCCGCGTCCAGCTCGGCCGGCACCCGGATCTCGATCCGTACGAGGTCACGTTCGAGGGCGGTCTCCAGGACCCGGGCCACCTTGAAGCGGCTCACGCCGAACTCCTCGGCGATCTGGATCTTGGACTTGCCCTCCAGGTAGAAGCGGCGGGCCATCGCCGCCGCCTGCACCAGCTCCGCGGGTCCCATCCGCAGGGCTGACCGTCCCGCCGACATTGCAGACACCGCGTTCTCCTCACTGCTGTTCACACTCTCGTGTGCACGCTCTCGACTCGTCGTTCATCCTGTCAGATCCGACGGCCGCTGATCGGCCTGGACGGCTTCCGTTCACCGAGCCGTCCCGTCAACTCCCCGGCTCAGTGCCGGCACCCCCACGGCGCCGCCGCGATCGCCGCGTCCGCCTGCTCGCGCAGCGTACGGACGGCGGTGGCCGGATCGACCGAGCCGTAGACCGCGCTGCCCGCCACGAAGACGTCGGCCCCGGCCTCGGCGCAGCGTTCGATGGTCGCGGCGGAGACACCCCCGTCGACCTGGAGCCACAGCTCCAGACCGTGCCGGGAGATCAGTTCCCGGGTGCGCCGGATCTTGGGCAGCATGATGTCCAGGAACGCCTGCCCGCCGAAGCCCGGCTCCACGGTCATGATCAGCAGCATGTCGAGCTCGGGGAGGAGGTCCTCGTACTGCTCGACGGGCGTCGCGGGCTTGAGCGCCATGGACGCCCGCGCCCCCTTGGCCCGGATCTCCCGCGCCAGCCGCACGGGCGCCGCCGCCGCCTCGGCGTGGAAGGTGACCGACCCGGCCCCGGCCTCCACGTACTGCGGGGCCCAGCGGTCCGGGTCCTCGATCATCAGGTGCAGGTCCAGCGGGATGTCCGTCGCCCGGCTCAGGGACTCCACGATCGGCACGCCGAGGGTGAGGTTCGGGACGAAATGGTTGTCCATGACGTCGACGTGCAGCCAGTCGGCCCCCTCCACCGCCTTCGCCTCCTCGGCGAGTCGGGCGAAGTCGGCGGACAGGATGCTGGGAAAGATCTGGGCGGCCATGCCCCAAGCCTGCCATGCCCCCGGCCCCGCCCGGCCACGCCCCCGTAACTGGTACGGGCAAGCCCCGGCCGGCCCCGGAAGGGACGGCTCCCCCGCCTCCCCTAGGTCGTGTCTTCAAAGTCTCGTCTGGCCGGCGGCCGGCCACCGCCCTCCGGGCGGACGACGCCACTTCGAAGACACTCCCTAGGCCACCCGCCTCAGCAGCGCCAGGTACATCGCGTCCGTCCCGTGCAGGTGCGGCCAGAGCTGGACGTCCGGGCCGTCGCCCAGGGCCGGGACGCCCCCCATGTACGGGCGGGCGTCGATCAGCTCCGCCACCACCGGGGCCGCCGCGGAGCCGCGGCCCTTCAGGACGTCGTCCACGACGACCCGGGTCTCCGCCAGGTGCGGCGAGCAGGTCGCGTAGCCCACGACACCGCCCACCCGGACCGCCGCCAGGGCCTCCCGCAGCAGTCCCCGCTGGAGCGGGGCGAAGCCCTCCAGGTCCTCGGGGCGGCGCCGCCAGCGCGCCTCGGGCCGGCGGCGCAGCGCGCCCAGGCCGGAGCACGGGACGTCCATCAGGACCCGGTCGAAGGAGCCCGGCCGCCACGGCGGGCGGGTGCCGTCCGCCGTGATCACCTGGTACGGGCCCGGGTTGCCCGCCAGCGCCCGTTCCACCAGGCGCGCCCGGTGCGGCTGCTTCTCGGAGGCCAGCAGGAACGCCCCGCGCCGCGCCGCCAGCGCGGCCAGCAGCGCCGCCTTGCCGCCGGGGCCCGCGCAGCCGTCCAGCCAGCGTTCGTCGCGGCCCTCGACCGGGACCTCCGCCAGGGCCATGGCCACCAGCTGGCTGCCCTCGTCCTGCACACCGGCGCGCCCCTCGCGCACCGCCTCCAGCGCGCCGGGCTCACCGCCCTCGGCCATCCGCACCGCGTACGGCGACCAGCGGCCGGGCAGCGCCGAGTCCTCGCCCAGCGCCTGCGTCAGCTCCTCGGTCGTGGACCGTCCCGGCCGCGCGACCAGGGTGACCTCGGGCCGCTCGTTGTCGGCCTCCAGCAGGTCCTCGATCCCGGCGCGCCCGCCGCCCAGCGCGTCCCACAGGGCGCTGACGACCCACCGCGGGTGCGAGTGGTAGACGGCGAGGTGTTCCTCGGCGTCGTCCTCGTAGGGCGGGGCGACCTTCTCCAGCCAGCCGTCCAGGTCGTGCGCGGTGATCTTGCGCAGCACCGCGTTGACGAACTTCGCGCGCCCGTCCCCGAGGACCACCCTGGCCAGCTCGACCGTGGCCGAGACCGCCGCGTGCGGCGGGATGCGCGTGCCCAGGAGCTGGTGCGCGCCGAGCGAGAGCACGTCCAGCACCGGCGGGTCCACCTCCCGCAGCGGCCGGTCGATGCACGCCTTGATCACCGCGTCGTAGGTGCCCTGCCGGCGCAGCGTCCCGTAGACCAGCTCGGTCGCCAGGGCGGCGTCGCGCGCCTCGAACTTCTCGTCCTGGCGGGCCTTGCGCAGCAGCGGCGGCAGGACGAGGTTGGCGTACGCGTCGCGCTCGTCCACCGCCCGCAGCACCTCGAAGGCCAGCAGCCGGACGGGGTCCTTCTGGGGCCGGCGGTAGGGCTTGGCCTGCTTGCCGCCCGCGTTCTGGGCGGCGGGGCGGCGGCGGGGCTGTTCGCTCACGTGAAAGGTGCTCCGGGTGTACGAGGTGCGACGGGGTCGCGGCGATGCGGGTGTGCGGATGCCGTGGAACGCGGTGGCGCGGTGGGCGCCGTCGTGCGGGCCCGGCTGGGATCAGCCTACGTCGGCCCCGCCCAGCCGCTCGCCGGGAGCGATCCGCACGCCGCGCGCCCAGTCGGCGCCCTTCATCGGCTTCTTGCCCTGCGGCTGGACCCAGAGCAGCTCCACGGCGTGCGAGCCGGTGCCGACGTGGACGTGGTTCTTGGCCGGGGCCAGCTCGCCGGGCGTCAGCCCGGTGCGGTCGGTCACCAGGCCCACCGAGATCAGCTTGAGCCGCTCCCCGCGGAAGACGGTCCAGGCGCCGGGTGCCGGGGTGCAGCCGCGCACCACGCGGTCGGCGCGCAGCGCCGGGGCCGTCCAGTCGATCCGGGCGTCCTCCACCGTGATCTTCGGCGCGAGCGAGAGGCCCTCGGCGGGCTGCGGGACGGCGCGCAGGGTGCCGTCCTCGATGCCGTCCATGGTGGCGGCGAGCAGGCCGGAACCCGCGAAGGCCAGCCGGGTCAGCAGGTCGCCGCTGGTGTCGGTGGGGCGGATCTCCTCGGTGAGCACCCCGTAGACCGGGCCGGAGTCGAGCCCCTCCTCGATCTGGAAGGTGGAGGCCCCGGCGACCTGGTCACCGGCCATGATCGAGTGCTGCACGGGCGCGGCCCCGCGCCAGGCGGGCAGCAGGGAGAAGTGCAGGTTGACCCAGCCGTGCCGGGGGATCTCGATGGCGCTCCGGGGGATCAGCGCGCCGTAGGCGACGACGGGGCAGCAGTCCGGGTCGATCTCGCGCAGCCGGGCCTGGAACGCGGGGTCGCGCGGCCGGACCGGCTTGAGCACCTCGATGCCGGCCTCCTCGGCGCGCTCGGCGACGGGGCTGGCGACGAGCCGGCGGCCCCGGCCGGCCGGGGCGTCGGGCCGGGTGACGACGGCCGCGACCTCGTGGCGCCCGGAGGCGATCAGGGCGTCCAGGGCGGGCACGGCGACCTCGGGGGTGCCTGCGAAGACGAGTTTCACTCGGGTCTACCTCGTTCATTGCGGCTGTCGGGCTGTCGGCGACGCACCAGTCTATGGGTCGGGTGCGCGAGGGCCCGTCCCCGGTCGCGGACCGCGGCGCCCGGGGGGCGTACGCACACGCGCGCGCCTCTCGCATATGCCGACACGCCCCCATAGCGTGACCTGGGCGCCCGGTGGCGCGTTGGTCAAGAGAGATTGACCTAGAACGGGCCGCGTGTGAACGGTGTCAGCGGCCCGATCCGCCCTTCAGCACCGGTTCGAGAGGCTTCTTCATGGCCGACCACGCCACCCACGACGCCCAAGCCCGGGCCAGCCTGCACCTGCTGGTGCGGGACATCGAGCGGGTTCGCCGTCAGGTGGATGCTCTGCGCACGCTCACCGCCCAGCTCGGCAACGTGTACCGCCCGCGCCGCTCCGGGCCCTCCACTGGTTTCGTCGTCTACGGCCGGGCGCCCGCGCCCACCGTCCGCCTCGCGCAGGAACTGCGGGACAGCGTCGAGACGCTCGTCACCGCCGCGGTCGACTTCGACCGCTCGCTCGGCTTCTCCTGGGACGCGGTCGGGTCCGCCCTCGGCGTCACCAAGCAGGCTGTGCACCGGCGCTACGGTGCCCGGCGGGCGCAGTCCGCCGACTCCGCGGAGCCGCTGGCGGAGGGGACGGCCACCCGCGTCCTGGGAACGCTCCCCACCGTCCCCGCGGCCCGCTCGGTGCCTCCGCAGCCCCTGCGCGAGGAGTCCCCGGCGGCGGCCCTCACCCGCCCGTCCGCCGCTTTCCCCGGTCCCCGCAACGGCTGATCCACCGCCGGAGCCGGCCGACCGGCCCCGGACGACGGCCCCCGGCCGTCGCACCCGGACCGACGCCCCTGGTGGGGCGGCCTCGTGGCCGCTCCCGCCGGGGGCGTCCGGCGTCCGCCCGCCCGGCCGCTCCCCGGCCGGGTCCGCTCGTCAGCCGATGTCCGGCGGGTCGATCCGGACCCGGACCGCCTCCGCCGCCGGGACGCCCCGCGCCAGCCGGGCCGCCTGCGCCGCCTTGAGCGCCGCCGCCAGGGCCGCGCCGCTGCCCGGCGGGACCCGGACCAGCGCCCGCTCCCCCGCCGGGGGCTCCCCGCGCCGCGCCGGGAGCGGCACCGGACCCAGGATCTCCGCGTCCGGCGGCAGCGGCGCGCCCTCCAGGAAGGCCAGCACCGCCTCCTGGCGGCCGGTGACCGAGGCCATCCGGGACACCGGCGGGAAGCGCAGCTCGGCCCGGTCTGCCAGCTCGCGCAGCGCGTGCCCGACCGGGTCCCAGCGCACCAGCGCCTGTACCGGCCGCAGCGTCGGCTCGGCGACCACCACCACCTGTCCGTCGGGGCGCACCAGCGAGGCCGCGCCGATCCAGCGGCGCAGCGCCTCCTCGCCCGCCCGCAGGTCCGGGAAGCCGAGCATGGCCCAGCCGTCCAGGAGCAGCGCCGCCGCGTACCCGGAGCCCTCGGCCACCGGCTCCGCGCCGGGGGTGGAGACCACCAGCGCCGGGGTGTCCGGCACCCGTTCCAGCACGTGGTCCCGTCCCGAGGTGCGCACCGGGACGGCGGGGAACGCCCGGCCCAGCTCCTCGGCGGTCCGGCGCGCCCCGACCACCTGGGCCCGCAGCCGGACCGAACCGCACTCCTCGCAGTGCCAGCCGCTCTCCTGACGGCCGCACCACCCGCAGTACAGGTCCTGTTCGTTCGGCGCCTCCAGCGGCCCCGCGCAGCTCCGGCAGCGGGCCGGGGTCCGGCAGCGCTCGCAGGCCAGCCGGGGCACGTAGCCGCGCCGGGGCACCTGGACCAGGACCGGCCCGGCCGGCAGCGCGTCCCGTACGGTCTCCCAGGCCAGGCTGGGCAGCCGGGCGGTGCGGGCGGCGCCGTCCCGGGCCAGCAGTTCGTCGCCGACGGTCCGGATGCGGGGCGCGTGGGCCCGGACCGTCGCGCGGTCGGCGGTCAGGGGGCGGGCCCAGCCGGACTCCACCAGCTGGGCGGCCTCGACCGTGCAGCTGGTGGAGCCCAGCAGGAAACCGCAGCCCTCGGTCAGCGCGCGCAGCTCCAGCACCTCCCGGACCTGCGGGAAGGGCGCGTTGTCGTCGACGTGGCTGGAGTCCCCGTCGTCCCAGACCGCGACCAGGCCGAGGTTCTTGACGGGCGCGAACATGGTCGCGCGGGTCCCGATGACCGCGCGTACCGAGCCCCGGAGCACCGAGAGCCACTGTCCGTAGCGCTTCTGCGGTCCGGATTCGGCCGTCAGCACGGTGTGCAGGCCCGGACCCGCCAGGGCGGTCAGGGCCTCGTCCACCCGGGCGGCGGCCCGTCCGTCGGGCAGTACGGCGAGGGCCCCGCGCCCGGAGGCGAGCGTGGCGAGGATCGCGCGGGCCAGCTCCTGCGGCCAGCTTGGTCCGGGCAGCGCCGTCCACACGGCGCGCGGGCTCGCGCCCGCTGCCAGCTCCTCCAGGTACCCGGGGCCGGCCGGGTAGCGGCTCCAGGTGCCCGGCGCGGGTGGTCCGGGCGCCGGCGGCGGGTCCTGGGGCTTGCGGTTCTCGGCCTGGGCGTGCCGGGGCGGGATGGCGAGCTGGAGCACGTCGGCGAGGCTGCCCGCGTAGCGCAGGGCGACGGCGCGGGCGAGTTTCTCGATCTGGGGGGTGAGGACCCGCTCGGCGGAGACCACCTGGGCCAGCGCGGCGAGCGGCCGGTCGTAGTCCGTCCCGGCGGTCCGCTCGATCACGAATCCGTCGATCAGGCCGCCGCCCTCCCTGCGCCCGCCCCGGATGCGGCCTTCGCCGGCCCCGAACCGGACCCTGACCCTGACCCCGGGCTGGGCCGCCTCGTCCAGGTGCTCGGGCACCGCGTAGTCCCAGGTCTGGTCGAGGTGCAGGACACCCTTGTTGACCAGGATGCGGGCGACGGGAAGCTCCTTCGCCAGCGGCGCCCCGCGCCAGGTGCGGGGCTTGGCCTTCTCCTCGGCCCTGGTCTTCGCCTCGGCGACCATCTCCCGGATCAGCGCGAGCTGCTCCGGCGGCCCGCCGGTGCTCCCGCCGCCGGCCCGCTCCTCGGAATCGTTCGCGCTGCTCACACCCGCATTCTTACCAAACGCCACCGACAACGCGGAGGGCCCGGACCGTCACCGGTCCGGGCCCTGTCGTGCGGTTCGCCGCTGGTTACAGGCCGGCGGCCTGGCGCAGGGCGTCCACGCGGTCGGTGCGTTCCCAGGTGAAGTCGGGGAGTTCGCGGCCGAAGTGGCCGTAGGCGGCGGTCTGGGCGTAGATGGGCCGCAGGAGGTCCAGGTCGCGGATGATCGCGGCCGGGCGGAGGTCGAAGACGGCCGACACGGCTTCCTGGATCTGCCCGTCCGGGAGTGTGCCGGTGCCGAAGGTCTCGACGAACAGGCCCACCGGCTCCGCCTTGCCGATCGCGTACGCCACCTGCACCTCGCAGCGCGAGGCCAGCCCGGCCGCCACCACGTTCTTGGCGACCCAGCGCATCGCGTACGCGGCACTGCGGTCCACCTTGGACGGGTCCTTGCCCGAGAAGGCACCGCCACCGTGACGGGCCATACCGCCGTAGGTGTCGATGATGATCTTGCGGCCGGTCAGACCCGCGTCACCCATCGGCCCGCCGATCTCGAAACGACCCGTCGGGTTGACCAGGAGCCGGTAGCCCTCGGTGTCCAGCTTGATGCCGTCCCCGACCAGCTGCGCCAGCACGTGCTCCACCACGAACTCACGGATGTCCGGGGCCAGCAGCGAGTCCAGATCGATGTCCGCCGCGTGCTGCGAGGACACCACGACCGTGTCCAGACGGACCGCCTTGTCCCCGTCGTACTCGATGGTGACCTGCGTCTTGCCGTCCGGCCGCAGGTACGGGATCGTCCCGTTCTTACGGACCTCGGAGAGGCGACGGGCGAGCCGGTGCGCCAGATGGATCGGGAGCGGCATCAGCTCGGGCGTCTCGTCGCACGCGTACCCGAACATCAGGCCCTGGTCACCCGCGCCCTGCTTGTCGAGCTCGTCCTCATCGCCCTCGACACGCTTCTCGTAAGCGGTGTCGACGCCCTGCGCGATGTCCGGGGACTGCGCGCCGATGGACACCGAGACGCCACAGGAGGCGCCGTCGAAGCCCTTCTTCGAGGAGTCGTAGCCGATCTCCAGGATCTTGTCCCGGACGAGCTGCGCGATCGGCGCGTACGCCTTCGTCGTCACCTCGCCCGCGATGTGGACGAGACCGGTGGTGATCAGCGTCTCCACCGCCACACGCGAGGTCGGGTCCTCCCTCAGGAGCGCGTCGAGAATCGTGTCGCTGATCTGATCAGCGATCTTGTCGGGGTGGCCCTCGGTGACGGACTCCGAGGTGAACAGGCGGCGGGACACATCGCTCCCTGGGGTTGCAGCGGCTGCTGGCTGATCATTTGGCGGAACCACACCGGGGGCTGCGCCCGATCACGTTCCGGATGCAGTTTATCGGTCGCCACCGTCCGCCGGACCACCCGTCTCGCCCTATGGAAGCCGTGTGACCTGCGACACGCCATTCTGACCCACGGATCTCCTCCGGGAAAGGCCTTGGCTCAGGCGCGTCGCGACGGGAGCCGGGAGGCCACCTGGTCCCAGACCACATCGGCGAGGGCTTCCTTCGGGCCGTGGGGAACGGGGAGGTCGGACCCGTCGGAGGAGAGGATGACGGCCTCGTTCTCCTCCGAACCGAAGGTCTTGGACTCGCCCACCTCGTTGACCACCAGGAGGTCGCAGGCCTTGCGCAGGAGCTTGGCGCGGCCGTTGGCCAGGACGTCGTCGGTCTCGGCGGCGAAGCCGACCACGATCTGGCCTTCCCGGGGACGGTCCGCCGAGACCTCCGCGAGAATGTCAGGATTGCGGACGAGGGCGACCGGCTCGGGTTCCCGGCCGTCCTTCTTCTTGATCTTTCCGGTGGCGTACGCGGCGGGCCGGAAGTCGGCCACGGCCGCGGCCA
The DNA here is from genome assembly GCF_044454165.1 of Streptomyces sp. NPDC051567. Taxonomy (NCBI): domain Bacteria; kingdom Bacillati; phylum Actinomycetota; class Actinomycetes; order Kitasatosporales; family Streptomycetaceae; genus Streptomyces; species Streptomyces sp. NPDC051567. The sequence goes on along the minus strand of NZ_JBITDK010000036.1, from coordinate 38,408 downwards.
TCACCACCACGTCGGCGTCCGCCGCCGCCGCGAGGACCGCCTCCCGCATCTGCGAGGCCGTCCCGACGCGGACGACATCGGCCCCGGCCGGGTCGGCCAGGGCGGTCTCGGCCGCGACCAGGGTGACCCGCGCGCCGCGGGCGACGGCGGTACGAGCGAGCGCGTAGCCCTGCTTGCCGGAGGAGCGGTTGCCGAGGAAACGGACGGGGTCGAGCGGTTCCCGGGTGCCGCCCGCGCTGATCACCACGTGGAGTCCGGCGAGGTCGGGCGCGGCCGTCCCGCGCGCCAGCACCCGGCGGCACACCTCGAAGATCTCGCCGGGGTCGGGCAGCCGTCCCTTGCCGGTGTCCTTGCCGGTGAGCCGGCCGACGGCGGGTTCGATGACGACGGCGCCGCGCCTCCGCAGCGTGGCCACGTTCTCCCGGGTGGCGGGGTGCTCCCACATCTCGGTGTGCATGGCGGGGGCGAAGACCACCGGGCAGCGGGCGGTGAGGAGGGTGTTGGTGAGCAGGTCGTCGGCGAGCCCGTGGGCGGCCTTGGCCAGCATGTCGGCGGTGGCCGGGGCGACGACGACGAGGTCGGCGGCCTGCCCGACGCGTACGTGGGGCACCTCGTGGACGCTCTCCCAGACCTCGGTGGAGGCCGGGTTCCCGGAGAGGGCGGCCCAGGTGGCCTCACCGACGAAGTGCAGGGACGCCGCCGTGGGCACCACCCGTACCTCGTGCCCGGACTCGGTCAGCCGGCGCAGCAGCTCGCACGCCTTGTAGGCGGCGATCCCGCCGCTGACCCCCAGCACGACCTTCGGCTTGTCCACCACGTACTCCCCTTCGCCTTCGATCCGTCCGGCGCCCTCGGCGCTGATCGTCGTACCCACCCATGACACACCACAGGCCCGGCAGATGTTCTGCCGGGCCTGTGGTGAAAGGAATGCGCGGTGTCTTACTGGGGCGGGGCCTCGATGGCCTCGGAGGTCAGCAGACCCGCGTTGATCTCGCGCAGCGCGATCGAGAGCGGCTTCTCGTGGACGTGGGTGTCCACCAGCGGGCCGACGTACTCCAGCAGGCCCTCACCGAGCTGCGAGTAGTACGCGTTGATCTGACGCGCCCGCTTGGCCGCGTAGATCACGAGGCTGTACTTCGAGTCCGTAGCCTCGAGCAGCTCGTCGATCGGCGGGTTGATGATGCCCTCGGGCGCGGTGATGGAAGAGGACACGCTCTACCTTCCGAAGAATGGGTGAATGATCAAGCATTGACCGAAAGAAAACATCGATCAACGATCAGACAACTTCCATCAAGGCTAGCAGCTCGCGCGCCACGTCCTCGACGGAGGTGTTGACCAGGGTGGTGTCGAACTCGGACTCGGCAGCGAGTTCGATCTTGGCGGTGTCGAGTCGACGTGCGATGACCTCCGCCGTCTCGGTGCCCCGGCCGGTCAGCCGGCGGACCAGTTCGTCCCAGTCCGGCGGGGCCAGGAAGACGAGCTGGGCCTCGGGCATGGACTCGCGGACGAGCCGTGCGCCCTGGAGGTCGATCTCCAGCAGTACCGGCTCGCCGTTGTCCAGGCGTTCCAGCACCGCGCCGCGCGGTGTGCCGTAGCGGTTGCCCGCGAACTCGGCCCACTCCAGCAGCTCGCCGTTGGCGATCAGTTTGTCGAACTCGTCGTCGCTGACGAAGAAGTACTGGACTCCGTGTCGCTCACCGGGCCGCGGCTTGCGGGTGGTGGCCGACACCGAGAGCCAGACCTCGGGGTGAACCTTGCGCATATGCGCGACGACCGTGCTCTTGCCGACCCCGGAGGGGCCGGAGAGCACGGTCAGCCGCGGACGAACCTCTGCTGCCATAGAGCGATTATCCAGGTTCCCGGGACTGCCCGGGAACGCCGGGAGAGCTACAGGCGGCGCCTCAGGCGCCGGGACTGCCGAACTCACGCTCCAGAGAGGCGATCTGGTTGGAACCGAGACCTCGGACACGCCGGGACTCGGAGATGCCGAGGCGCTCCATGATCTGCTTGGCGCGGACCTTGCCCACGCCGGGCAGGGACTCCAGCAGGGCGGAGACCTTCATCTTGCCGATGACGTCGTTCTCCTGGCCCGTCTTGATGACCTCTTGGAGCGAGGCGCCGGAATGCTTGAGTCGATTCTTCACCTCGGCCCGCTCCCGGCGAGCCGCGGCGGCCTTTTCGAGCGCGGCTGCGCGCTGTTCAGGGGTAAGGGGCGGAAGAGCCACGCCTACGTCACCTCGGATGTCGAACTGTCGGATACGGACCGGTGGGATACCCAGGGGCACCACACCAGGCGAGCGTCCGAACAGCGGTGGAACTGATCCGCTGCTCGTTCCCTCTGGTCGGAGACTAGCGGCCACGGCCGCTCCAGTCAGCGAGAACGAACGAAAAGTCCTGGTCAGCCTCTACCGAATAGTGCATTGCGGACAAAATACCCCGCTTTTGTCCGAGGAAGCACGTTCGATTTCCGTCAAGTCGTGCGGTGAGCCCCTCCGGCGGCCTCCCCGAACGGGGTGAATCCGCGCGCGGCGGGTACGGCGCGCGGGTCCTCCCGGCGGTGCGGCGGCGCGGACGGGTCCTTGAACAGGGCCGTTCCCGCGGCGGTGCCCGGCGCCCCGGCGGGGACGGACCCCGGCGCCCGCCGGGCGGCCGTCAGGGGCCCCGGCAGAGCCCCCGACTGCCCGCCCGCCCCGCCCGGGGGCGGCGGCGTACGTCAGGCGGTGACGGCCGCGCGGATCTCGTCCGCGAAGGCGGCGGCGGCGTCCCGCAGGGCCCCGGTGTCCGGGCCGTGCCGAAGGACGCCCCGCGACACGTTCGGGACGACGTTGCGCACCGCCGCGCCGAAGACCGCCGGGAGGTCGGCGGCGGTGGCGCCCTGGGCGCCGATGCCCGGGGCCAGCAGCGGCCCGTTGATGTCCAGGTCGAAGGAGGACAGGTCGCCCAGGGTCGCGCCGACCACGGCTCCGAAGGAGCCCATCGGGTCGGCGCCCGCGTTCTCCGCCGCCAGGTGGGCCAGCATGGTCGCGCCGATGGTGCGGCCGTCCTCCCGTACCGCCCGCTGGACCTCGGCGCCCTCCGGGTTGGAGGTCAGGGCCAGGACGAAGAGCCCGGCGCCCGACCGGCGGGCCAGTTCGACCGCCGGCGCCAGCGAGCCGTAGCCCAGGTACGGGGAGACCGTCAGCGCGTCCGAGAAGAGCGGCGAGGCCGGGTCCAGGAAGGCCGAGGCGTAGGCCGCCATCGTGGAGCCGATGTCGCCCCGCTTGGCGTCCATGACGACCAGGGTCCCGGCCGCCCGCGCGTCGGCGACGGTGCGTTCCAGCACCGCGACGCCCTTCGAGCCGAACCGCTCGAAGAAGGCGGCCTGCGGCTTGAAGACGGCCACCGACTCGGCCAGCGCCTCCACCACGGTCCGGGAGAACCGCTCCAGCCCGGCGATGTCGTCCGCCAGGCCCCAGGAGGCCAGCAGGGCCGCGTGCGGGTCGATGCCCACGCAGAGCGGGCCGCGGGAGTCCATGGCCTCCCGCAGGCGGGTGCCGAAGGGGGTCACAGAGGGCGCAGGGGTCACAGCGCGGCCTTTCGGGTCTCGGCGCCCACCGCTTCGGCGAGCGTCGCGTACGGGCTGTCGGCCAGGCGCGCGGCCAGGCCCCGGTGGATGGCACGGGCGTAGCACGGGCCCTCGTAGATGAAGGCGCTGTAGCCCTGGATCAGGGTGGCCCCGGCCAGGATGCGCTGCCAGGCGTCCTCGGCGTCCTCGATGCCGCCGACCCCGACGAGGACCAGCCGGTCCCCCACCCGGGCGTACAGCCGCCTGAGGACCGCCAGCGAGCGTTCCTTGACCGGGGCGCCCGAGAGGCCGCCGGTCTCCCCGGCCAGCTCGGGCGCGGAGGTCAGGCCCAGGCCCTCGCGGGCGATGGTGGTGTTGGTGGCGATGATCCCGTCGAGGCCCAGCTCCAGCGCCAGGTCGGCGACGGCGTCGACGTCCTCGTCGGCGAGGTCGGGGGCGATCTTGACCAGCAGCGGCACCCGGCGGTCGGTCACGGTGCGGTCGGCGGCCTCGCGGACGGCCGTGAGCAGCGGGCGCAGCGACTCGGTGGCCTGGAGGTTGCGCAGGCCGGGGGTGTTCGGGGAGGAGACGTTGACGACGAGGTAGTCGGCGTGGCGGGCGAGGCGCTCGGTGGAGGCGACGTAGTCGGCGGTGGCCTCGCCCTCGGGGACGACCTTGGTCTTGCCGATGTTGACGCCGACGACGGTGCGGAAGACCGCCTTGCGGGCGGCCAGGCGGGCCGCCACGGCCTCGGAACCCTCGTTGTTGAAGCCCATCCGGTTGATCAGCGCGCGGTCCGGCACCAGCCGGAACAGCCGCTTCTTCGGGTTGCCGGGCTGCGGACGCGCCGTGACCGTGCCGATCTCGATGTGGTCGAAGCCGAGCATCGACATGCCGTCGATGGCGACGGCGTTCTTGTCGAAGCCCGCCGCCAGCCCGAAGGGGCCGTGCATCCGCAGGCCGAGGGCCTCGGTGCGCAGCGACTCGTGGCGGGGGGCGAGCCGGGCCGCGACGAAGGTGCGCAGCACCGGGGTGCGGGCGGCGAGGCGAATCCAGCGGAAGGCCAGGTGGTGGGCCTGCTCCGGGTCCATCCGCTGGAAGACCAGGTGGAAGAAGAGTTTGTACATGGTCGAGAAGATCCCTCTGCGCTCGTGAAGCTCATGAAGAGGGGGACACCCGTCGCGAAACCGGTGTCCCCCTCCCCGTCTACGGGCTGTTAGCAGGCCGACAGGTCCTCGTCGCGGGCCGCGGTCAGGTGCTCCGCGTGCTCCTGGAGCGACCGGACGCCCACGTCCCCGTGGCCCAGGGCCTCGATGCCCTGCACGGCCGCGGCGAGCGCCTGGACCGTGGTGAGGCACGGGACGCCGCGCGCCACGGCGGCGGTGCGGATCTCGTAGCCGTCGAGACGGCCGCCGGTGCCGTACGGGGTGTTGACGATCAGGTCGACCTGGCCGTCGTGGATCAGCTGGACGACGGTCTTCTCGCCGTCCGGGCCCTCGCCCTCGCTGAGCTTGCGCACCACGGTGGCGTTGATGCCGTTGCGGCGCAGCACCTCGGCGGTGCCGGAGGTGGCGAGCAGCTCGAAGCCGTGGGCGACGAGTTCGCGCGCCGGGAAGATCATCGAGCGCTTGTCGCGGTTGGCGACGGAGATGAACGCGCGGCCCTTGGTCGGCAGCGGGCCGTAGGCGCCGGCCTGCGACTTGGCGTACGCCGTGCCGAAGACCGAGTCGATGCCCATGACCTCGCCGGTGGAGCGCATCTCCGGGCCGAGGACGGTGTCCACGCCCGCGCCGTGGATGTCGCGGAAGCGCGACCACGGCATGACGGCCTCCTTGACGGAGATCGGCGCGTCGAGCGGCAGGGTGCCGCCGTCGCCGGTCCTCGGCAGCAGGCCCTCGGCGCGCAGCTCGGCGATGGTGGTGCCGAGCGAGATGCGGGCGGCGGCCTTCGCCAGCGGGACGGCGGTCGCCTTCGAGGTGAAGGGGACGGTCCGGGAGGCGCGCGGGTTGGCTTCGAGGACGTAGAGGATGTCCCCGGCCATCGCGAACTGGATGTTGATCAGGCCGCGGACGCCGACGCCCTTGGCGATGGCCTCGGTGGAGGCGCGCAGCCGCTTGATGTCGTGGCCGCCGAGGGTGATCGGGGGCAGGGCGCAGGCCGAGTCGCCGGAGTGGATGCCGGCTTCCTCGATGTGCTCCATGACGCCGCCGAGGTAGAGCTCGGTGCCGTCGTAGAGGGCGTCCACGTCGATCTCGATGGCGTCGTCGAGGAAGCGGTCGACCAGCACCGGGCGGGTCGGGGAGATCTCGGTGGACTCGGCGATGTACGACTCCAGCCGGGTCTCGTCGTAGACGATCTCCATGCCGCGCCCGCCGAGGACGTAGGACGGGCGGACGAGGACCGGGTAGCCGATCTCGTCGGCGATGGCCTTCGCACCCGTGAAGGTGGTGGCGGTGCCGTGCTTGGGGGCGGGCAGGCCGGCGTCGGCGAGGACCTGGCCGAAGGCGCCGCGGTCCTCGGCGGCGTGGATGGCCTCGGGCGAGGTGCCGACGACGGGGACGCCGTTGTCCTTGAGCGCCTGGGCGAGACCCAGCGGGGTCTGGCCGCCGAGCTGGACGATGACACCGGCGATCGGGCCGGCCAGCGACTCGGCGTGGACGATCTCCAGCACGTCTTCGAGCGTCAGCGGCTCGAAGTACAGGCGGTCGGAGGTGTCGTAGTCGGTGGAGACGGTCTCCGGGTTGCAGTTGACCATGACGGTCTCGTACCCGGCGTCGCTGAGCGCGAAGGAGGCGTGGACGCAGGAGTAGTCGAACTCGATGCCCTGGCCGATGCGGTTCGGGCCGGAGCCCAGGATGATGACCGCGGGCTTCTCGCGCGGGGCGACCTCGGACTCCTCGTCGTAGGAGGAGTAGAAGTACGGGGTCTTCGCGGCGAACTCGGCGGCGCAGGTGTCGACCGTCTTGTAGACCGGGCGGACCCCGAGCGCGTGGCGGACCTCGCGGACGACGTCCTCGCGCAGGCCGCGGATCTCGGCGATCTGGGAGTCGGAGAAGCCGTGGCGCTTGGCCTCGGCGAGCAGCTCGGGGTGGAGCTTGTCGGCGGCGGCCAGCTCGTCCGCGATCTCCTTGATGAGGAAGAGCTGGTCGACGAACCAGGGGTCGATCTTCGTGGAGTCGAAGACCTCTTCCTGGGTGGCGCCGGCGCGGATGGCCTGCATGACGGTGTTGATGCGGCCGTCGGTGGGGCGCGCCGCGGTGGCGAGGAGCTCGTCCTTGTCGCCGGGCTCGCCGACGAAGGTGAACTGCGAGCCCTTCTTCTCCAGGGAGCGCAGGGCCTTCTGGAGCGCCTCGGTGAAGTTGCGGCCGATGGCCATGGCCTCGCCCACCGACTTCATGGTGGTGGTGAGGGTGGAGTCGGCGAGCGGGAACTTCTCGAAGGCGAAGCGCGGGGCCTTGACGACGACGTAGTCGAGGGACGGCTCGAAGGAGGCCGGGGTCTTCTCGGTGATGTCGTTGGGGACCTCGTCGAGCGTGTAGCCGATGGCCAGCTTGGCGGCGATCTTGGCGATCGGGAAGCCGGTGGCCTTCGACGCGAGCGCCGAGGAGCGCGAGACGCGCGGGTTCATCTCGATGACGATGACGCGGCCGTCGGCGGGGTCGATGGCGAACTGGATGTTGCAGCCGCCGGTGTCGACGCCGACCTCGCGGATGATCGCGATGCCGATGTCGCGCAGCCGCTGGTACTCGCGGTCGGTGAGGGTCATCGCCGGGGCGACGGTGATGGAGTCGCCGGTGTGGACGCCCATCGGGTCGAAGTTCTCGATGGAGCAGACGACGACGACGTTGTCCTTGGTGTCGCGCATCAGCTCCAGCTCGTACTCCTTCCAGCCGAGGATGGACTCCTCCAGGAGCACCTCGGTGGTCGGGGAGAGCGTCAGGCCCTGGCCGGCGATGCGGCGCAGCTCCTCCTCGTTGTGGGCGAAGCCGGAGCCGGCGCCGCCCATGGTGAAGGAGGGGCGGACGACGACGGGGTAGCCGCCGAGGATGTCGACGCCCTGGATGACGTCGTCCATCGTGTGGCAGATGACCGAGCGGGCGGACTCGCCGTAGCCGATCTTCGCCTTGACGGCCGCGACGACGCCCTTGAAGAGGTCGCGGTCCTCGCCCTTGTTGATGGCCTCGACGTTGGCGCCGATGAGTTCGACACCGTACTTCTCCAGCACACCCTGCTCGTGCATGGAGATGGCGGTGTTCAGCGCGGTCTGGCCGCCGAGGGTGGGCAGCAGCGCGTCGGGGCGCTCCTTCGCGATGATCTTCTCGACGAACTCGGGGGTGATCGGCTCGACGTACGTGGCGTCGGCGATCTCCGGGTCGGTCATGATCGTCGCGGGGTTGGAGTTGACCAGGATGACCCGCAGGCCCTCGGCCTTGAGGATGCGGCAGGCCTGGGTGCCGGAGTAGTCGAACTCGGCGGCCTGTCCGATGACGATCGGGCCGGAGCCGATGACCAGGACGGACTGGATATCGGTGCGCTTAGGCACGATCGGCCTCCATCTGGGCGGTTTCCATCAAGGACGTGAAGCGGTCGAAGAGGTACGCGGCGTCGTGCGGGCCCGCGGCGGCCTCGGGGTGGTACTGGACGGAGAACGCCGGCCGGTCGAGGAGCCGGAGGCCCTCGACGACGTTGTCGTTGAGGCAGACGTGGGAGACCTCGGCGCGGCCGTAGGGGGTCTGGGAGACCTGGTCGAGGGGCGCGTCGACGGCGAAGCCGTGGTTGTGCGCGGTGATCTCGACCTTGCCGGTGGAGCGGTCCTGGACCGGCTGGTTGATGCCGCGGTGGCCGTACTTCAGCTTGTAGGTGCCGAAGCCGAGCGCGCGGCCCAGGATCTGGTTGCCGAAGCAGATGCCGAAGAGCGGGGTCCCGCGCTCCAGGACGGCCCGCATGACGGCGACGGGGCCGTCGGCGGTGGCGGGGTCGCCGGGGCCGTTGGAGAAGAAGACGCCGTCGGGGGCGACCGCGTAGATGTCCTCGACGGTGGCGGTGGCGGGCAGGACGTGCACCTCGATGCCGCGTTCGGCCATCCGGTGCGGGGTCATGCCCTTGATGCCGAGGTCGACGGCGGCGACGGTGAAGCGCGCGGCGCCGACCGGGACGGCTTCGCCGTCGGGGCCGAGCGCGGGGACGACGTACGTCTCCTTGGTGGCGACCTCGGCGGAGAGGTTCGCGCCCTTCATCTGCGGGGCTCGCAGGACCCGGGCCAGCAGCGTCGCGTCGTCCGCGAGGGAGGCACCGGAGAAGATGCCGACGCGCATGGCGCCGCGCTCGCGCAGGTGGCGGGTGAGGGCGCGGGTGTCGATGCCGGAGATCCCGACGACGCCCTGCTTCACCAGCTCCTCGTCCAGCGAGCGCCGGGAGCGCCAGTTGGACGGGGTGCGCGCGGGGTCGCGCACGACGTACCCGGCGACCCAGATGCGCGAGGACTCGGGGTCCTCGTCGTTGACGCCGGTGTTGCCCACGTGCGGGGCGGTCATCACGACGACCTGCCGGTGGTACGACGGGTCGGTGAGGGTCTCCTGGTAGCCGGTCATGCCGGTGGAGAACACGGCCTCGCCGAAGGTCTCCCCCACAGCGCCGTAGGCGCGGCCGCGGAAGATGCGGCCGTCCTCCAGGACGAGTACGGCGGGAGCTTTGGCTGCTCCCCTGGTGGAGGTCGTCATCGTTCGGCGCCTTCCGTCGTGATGGATTGGTTCATGAGGTTGACGGCTTCGACCCAGGCGGCGTGTTCGGCCGCGCGGTCGGAGCGGAATCCGGAGTCGATCAGCTTGTCGCCGTGCGCCCAGGTGACGACGAGCAGACCGCCTTCGGTGAGTACCTTGCCCGCGATCCCCTTGTCGAGGCGGGCGCCGCGCAGCTGCGCGGCCGGTACGAAGAAGTCGTTGGCCCCCGGCCGGACCACGTCCAGGCCCGCGTCGGTGAGCGTGAGCTCGACCCGGCTGCGGACGCCCAGGCCGTGGGCGACGATCCGGTCGAGCCACTGCCCGGCGGTGGTGGACCCGTGGTACCGGCCGGTGAGGGCGAGCCGGTGGGCGGGGAGACCGTCGGGGGCGGCGGGCAGCTCCGGCAGATCGCTCTGCAGTGCGCCGCGCCATTTCCAGCCCTGCCGCATCAGCCAGTACACGAAGGCGATGAAGACGAGCAGACCGAGCACCCACGCGATGCGCGCGCCCCAGTCCGTCACCTCCGCCGACCGTCGTTCGGCGGCCTCTGCGGCCAGTTGGATTACTGCAGGTGTCACGCCAGCGTCCCGTCCACGACCGTTGCCCGGCCCCGCAGGAAAGTGTGAGTGACGCGACCCGGCAGCTCACGGCCCTCGTAGGGCGTGTTGCGGCTGCGGGAGGCGAAATGCGCGGGGTCCACGACACCACGGTACGAGGTGTCGACCAGCGTCAGGTTCGCGGGTTCGCCCACCGAGACGGGACGGCCGTGTCCGGCCAGTCCGCCGATGCGCGCCGGGGCGAAGGACATCCGCTCGGCGACGCCCGCCCAGTCCAGCAGGCCGGTCTCCACCATCGTCTGCTGGACGACGGAGAGCGCGGTCTCCAGGCCCACCATGCCCATGGCGGCGGCGGCCCACTCGCAGTCCTTGTCCTCGTGCGGGTGCGGGGCGTGGTCGGTGGCGACGATGTCGATCGTGCCGTCGGCGAGCGCCTCGCGCAGGGCCATGACGTCGCGCTCGGTGCGCAGCGGCGGGTTGACCTTGTAGACCGCGTTGTACGAGCGGACGAGCTCCTCGGTGAGGAGGAGGTGGTGCGGGGTGACCTCGGCGGTGACGGCGATGCCGCGGGCCTTGGCCCAGCGGACGATCTCGACGGAGCCGGCGGTGGAGAGGTGGCAGATGTGGACGCGGGAGCCGACGTGCTCGGCGAGGAGCACGTCCCGGGCGATGACCGACTCCTCGGCGACGGCGGGCCAGCCGCCGAGGCCGAGTTCGGCGGAGACGACGCCCTCGTTCATCTGGGCGCCCTCGGTCAGGCGGGGCTCCTGGGCGTGCTGGGCGACGACGCCGCCGAACGCCTTCACGTACTCCAGGGCGCGGCGCATGATGACGGCGTCGTCCACGCACTTGCCGTCGTCGGAGAAGACGGTGACGCGGGCGGCGGAGTCGTGCATGGCGCCCAGCTCGGCGAGCTGCTTGCCCTCCAGGCCGACGGTGACGGCGCCGATGGGCTGCACGTCGCAGTAGCCGGACTCCTTGCCGAGCCGCCAGACCTGCTCGACCACGCCGGCGGTGTCGGCGACCGGGAAGGTGTTGGCCATCGCGAAGACGGCGGTGTAGCCGCCGCTCGCGGCGGCGCGGGTGCCGGTCAGGACGGTCTCGGAGTCCTCGCGGCCGGGCTCGCGCAGGTGGGTGTGGAGGTCCACGAGGCCCGGGAGGAGGGTCAGGCCCGCGGCCTCGACGAGGGTCGCGCCCTCGGCGGACAGGTTCCGGCCGACGGAGGCGATGGTCTCGCCGTCGATCAGGACGTCCTGCGCCTCGCCGCCGAGGACCTTCGCACCACGGATCAGGATCTTGCTCATGGTTACTTGCTCTCCTCGGTACGGGCGGCGGGGGTGGTGGGGGTGGTGACGGCGGGCCCGGAGCCGCCCAGCAGCAGGTACAGGACGGCCATCCGGGTGGAGACGCCGTTGGCGACCTGTTCGACGGCCGTGCAGCGGTCGGAGTCGGCGACCTCGGCGGTGATCTCCATGCCGCGGTTCATCGGGCCGGGGTGCATCACGATGGCGTGCCCGGGCATCTTCGCCATCCGCTCGCCGTTGAGGCCGTAGCGGCGGGAGTACTCCCGCTCGGTGGGGAAGAAGGCGGCGTTCATGCGTTCGCGCTGCACCCGGAGCATCATCACCGCGTCGGACTTCGGCAGCACCCGGTCCAGGTCGTACGAGACCTCGCAGGGCCAGCTCTCGACGCCGATCGGGACCAGCGTGGGCGGGGCCACGACGGTGACCTCGGCGCCCAGTGTGTGCAGGAGCTGGACGTTGGAGCGGGCGACCCGGCTGTGCAGGACGTCGCCGACGATGGTGATCCGGCGGCCGTCGAGGTCCTTGCCCAGGCCCGCGTCCCGGCCGACCAGGCGGCGGCGCATGGTGAAGGCGTCCAGCAGGGCCTGGGTCGGGTGCTCGTGGGTGCCGTCGCCGGCGTTGACCACGGCGGAGTCGATCCAGCCGGAGGTCGCGAGCCGGTAGGGGGCGCCGGAGGCGTGGTGGCGGATGACGACCGCGTCGGCGCCCATGGCCTCCAGGGTCAGCGCGGTGTCCTTGAGGGACTCGCCCTTGGAGACCGAGGAGCCCTTGGCGGAGAAGTTGATGACGTCGGCGGAGAGCCGCTTGGCGGCGGCCTCGAAGGAGATCCGGGTGCGGGTCGAGTCCTCGAAGAAGAGGTTGACGACGGTGAGCCCGCGCAGGGTGGGCAGCTTCTTGATCGGCCGGTCGGCCACGCGGGCCATTTCCTCGGCGGTGTCGAGGATGAGGACGGCGTCGTCGCGCGTGAGGTCGGCGGCCGAGATGAGGTGGCGCTTCATCCGGGTGGCTCCGTAGGTCGTGAGGGCAGGCTGACGGGCGGGGGCGGGGTGCGGGCAGGGCAGAGCTCGGCGCGGACCCCGCCGGGGGCCCGCGTCGGTGAGAGCTACTGTCCTGCTGCCGGGGCGGTCCGCTGGCCGAGCAGTACGGCGTCCCGGCCGTCCTCCTCCTGGAGCTGGACCTTGACGGTCTCCCGCAGCGACGTGGGGAGGTTCTTGCCGACGTAGTCGGCGCGGATCGGCAGCTCGCGGTGGCCGCGGTCGACGAGGACGGCGAGCTGCACGGCGCGGGGCCGGCCGAGGTCGCCGAGCGCGTCGAGGGCGGCGCGGATGGTGCGGCCGGAGAAGAGGACGTCGTCGACGAGGACGACGAGACGGCCGTCGAGGTCGTCACCGGGGATCTCGGTGCGGCCGATCGCGCGGGCGGGCTTCATCCGCAGGTCGTCGCGGTACATGGTGATGTCGAGGGAGCCGACCGGGATCTTGGTGCCGGTGATCTCTTCGAGCTTGGCGGCCAGCCGGCGGGCGAGGAACACACCGCGGGTGGGGATGCCGAGGAGGACCACGTCGTCGGCGCCCTTGGCGCGTTCGACGATCTCGTGGGCGATCCGGGTCAGGACCCGGGCGATGTCCTGGGCCTCCAGTACGGGGCGCACGGCATCGGGGTGCCCGGCGGTGCGGGCGGAATTCTGGGCGTCCATGAAAAGGACCTCCTTCTCCGCCTCACGGGACGGACCTTAAAGGACGTCTGATGTACGCCTCCCACGGTACCAGGGGGATTCCCCGATTCCGTACCGGAACCGGTGCACGGCGGCGCACAGGGGCCGCGAGGCCCCTTCCCGGAACCGCCGGGGGGACCATTCGGCTTGACGCACCCAAGTAACGCTGCGTAACCTCACAGTGAGTTACCAGCCGCGCGGCGGAGCCGCATGTCGTCCATGTAGTCACAGCGTCACAGCGTCCGGGAGCCTTATGTCCAGCGAATACGCCAAACAGCTCGGGGCCAAGCTCCGCGCCATCCGCACCCAGCAGGGCCTTTCCCTCCACGGTGTCGAGGAGAAGTCCCAGGGCCGGTGGAAGGCCGTGGTGGTCGGTTCCTACGAGCGCGGGGACCGCGCCGTGACCGTCCAGCGCCTCGCCGAGCTGGCGGACTTCTACGGGGTGCCGGTGCAGGAACTGCTGCCGGGCACGACTCCCGGCGGGGCGGCCGAGCCGCCGCCGAAGCTCCGTCTCGACCTGGAGCGCCTGGCGGGCGTCCCCGCCGAGAAGGCCGGCCCGCTCCAGCGGTACGCGGCGACCATCCAGAGCCAGCGCGGGGACTACAACGGCAAGGTGCTGTCGATCCGCCAGGACGACCTGCGCACCCTGGCCGTCATCTACGACCAGTCCCCCTCGGTCCTGACCGAGCAGCTGATCAGCTGGGGCGTCCTGGACGCCGATGCCCGCCGCGCCGTGGCGCACGAGGACATCTAGTTCCAGGGCTCCGGCCCAGCAGAAACGTTACCGGCGGGTGCCGGGAGCCGAAGGGCTTCCGGCACCCGCCGGTTTCTCGTTCCCGGGCCGGGGCGCTGTGCCGGGGCCGGTGCCCCGGCACACCGGAAGGGCCCGCGGCGCGGATGCGCTGCGGGCCCTTCCGTACGGCGTGGAGCCGGTGGTGCCGTACGGCTCAGCTCTCGCTGCGGCGCAGGTTGGGCTTCAGGTCCTTGAACCGGGCCAGCAGCCCGTTCACGAACGAGGGGGACTCGTCCGTCGAGAACTCCTTGGCCAGCTGGACGGCCTCGTCGATGGCGACGGCGTCCGGGGTGTCGTCCACCCAGATCAGCTCGTACGCACCCAGCCTCAGGATGTTGCGGTCCACGACCGGCATCCGGTCGAGGTCCCAGTCCACGGCGTAGGTGATGATCAGGTCGTCGATGCGGTTCACCTTGTCGGCGTACCCCTCGACGAGATCCATCGTGAAGGCGCTGACCGGCGGCTGCCGGTCGTCCGACCGCGCGTGCCGGACCCAGTCCGCGAGAACCTCGCGCACGGGTACCCCGCGCTGGTCGGCCTCGAACAGGATCTGGAAGGCGCGCTTGCGCGCATTGCTCCGAGCAGACACGGGTTAGTTGCTCTTCCGGCCGAGGTAGTCGCTGGTACGGGTGTCGACCTTGACCGTCTCGCCCGTCGTGATGAAGAGCGGGACCTGGATCTCGTAACCGGTCTCCAGCGTCGCCGGCTTGGTGCCGCCGGTGGAACGGTCGCCCTGGACACCCGGGTCGGTGTGCTCGATCTTCAGCTCGACGGCGGCCGGCAGCTCGACGTAGAGCACCGAACCCTCGTGCTGGGCCACGGAGGCGGTGAAGCCCTCGATCAGGAAGTTGGCGGCGTCGCCGACGGCCTTGCGGTCGACCATCAGCTGGTCGAAGGTGTCCATGTCCATGAAGACGAAGTACTCGCCGTCCATGTACGAGAACTGCATGTCACGGCGGTCGATCGTGGCCGTCTCGACCTTCGTGCCGGCGTTGAAGGTCTTGTCCACGACCTTGCCGGACATCACGCTCTTCAGCTTGGTGCGCACGAAGGCCGGGCCCTTGCCGGGCTTGACGTGCTGGAACTCGACGACGGACCAGAGCTGGCCCCCGTCGAGCTTCAGCACCATGCCGTTCTTGAGGTCGTTCGTGGAAGCCACGGTTGCGGAATCTCCTGCACTGGAAGACCACGGGTGCGCGCACAGCCCGGCGAGGCGGGCTAGAGCGCGAGCAGCTCCTTGGTCGTAATGGTGAGTAGCTCGGGACCGCCGTCCGCCTCGGGGCGTACGACGAGCGTGTCATCGATCCGGACACCGCCCCGGCCCGGGAGGTGAACCCCCGGTTCGACGGTGACCGGCACGCAAGCGTCCAGTTTACCCATGGCCGTAGGTGCAAGCTGCGGGTCCTCGTCGATTTCGAGGCCGACCCCGTGTCCGGTGGACGCCGCGAGCTCCTCCCCGTGCCCCGCGGAGTCCAGTACGGAGCGTGCGGCACGGTCCACGTCGCGGCACGCGGCCCCGGGCAGCAGCGCCTCCCGCCCGGCCCGCTGGGCGGCGAAGACGAGTTCGTACAGCTCGATCTGCCAGTCGGCGGGGGTGGTGCCGATCACGAAGGTCCGGCCGATCTCGCACCGGTAGCCGCGGTAGTTGGCGCCCAGGCAGACGGAGAGGAAGTCACCCTCCTCCACCCGCCGGTCGGAGGGCCGGTGCCGGGAGCGGCCGGAGTGCGGGCCGGTGCCGACGGAGGTCGGGAAGGCCGGCCCGTCCGCCCCGTGGTCCACGAGCCGCCGCTCCAGCTCCAGCGCGAGGTGGCGTTCGGTGCGCCCGACGAGGATCGACTCCAGCAGCTCGCCCAGGGCCTGGTCCGCGATCTCGGCGGCGATCCGCAGGGAGGCGATCTCCTCCTCGTCCTTGACCAGGCGCTGCTGCTCCACGGCGGTCCCCAGGTCGGCCAGGCGCAGCCGGGGCGCGACGGAGCGCAGGGCCCGGTGGCGGGCCACGGTGAGGTGGTGCTCCTCCACGGCCAGGGAGTCGGCGCGGACGGAGGCGGCCAGGTCGGCGGCGGCGACGGCCGGGTCCCCGCCGGGGCAGGACAGTACGGAGACCCTGAGCCGGTCGTCGAGCCGCCCCTCGCCCGCCTCGCCGGTGGGCGGGCCGCCGCAGAACAGGACGTCCTCGGCCGGTCCGACCAGCAGCACGGCTCCCGGCGGGGAGCCCCCGGAGAGGTAGCGGACGTTCGCCGGACGCGTGATCAGCGCGGCGGCGTTGCCCGCCGCGGCGCAGCGGTCGCGAAGCAGGCCCCGGCGGGCGGCGTACACGTCTGACATTCTTCGAGCCTACGAGCGGCCCCCGCATCCGGCCCGGTGAGCGCGTCCGGACGTGGCCCGCCGGGCGGGGCAGGACCGGGCGGGACTCCTCGGACAGGCCCTAGCCGGATGCCTTGAGGGTCCGGGCCAGGGTCTCGTCCAGGGCGTGGGCGGTGGCCGCCACGTCCAGGCGGGAGTTGTCGATGATCGGCAGGCCGGAGCCGTACCAGCCCGCCATCCGCCCGTGGATCCGCGCGACCTCCTCGTCGGGAAGGCGCCGGTTGCCGGAGCGGGCCGCGTTCCGTTCCAGGACGACCTCCAGGCCCGGCAGGAGCACCACGGGCAGCAGCGCCGGGCCCACGTGCCGTTTCCAGCCGCCCAGCCCGACCACCGGCCGGTCCGGGAAGACGGCGTCGTCCAGGATGCAGGAGATGCCGTTGGCCAGGAAGTTGCGGGCGGCGAAGCCGCAGGTGCGGCGGGCGAGGCGGTACTGGGCCTCGGAGTGCCCGTTCCAGCCCGCCTGCGGGTCCGCGAAGCCCGAGCGGACCCACTCCCGGACGTCGTCCAGGCTGACGTGGGCGGTCGGCACCGGCCGGGTGGCGGCCCAGTGCCGGGCCACGGTGGTCTTCCCGGCGCCCGCCGGGCCGATCAGCAGCACGGCGAGGGTGGCCCCTGCGGTACCCGCCGCCGCGCGCGGCAAGGGGATGTGCCCGGTGGCCCCGGGCAGCGGGGGAACGTCCGGGGGCAGGTGCGGCGCGGGGGGCACCGTCGGCCGCGGGGGCACTGCCGGGTGCTGTCCGCCCGGCGGGCCCCAGCCACCGCCCCCCGCTCCCTGCTGCATCCGCTGCGCTCCGTCCCGTTCCGGCCCGACTGGTGCGAGAACGTTATATGACCCCGCAGGCGGACGGCCCCGGGGCCCGGACCGCCCACCGCCGTCCGGCGGACGGCGGTGGGCGGTGGGCGGGCGGCATGCCGCGCGCGGGCGCGCGGGTCCTCAGGCGGAGATCTCCTCCGCCAGCGCCCGCAGGGCCAGCCGGTACGAGCCGATCCCGAACCCGGCGACCGTCCCGGTCGCCACCGCGGCGATGACCGAGGTGTGCCGGAACTCCTCACGGGTGTACGGGTTCGAGATGTGCACCTCGATCAGGGGTGCGGTGCGCTGGGCCGCCGCGTCCCGCATGCCGTACGAGTAGTGGGTGAAGGCCCCCGGGTTGATGACCACCGGAATCCGGCCGTCCGCCGCCTCGTGGAGCCAGCGGATCAGCTCGCCCTCGTCGTTGGTCTCGCGGACCTCGACGTCGAAGCCGAGCTGCTCGCCCAGGGTCCGGCAGGTGTCCACCAGCCCCGCGTACGAGGTGGCCCCGTACACGTCGGGCTCGCGGGAGCCGAGCCGTCCCAGGTTCGGGCCGTTCAGGACCAGGACCCGGGTCGGGGTCCCGCTCACGCCGTGACCTCGCCGTAGGCGGCGAAGAGGACCGCCGGGTCCGGGCCCTCCAGGACGGTGGGCTTGGCCAGCCCGTCGAGGACGATGAAGCGCAGCAGGTCGCCGCGGGACTTCTTGTCGACCTTCATGGTCTCCAGCAGCTTGGGCCACTGGTCGCCGCGGTAGGTCAGCGGCAGCCCCACCGAGGCGAGGACCGCCTTGTGCCGCTCGGCCGTCGCGTCGTCCAGCCGGCCCGCGAGCCGGCCGAGTTCGGCGGCGAAGACCATGCCGATCGAGACGGCCGCGCCGTGGCGCCACTTGTAGCGCTCGTTCTTCTCGATGGCGTGCGCGAGGGTGTGGCCGTAGTTGAGGATCTCCCGCAGCCCGGCCTCCTTGAGGTCGCTGGAGACCACGTCCGCCTTGACCTGGACGGAGCGCACGATCAGCTCGGCCGTGTGCGGGCCGGCGGGCGTCCGGGCGGCCTGCGGGTCCTGCTCGATCAGGTCGAGGATCACCGGGTCGGCGATGAACCCGGCCTTGATGATCTCGGCGAGGCCGCTGACGTAGTCGTGGACGGGGAGCGAGTCCAGCGCCGCCAGGTCGCAGAGCACACCGGCCGGCGGATGGAAGGCGCCGACGAGGTTCTTGCCCTCGGCGGTGTTGATGCCGGTCTTGCCGCCGACCGCCGCGTCCACCATCCCGAGGACGGTGGTCGGCACGGCCACCCAGCGCACCCCGCGCAGCCAGCTGGCCGCGACGAAGCCCGCGAGGTCGGTGGTGGCTCCCCCGCCGACGCCGACGATCACGTCGGTACGGGTGAAACCGGACTGGCCGAGCGCCTTCCAGCAGTACGCGGCCACCTCGGCGGTCTTGGCCTCCTCGGCGTTCGGCACCTGGATGGCGACCGCCTCGTACCCCTGTGCGGCGAGGTCGTCGCGCAGGGCCTCACCGGTCGAGGCGAGCGCCTCGGGGTGGATCACCGCGACCCGCCGGGCCGTGCGGCCGATCAGCGTGGCGAGTTCGCCGAGCAGCTGCCGGCCGACCAGCACGTCGTACGCGTCGTGGCCGGCACTCGCGCCGACGTGGATGCGCGTCACCTGGTCTGTCATACGTCCTTCAACTCCAGAGCGTCGAGGACCGCCTGGGCGACCTCTTCGGGGGTGCGGTCGTCGGTGGCCACGACCACGCGTGCGACTTCGGTGTACAGGGGGCGCCGCGCCTCCATCAGCTCGCGCCACTGGCGGCGCGGGTTGACGGCGAGCAGCGGGCGCGCGGCGCCGAGGCCGACGCGCCGGACGGCCTCGTCGACGTCCATCGAGAGGTAGGCGACGGGCAGGCCGGTCAGCAGCGCGCGGGTGCCCTCGTCGAGGACGGCGCCGCCGCCGAGGGCGAGGACCCCGGTGTGCCCGGCGAGGGCGGCGGCGACGGCCCGCCGCTCCAGGGCGCGGAAGTGGGGCTCGCCCTCGTCGACGAAGAGGTCGGAGATCTCCCGGCCCTCGGCGGCGACGATGTCGGCGTCGGTGTCCCGGTAGGGGACCCCCAGCCGGGCGGCGAGGAGGCCGCCGACGGTGGACTTGCCGGAGCCCATGGGTCCGACGAGGACGACCAGGGGGCCGCCGGTCACCGGATCTGCAGGTGGTCGAGGTACGACTGGACGTTGCGGCGGGTCTCGGGGACCGAGTCGCCGCCGAACTTCTCGACCACCGCGTCGGCGAGCACGAGCGCCACCATGGCCTCGGCCACGATGCCCGCGGCGGGCACGGCGCACACGTCGGAGCGCTGGTGGTGGGCGACGGTCGCCTCGCCGGTCGCCACGTCGACGGTGGCCAGGGCGCGCGGCACGGTCGCGATGGGCTTCATGGCGGCCCGGACGCGCAGCAGCTCACCGGTGGTCAGCCCGCCCTCGGTGCCGCCGGAGCGGCCGGAGGTGCGCCGCAGCCCCTCGGGGGTGGAGACGATCTCGTCGTGCGCCTGGGAGCCGGGCACGCGGGCCAGCTCGAAGCCGTCGCCGACCTCGACGCCCTTGATGGCCTGGATGCCCATGAGGGCGGCGGCCAGGCGGGCGTCCAGGCGCCGGTCCCAGTGGACGTGGGAGCCGAGCCCGACGGGGACCCCGTAGGCGAGGACCTCGACGACGCCACCGAGGGTGTCGCCGTCCTTGTGGGCCTGGTCGATCTCGGCGACCATCGCCTTGCTCGTGTCGGCGTCGAGGCAGCGCACCGGGTCGGCGTCGAGCTTGTCGACATCGGCGGGGGTGGGGTAGAGGCCGTACGGGGCCCTGGCCGCGGCCAGTTCCACCACGTGCGAGACGATCTCGATGCCGGCGGCCTCCTTGATGAAGGAGCGGGCGATGGCGCCGAGGGCCACGCGGGCGGCGGTCTCCCGGGCGCTGGCGCGCTCCAGGATCGGCCGGGCCTCGTCGAAGCCGTACTTCTGCATGCCGGCGAGGTCGGCGTGGCCGGGCCTCGGGCGGGTCAGCGGCGCGTTACGGCCGGTCTCCTTCAGCTCCGAGGGGTCCACGGGGTCGGCCGACATGACCTTCTCCCACTTGGGCCACTCGGTGTTGCCCACCATGACGGCGACGGGGGAACCCAGCGACAGTCCGTGGCGGACACCACCGAGGAAGGTGATCTCGTCCTGCTCGAACTTCATCCGGGCACCGCGGCCGTAGCCGAGCCGGCGCCGGGCGAGGTGGTCGGCCACCAGTTCGGTCGTGACCGGGACACCGGCGGGAAGCCCCTCCAGCGTCGCCACCAGCGCCGGTCCGTGGGACTCCCCGGCGGTCAGCCAACGCAACCTGCTCAACGATGCTCCTCATGCTCGCGCCTGGTACAGCGGCGGCGCGAACGGGTGCGCGGCCCGGACCCGCCATACCCGATCCTCCCACGTCCGGGCCGGTGCACCGCCCTCCGGTCCAGCTGTCGGACGCGGTGCACCCGCCCCTCACGGTGCGGGTCCCCGGCCGCGCCCGCAAGGCCGGCCGGGGCAATGCATCAGGTACGACCGGGTCCGGCCCGGGGCGGGGCTCCCGGGCAGGGCTCAGCGGCGGGCCAGGAGGGCGCTCTCCCCGGCGGCCCGCATGGCGGCGAGCGGCGCGGCCGGGCAGCCGGTCATCTGCTCGACCTGGAGCACGGCCTGGTGGACCAGGAGGTCCAGGCCGCCGAGGACCTGGCCGCCCCGCCCGGACCAGGCGGCGGCCAGGGCGGTCGGCCAGGGGTCGTAGAGGACGTCGAAGAGCGTGCCGGGCCGGCCGGGCACCTGGGCGGCGAGCGCGTCCGTGGTCCCGGCCGGGGTGGTCGCGATCACCAGCGGCGCGGTCAGCGCCTCGGCCGCCCGCGACCAGTCGGCCGTCCTGACGGGGACGCCGAGCCGCTCGCCCCACCGCCGCATCTCCTCGGCGCGGGCCGAGGAGCGGACGTACGCCGTGACCTCGCCGGTGCAGATCCGTGAGAGCGCGGCCAGCGCCGAGGAGGCGGTGGCCCCGGCGCCGAGGACGGCGGCACGGTCCACGGTGGTGACGCCGCGCTCGTGGAGCGCGGCGACGATGCCGGGGATGTCGGTGTTGTCGCCGAGGCGGCGGCCGTCCTCGGTGAGGACGACCGTGTTGACCGCCTCGACGGAGGCGGCGGTGTCGCTGACGGCGTCGAGCAGCGGGATGACCGCCCGCTTGAGCGGCATCGTCAGCGACAGTCCGGCCCACTCGGGGCCGAGCCCGGCCACGAAGGCCGGGAGCGCGGCCTCATCGGTCTCGAACCGGTCGTACGACCAGCCGGTGAGGCCCAGCTCCCGGTAGGCGGCGCGGTGCAGCACCGGTGAGAGGGAGTGCTCGATGGGCGAACCCAGCACCGCGGCCCGTATCCGTGACATGTCCCGCTACCCGCCGTTCTCTTGCTTCTGCTTCAGCCGTTCCTGGAACTCGGCGACGAGCTTCAGGTGCTCGGCGTAGGTCTTGGTGAAGGTCGTCTTGTTGCCGTCGACCGACACGAAGAACATCCAGCCGCCGTTGTCCGGGCTGAGCGTAGCGGTCAGCGCGTCCGCGCCGGGGTTCCCGATCGGGCCGGGGGGCAGTCCCCTGACGAAGTGCGTGTTGTAGGGGTGGTCGAGCTTGCGGGCCTCGGTGAGGTTGAAGTTGATCTCACTGGTGCCCTTGATGTAGTTGTACGTCGAGTCGAACTCGATCTTCTGGTTCGTGACGTCGTTGGTCTTCTTGAGGCGGTTGTAGACCACCTCCGCCATCTTCCGGAAGTCGTCGTGGTTCTTGCCCTCGGCGTTGACGAGGCTGGCGACCGTGATCACCTGGAGCGGGTTCTCCAGGCCCAGGCCCTTGGCCTTGCCCTCGATCCCGAGTTCCGTGTACTTGTCGGTCGCGTTCTTGACCATCTGCTTCAGCAGGGACTGGGGGGTGCTGTCCTTGCCGAGGTCGTAGCGCGCCGGGTACAGGAACCCTTCGAGCGGGTCCATGACCTTCGGGTCGTTCAGCGCCCAGGCCGGCAGGCCGAGGTTCTTCACCTCGCGGATCGCGACTTCCTGGGTGGTGCCCGCGGGTTTGTCGAGCTTCAGGTCGATCGCCTTGTAGACGTCGACGTTGCGCGTGCCCTCGGGGACCGTCACCACGTTCAGCTTCGAGGGGTCGACCATCACCTCGACGGCGGCCTGGGCCGACATCTTCTTCTTGAGGGTGTAGACGCCCGGCTGGATGCCCTTGCCCTTGGGGTTGGCCTCGGCGGCGTCGACGAACGCCTGCGCGCTCGCGACGACGCCGTGCTCCTTGAGGATGCGGCCCATCTGGCCCAGGCCCGCGTTCTTGGGGATCTCGATCTGGACGGACTCGTCGGTACCGGCACCCGCGAAGTCCTCGGCCGCGCCGAACCTGGCCTTGACGAAGGTGTAGCCGTAGTACCCGCCGCCACCGACCACGGCGAGGACGACGACAGCGGCGACCAGGCAGGTCGCGCGGCTGCGTTTCTTCCCGGGCCCGCCCTTGCCCTTGGAGCGGCCGGAACGACGGCCACCGGAGGGCGGCCCGTCGCCGTCCGCCGGGAGCGGGCTCTCCCGCTCCTCCTCCGGCGCTTCCTCGACCGGTTCCGGCTCCAGATGGCGCCGGCCCGGGGGCTGCGGCGGCGGGTAGGCCCCGTCGGTGGCGTAGGGGTCCGGGGCCTCGCCGGGGTAGGCGGCCACGGTCTGCTGCGCGTAGGGCTCCGCGCCCGCGTAGGGATCGGCCGCCTGCCCGGTCTGCCAGCCCTGGCCGTCGTACGCCTGCTCGGGGAGCTGCTGCGCCTGCGCCGGGTAGGGCTGCTGCGCGCCCTGGGGCTGGAGGTACTCCTGCGGCTGTGCCTGCGGGTACTCCTGCGGCTGCTGCGGAGCCTGGGGCTGCGGGTACTGCGGCGCGTAGCCCTGCTGCTGCCCCGGGTACTGCGGTTCCTGGTAGTGGGGGTCCTGGTAGTGGGGGTCCTGAGGATGCGGCGCCGGGTACTGGTGGCCGGGGTACTGCGGGTCCTGGAGGGGGGACCCGGGGTGCTGCTGTCCCGGGTACTGCTCCGGGTAGTGGGAGTCCTGGTACTGGGGGTCCTGGGGATGCGACGCCGGTGCGTACTGCTGCTGCGCACCGGTGTCGTAGGGCGCCTGGCCCTGCTGGGTCTGGTGCCCGGTCCACCCCTGGTCCCCGAAGAGGGGGTCCTCGGGGTGCCACGGTTCGGGGCCACGGCCCTGGCCATACTCAGTCATCGGTCCCCTAGAGCCGCGAGACGAAGGCCACGGTCTCCGTCAGCCGCGACACCCGGGTCCGCCTCTTTGGTGGTGGGCGACGGCTGTTCGAATGCCGTCTCATCGCGCGGAACGTTACCGTATCGCGATCAGACAACCACTTCGACGCACTCACCGGGCGGATTACCTGATACCCGTTCGGTCTCCAGAGCGTTCTGGAGGATCACCACAGCGGCCGCCTGGTCGATGACCGACCGGCCCTTCTTCGCGTTCCGCCCCGAGGCCCGCAGCCCCTGGGCCGCGGTGACCGTGGTCATCCGCTCGTCCACGAGACGGACCGTCACGGGCCTGATGCCCTTGGCGAGTTCCCCCGCGAAGGCCCGCACCTTGGCCGCGGCCGGGCCCTCCCGCCCGCTGAGCGAGCGGGGCAGGCCGACCACCACCTCCAGGGGTTCGTACTCCTGCACGAGCTGCCGCAACCGCCGGTGGGCGAAGGGGACGTCCCGTCCGGGCACGGTCTCGACCGGTGTGGCCAGCACCCCGTCGGGGTCGCAGGAGGCGACCCCGATCCGGGCGTCACCGACGTCGACGGCCAGCCGTCGGCCGCGGCGCAGGGTCACGCGGTCTCCCCCACGAGACGCTCGACGGCCGCGATGGCGTCGCCGATGGCGGCCGGGTCCTGGCCGCCGCCCTGGGCGACGTCCGGCTTGCCGCCGCCACCGCCGCCGAGGGTCTTGGCGGCGGCGCGGACCAGGTCGCCGGCCTTGAGGCCGCGGGCACGGGCCGCGTCGTCGGTGGCGATGACCGTCAGCGGACGGCCGCCCGCCACGGTGAAGAGGGCCACGACGACCGGGCGGTCGCCCTGGAGCCGGCCGCGGATGTCGAGGACCAGCTTGCGCAGGTCGTCGGCGCCGGTCCCGTCCTGGACCTGACCGGTGACCACGGCCACGCCCCGGACGTCCCGGGCCCCGGCGGCGAGACCGGCGGCGGCCTGGAGGACCTTCTCCGCGCGGAACTTCTCGATCTCCTTCTCGGCGTCCTTCAGCTTGCCGAGCATGGAGGCGATCTTCTCCGGCAGCTCCTCCGGACGGCCCTTGACCAGCTCCTGGAGCTGGGCGACGACCGTGTGCTCCTTGGCGAGGAAGTTATAGGCGTCCACACCCACCAGGGCCTCGACGCGGCGCACGCCGGAGCCGATGGAGGACTCGCCGAGCAGCTTCACCAGACCCAGCTGGGCGGTGTTGGCGACGTGCGTGCCGCCGCACAGCTCCTTGGAGAAGTCGCCGATGGTCACGACGCGCACGCGCTCGCCGTACTTCTCGCCGAACTCGGCGATGGCGCCCTGCTTCTTCGCCTCGTCGATGCTCATGATCTCGGCGGTGACGTCGAGCTCGCGCGAGAGCACGTCGTTGATCTTCTGCTCGACGTCGGTGAGGACCGAGCCGGGGACGGCGTTCGGCGAGCCGAAGTCGAAGCGGAAGCGGCCGGGCGAGTTCTCGGACCCGGCCTGGGCGGCCGTCGGGCCCAGCGCGTCGCGCAGGGCCTGGTGGGTCAGGTGCGTGGCCGAGTGGGCGCGGGCGATGGCCCGGCGGCGGGTGATGTCGATGGCGGCGTACGCGGCGGCGCCCACCGTGACCTCGCCGACCTGGACAGAACCCTTGTGCACGGAGACGCCCGGGACCGGCTGCTGGACGTCGCGGATCTCGATGACCGCGCCGGAGTCGAGCCTGATCCGGCCCTGGTCGGCGAGCTGGCCGCCGCCCTCGGCGTAGAAGGGGGTGCGGTCGAGGACGACCTCGACCTCGTCGCCCTCGGAGGCGGCGGGCGCGGAGACGCCGTTGACCAGGAGGCCGACGATGGTGGACTCGCCCTGGGTGGTGGCGTAGCCGGTGAACTCGGTGGCCCCGGAGCCGTCGGCGATCTCACGGTAGGCGGAGACGTCGGCGTGGCCGGTCTTCTTGGCCCTGGCGTCGGCCTTGGCGCGGTCGCGCTGCTCCTGCATCAGGCGGCGGAAGCCCGGCTCGTCCACGGCCAGGCCCTGTTCGGCGGCCATCTCCAGGGTGAGGTCGATCGGGAAGCCCCAGGTGTCGTGGAGCAGGAACGCCTTGTCGCCGGAGAGGACCGTGCCGCCGGCGGCCTTGGTCTCGCTCACGGCGGTGTCGAGGATGTTCGTGCCGCCCTTGACGGCCTTGAGGAAGGCGGCCTCCTCGGCGAGCGCGACGGTCTCGATGCGCTTGCGGTCGGTGACCAGCTCCGGGTACTGCTCCCCCATGGTGTCGATCACGACGCCGATGAGGTCCTGGACGACCGGGCCGGTGGCACCCATGAGGCGCATGTTGCGGATGGCGCGGCGCATGATGCGGCGGAGCACGTAGCCGCGGCCCTCGTTGCCGGGGGTGACACCGTCGCCGATGAGCATGGCCGAGGTGCGGATGTGGTCGGCGACCACGCGCAGCGAGACGTCGGTGCCCTGGGCGGCTCCGTACCGGACGCCGGTCAGCTCGGTGGCCTTGTCCATGACCACGCGCAGGGTGTCGGTCTCGTACATGTTCCGTACGCCCTGCAGGATCATGGCGAGGCGTTCGAGACCGAGGCCGGTGTCGATGTTCTTCGAGGGCAGGTCGCCGAGGATCGGGAAGTCTTCCTTCCCGTCGCCCGCGCCGCGCTCGTACTGCATGAAGACCAGGTTCCAGATCTCCACGTACCGCTCGTCGTTGACGGCCGGGCCGCCCTCGGCGCCGAACTCGGGGCCGCGGTCGTAGTTGATCTCGGAGCAGGGGCCGCAGGGGCCCGGGACGCCCATGGACCAGAAGTTGTCCTTCTTGCCCAGGCGCTGGATGCGCTCGGCGGGGACGCCGATCTTCTCGCGCCAGATCTGCTCGGCCTCGTCGTCGTCGAGGTAGACCGTGATCCAGAGCTTCTCCGGCTCCAGGCCGTAGCCGCCGTCCGCCACGGAGCTGGTGAGCAGCTCCCAGGCGTACGTGATGGCGCCTTCCTTGAAGTAGTCGCCGAAGGAGAAGTTGCCGCACATCTGGAAGAACGTGCCGTGGCGGGTGGTCTTGCCGACCTCTTCGATGTCCGGGGTGCGGACGCACTTCTGGACGCTCGTGAGCGTCGGCGCGGGCGGCTTGACCTCGCCCAGGAAGTAGGGCTTGAACGGCACCATGCCGGCGGGCACCAGCAGCAGAGTCGGGTCGTCCGCGATGAGCGACGCCGAAGGGACGACGGCGTGACCGCGCTCCTCGAAGAAGCTCAGCCAGCGGCGGCGGATCTCAGCCGACTCCATCAGTGGTCCTCATTCCGGTTGTACGAAAAATTCGGTCGGTGGGTGGTCCGGTCGTGCGGGTCGTGCTCGATGGCCCGCAGCCGCCGCGGCCCGGGGAGGGCGGTGACGTTGTCGGGCCGGGCCGGGTCGTGGTGCAACCCCAGTGCGTCGTTCAGCTCGTCCTCGCGCTGGGACATTCCCGCCCTGACGTCGAGGGCGAAGTCCTTGAGGCGGTGACCCGCCTCGACCGCCTTGTCGGCGGCCTGTGCGGCGAGGCTCTCCGGCGTCAGCTTCTTCAGCTGCCGGTTGACCTTGGTGGTGGCCCACACGCCGGCGGCGGCGCCTGCGGTGAACCAGAAGGCTCGGCGGAACATCGGCGGTCTCAGCCCTTCTGCTTCCGGCGCCGGGCCGACGGCACGGTACGGCCGGCGATCACGGTGCGACGGGGTGTCCTGGCGGGTGCCTCGTCGCCCCGGCCCAGCGCCTTGCGCACGCCGTAGCCGAAGGCCGCGACCTTGACCAGCGGGCCGCCGAAGGCGGAGGCCACGGTGGAGGAGAGCGCGGAGGCGTTGGAGGTGACCTCCTGGACGTCGCTCGCGATGGCGTCGACCCGGTCGAGCTGGGTGCGCGCGGAGCGGACGGTGTTCGAGGCGTCCGCCAGCAGCGGGACGGCCTGGTCGGTCACCTCGGCCACGAGCTTCGTCGTCGCCCTGAGCACCTGGGCCAGCCTCACGAGCACCACCGCGAGGAAGGAGACCAGGATGGCCCAGAAGACGGCCACGAGAATCCCGGCCACCTCACCACCGGACACGTTGCACCGCTCCCTGCGCCTGGAAGATCTACGGAGAAGATCTACGGAGAAAAGTCGTCCTCCGAGCCTATCGCGCCGGAGATCCCCGCCCGTACCGGTATTCGGGACCCGGGGGACGGAAAAACCCGCCGCCCCCCGAGGGGAGCGGCGGGCTGACCAGCCTGTGAGGCTACGCCTGCGTCAGCGGGCGTAGTACTCGACGACGAGCTGCTCGTCGCAGATGACCGGGATTTCCTTGCGGTTCGGGTCGCGGTCCAGGCGGAAGGCCAGGGCCTTCAGGTTGACCTGCAGGTAGCGGGGGGTCTCGCCCTCGCCTGCGTAGCCACCCTCACGGGCAACCTGGAACGGAACCTTCTCGCGGCTGCGCTCGCGCACGGTCACGACGTCGTCCGGGCGGATGCGGAACGACGGCTTGTCGACCTTGCCACCGTTGACCTCGATGTGGCCGTGAACGACCATCTGGCGGGCCTGGTAGATGGTGCGGGCGATGCCCGAACGCAGGACCAGGGCGTCGAGGCGACGCTCGAGCTCGACGACCAGCGCCTCGCCCGTCTTGCCTTCGGCCTTCTTGGCGCGGTCGTACGCGCGGGCCATCTGACGCTCAGAGATGTCGTACTGAGCGCGCAGACGCTGCTTCTCCAGCAGACGAACCTTGTAGTCCGAGTTCTGCTTGCGGCCACGGCCGTGCTCGCCCGGCGGGTAGGGGCGGGCCTCGAAGTACTTGACGGCCTTCGGGGTCAGCGCAATGCCGAGGGCACGCGACTTCTTGACCTTGGGTCGCTTCTGGTTCACGTGGAACCTACCTCCATGTAAGTTAGGTGAGGCTTACCTTAGCGAGGAGGACGTAATGTCTCGACCACATGGAATCCCCCTGCCCAGTGCGCACCGAAGTTCGGATTCCAATCGAACGGAATCCGCTTTCGACGACGATAAGCAAGGTCAGCCGCGTTCCAGGGAAGACGTTCGGCAGCTCACCGGAGCCGAACGCGTACGAACCCTCGTAGAGTCCAACGCCTCAGTATCCCTCACCCTGCCGGGTGCTCGCGACAGTCAGACGTCCGAGGAGTTCGGGACCGGGGCTCCGGCCGCACGGACCGTCACCCCGGACGGGGACGTGATTCTCCTTGTCTCCGGGGAATCCGCGGCTGCCAGGGCAGCCGCTCACGCCCAGGACGACGACCTCACCGCCGTGATCGAGATCACGGACGTGGCGCCGGTGTCCGTGCCCCATCGTATCCGGGGCCGCGCATGGCTGGCCGGGTGGCTGACGCCGGTCCGCGGGGACGACCGCGCGCGCTGCGCGGCGCTGCTCGCGGAGCGCCGTCCGGTGGGCGAACTGCTGGGCACGGTGGAGGCGCTCGACGAGCCCTTCGGGCGGCCGGCGTGGATGATGCTCCGGCTGGAGGTCGGGGAGATCTCGGTGGACGACCTGTGGGGCGCCGGGCACGTGGAGCCGGAGGAACTGGCCGCGGCGGAGCCGGACCCGGTCGCCGCGCACGAGGCGGAGCTGCTCCAGCACCTGCACTCGGCCCACAGCGAGCGGATCGGCGAGCTCGGCGCCCTGCTGGGCCCCCGCGAGGCCGAGGGGATGACCGCCGTCCCGCTCGCCCTGGACCGGCTGGGCCTGCGGGTCCGCTTCACGGGCGGGAGCGGCGCTACCCTCCGCGCCTTCGACGCCCGCTTCGACTTCCCGGAGCCGGTGGCGGACATCTGCGGCCTGCGCCGCGCGATGCACACCCTCTTCTCCGCGACCTCGCGGTAGGCCGTCCGGGCCGGTGGCGGGCGGGGCACGGCGGGGTGGCGGGGCCGGTCCGGGTCAGGGGCCGCCGCGGAGGCGTTCGCGGACCTTCTCCACCACGTCCGCGTACCGCGCCTCCGCCCCGTACCGGGTCGGCTCGTAGTACTGCCTGCCGTGGATGCCGTCCGGCGCGTACTGCTGGGCCGCGATGGCGCCCGGCACGTCGTGCGGGTAGACGTACCCCTGCGCGTGCCCCAGCTTCGCCGCGCCCTTGTAGTGCCCGTCCCGCAGGTGCGGCGGGACGGTGCCCGCCAGCCCCGCCCGCACGTCGGCCAGCGCCGCGCCGATCGCGGTCGTGGCGGTGTTGGACTTCGGGGCCAGCGCGAGCGCGATGGTGGCGTGGCTCAGGGTCAGCGCAGCCTCCGGGAAGCCGATCATCGCCACCGCCTGGGCCGCGGCCACCGCGATCGGCAGGGCCGCCGGGTCGGCCAGGCCGATGTCCTCGCTCGCCGAGATCATCAGGCGCCGCGCGATGAACCGCGGGTCCTCCCCCGCGTCGATCATCCGGGCCAGGTAGTGCAGGGCGGCGTCCACGTCCGAGCCGCGGATGGACTTGATCAGGGCGCTGGCCACGTCGTAGTGCTGGTCGCCGTCGCGGTCGTAGCTGACCGCCGCCCGGTCGACCGCCTCCTCCACCGTCCGCAGCGTGATCTCCGCCTCGCCCTGCGCCAGGGCCGACCCGGCCCCCGCCTCCAGCGCCGTCAGCGCGCGCCGGGCGTCGCCCCCGGCGATCCGCAGCAGGTGCGCCCGCGCGTCCGCCGCCAGGGTGAGCGCCCCGCCGAGCCCGCGCTCCTCGGTGAGCGCGCGTTCCATGAGCGCGCTCAGGTCGTCGTCGGTCAGGGGCTCCAGCGTCAGCAGGATCGAGCGCGACAGCAGCGGCGAGATGATCGAGAAGTACGGGTTCTCCGTGGTCGCCGCGATCAGCGTCACCCAGCGGTTCTCCACCGCGGGCAGCAGCGAGTCCTGCTGCGCCTTGCTGAAGCGGTGGATCTCGTCCAGGAAGAGGACGGTCTCCTTGCCGTAGCCGCCGGCCGCGCGGCGGGCGCCCTCGATGACCGCCCGGACCTCCTTGACGCCCGCGGTGATGGCGGAGAGCTCCACGAACCGTTTCTGCGTGGCCTGGCTGACCACGTACGCCAGGGTCGTCTTCCCGATGCCCGGCGGCCCCCAGAGGATCACCGACGAGGCTCCGGCCGGGCCTCCCGCCCCCTCCCCGACCAGGCGCCGCAGCGGCGCCCCGGGCTTGAGCAGGTGCTGCTGGCCGACGACCTCGTCCAGGGTGCGGGGGCGCATGCGGACGGCGAGGGGAGAGCTCGCGGGGTCTTTCTCCTGGCGGTCTTCGGCGGCGGCGGTGAACAGGTCTGGTTCCACACCGGAAAGCCTATGCGAGCCCACCGACAACACCGGTTGCCCGAGGACGCCGGCCACCGCCGGGCCGGGCTCCGCGAGGGCCCGGCCGGGGCCGCTCAGGAGGTCCAGAACTCCCACCAGCGGGTCAGGACCAGCATCCCGATGATCCCGATGTGCAGCACCGGGAGGACCCAGGTGAACTCGTCGAAGAAGCCGCGCAGCCAGGCCGGGGCCGGGATGAGCCGCTCGCGCACGTTGTGCGAGGTGACGTACCAGAACATGACGATCGTGGCGGCCCAGGCCAGCGAGCACCAGAGGCAGAGCGAGTTGATCTGGTACAGCGACTGGTACATCAGCCAGCCGCAGAAGACGACGCCGAAGAGCATCCCGGCGTTGAGGGTCAGCCAGTACCAGGGGCGGAAGCGGGCCCCGGCCAGCAGGCTCATGCCGACGCAGATCACGATCGCGTAGGTGACCAGGCCCAGCATCGGGTTGGGGAAGCCGAAGACGGCCGCCTGCTCGCTCTTCATGATGTTGCCGCAGGAGACGACCGGGTTCAGGCTGCAGCCCGGTGTGAAGTTCGGGTCCTCCAGCAGCTTGAACTTGTCGATGGTGATCACCCAGGCCGCGAGCAGCCCCGCGGCTCCGGTGATCACCAGCAGCAGGGCCAGGGCCCTGCTGCCCGCGACGGCCGTCCGCGGGGCGGTGCCGGTGTCCGTACCTCGTGTCGTCATCCGTGCCGCCCCGCCCGTCCCGTTCTCGGCCGTCCGGCCATGTCTTCAAGGTCGTCAAGCCCGGCCATTGTGCCGTACCGGGCTGTGTCCCCGCCGTCGGGCGGGGACGGGTCCCGGTCAGGCCAGGCGGGCCCGGACCTCGGCGACCAGGTCGGCGACGGCCACGGCCGTCTGCTCCCCGGACTGCATGTCCTTGAGCTGGACCAGGCCCTCGGCCAGGTCGCGCTCGCCGGCGACCACCGCGAAGCGGGCCCCCGACCGGTTCGCGTCCTTCATCGCGCCCTTGAGGCCCTTGCCGCCGTACCCGAAGTCCGCCGCGACCCCGGCCCGGCGCAGTTCGGTGACCTTCCCGAACAGCACCCGCCGCGCCTCCTCGCCGAGCGCCACCGCGAAGACCGAGGTCGCCGCCGGGATCTCCAGCTCGATGCCCTCGGCCGCCAGCGCCAGCACCGTACGGTCCACGCCCAGCGCCCAGCCCACCGAGGGCAGCGCGGGGCCGCCGATCATCTCGGACAGGCCGTCGTAGCGGCCACCGCCGCCCACCGCGGACTGCGCGCCCAGGCCGTCGTGGACGAACTCGAAGGTGGTGCGGGTGTAGTAGTCGAGGCCGCGCACCAGCTTCTCGTCGTCCTCGAAGGCGACCCCGGCGGCGGTGATCAGGGCCCGGACCTCCTCGTGGTACGCCTTGCAGGCGTCGCAGAGGTAGTCGCGCAGCGCGGGCGCGCCGGTCAGCTGCTTCTGGACCTCGGGACGCTTGTCGTCGAGGACGCGCAGCGGGTTGATCTCGGCGCGGCGCACGGTGTCCTCGTCGAGGTCGAGGCCGCGCAGGAAGGACTGGAGCGCCTCCCGGTAGACGGGACGGCACTCCTTGTCGCCCAGCGAGTTCAGCAGGATGCGGAACCGGCGCAGGCCGAGCGCGCGGTACGCCTGGTCGGCCAGGATGATCAGTTCGGCGTCCAGCGCCGGGTCCTCCATGCCGATGGCCTCGGCGCCGACCTGCGAGAAGTGGCGGTAGCGGCCCTTCTGCGGGCGCTCGTAGCGGTAGTACGAGCCGGAGTACCAGAGCTTGGCCGGCAGGTTGCCCTGCTTGTGCAGGCTCGCCTCCAGGGCGGCGCGCAGGACGGAGGCGGTGCCCTCCGGACGCAGGGCGAGGTGCGAGCCGCCCTTCGTGGTCAGGGTGAACATCTCCTTCGTCACGATGTCGGTGGACTCACCGACACCGCGGGCGAAGAGGTTCACGTCCTCAAAACCGGGCGTCTCGATGTACCCGTATCCGGCCGTGCGCAGCGGGGCGGAGATCGCCTCGCGGACCGCCAGGTAGGTGGCCGAGTACGGCGGGATCAGGTCGTACGTGCCCTTGGGGGCCTTGAAGGTGCTCACGGAGCTCTCGTCACATTCCTCGTCGTGGGGCGGCGGTGGGGTCCGCGCCCCGGCCGGCGGCGACCTCCCGCAGATACGGGTTGGTGGCGCGCTCGTGGCCGATGGTGGTCTGGGAACCGTGGCCGGACAGCACCACGGTCGAGTCGTCGAGCGGCAGGCACACGCGGGCCAGCGAGGCGAGCATCTCGGCAGGGGAGCCGCCGGGCAGGTCGGTGCGTCCGACGGAGCCGGCGAAGAGCAGGTCGCCCGAGAAGAACACCGGGGGGATGTCGGCCAGCTCGGGCATCCTGAAGGCCACCGACCCCTTGGTATGGCCGGGCGCGTGCGCCACCGAGAACTCCATCCCGGCCAGTTGCAGGGTGCTGCCGTCGGTCAGTTCGCGGACGTCGTCCGGCTCGCCCACGGTCAGCTCGCCCATGAGGGGCATCCCGATGGAGCGGCCGAGGGCCTTCTCCGGGTCGCTCATCATGTAGCGGTCGGCGGGGTGAATCCAGGCCGGGACGTCGTGTGCTCCGCAGACCGGGACCACGGAGGCCACATGATCGATGTGGCCGTGGGTGAGGACGACCGCGACGGGCTTGAGCCGGTGCTTGCGCAACGTCTCCTCGACGCCCCGGGTGGCCTGGTGGCCCGGATCGATGATCACGCACTCCTCGCCGGCGGCGGGGGCGACCAGGTAGCAGTTGGTCCCCCAGGCCCCGGCGGGGAAGCCGGTAATCAGCACGTTCGTCCTCAATCGTCGTCCGGTGGGAGGCTGCAGATCCCCATGCTGCTGCTCAGAGCCTACCGGCGCCGCTCATCACACAGCTAACCCATATACGGTACGCCCTAGCCCCAGCCCGGACAGTGGTACCAGAGACGCACAAGGAGACGACCCGGTGGTCACGAGCGATCAGCGGCGACGACAGCTCGCCAGGGAGAAGTACGAACGCCAGCAGGAACGGCGCACACAGGCCCGGAGCCGGTCCCGGCGCCGGGCGGCGGTGATCGGCGCGGCGGTGGCCGTGGTGGTGGCCGCGCTGGTGGGCCTCGTCGTGGGCGGTGTCTTCGACACGGACAAGAAGGACGCGGCGGCCGAGCCGTCGGCGACCCCGTCCGCCCCGCCCACGCCGGCGCAGTCGCCCTCCCCCGCGATGGCCGTCGACCCGAAGGCGAAGTACACCTTCGCCCTGAAGACCGGCGCGGGCGAGATCAAGGCCGGGATGGACGCGGCGAAGACCCCGCAGACGGTCAACTCGTTCAAGTACCTCGCCGACAAGGGCTTCTTCGACAACACCAAGTGCCACCGCCTGACCACCTCCGGGATCTTCGTGCTCCAGTGCGGCGACCCCGAGGGCACCGGCACGGGCGGCCCCGGCTACACCATCCCGGACGAGAACCTCGACGCCCTCGGCAAGCCGAACGAGCAGGGCCAGGTGATCTACCCGGCGGGCACGCTGGCGATGGCCAACACCGGCCGCCCGGGCTCCGGCGGCAGCCAGTTCTTCCTGGTCTACAAGGACAGCCCGCTGGCCCCCTCGTACACGCCGTTCGGCACGATCGACGCGGCGGGGATGAAGACGCTGGAGGCGATCGCCGGAGCCGGCACGGCCGACGGCGGCCAGGACGGCGCCCCGAAGAACGAGGTGAAGATCGAGAAGGCCACCGTCACGCAGAACTGACGGGACCGGCGGCGCGGGGCCGGCCGGCCCGCCGCCCGTACGCCGAGATTGCGTCGTGCGGGATGCGGACAGCCGGCCCGGCGGTCGCCTATGTTGGCGTTGTGCAGGGCGGGCGCTGCCCGCCCCAGGAAACTGTGGACGATGTCCGGGGGCGAACCCCTCACGGGCATCAGGTGGAGGAGGCGCTGTGAGCAGCGACCCGTGGGGCCGAGTCGACGAGACGGGCACCGTGTACGTGCGTACTTCCGATGGCGAGAAGGTCGTCGGCTCGTGGCAGGCGGGCACCCCTGAGGAGGCCCTGGCGTACTTCGAGCGCAAGTACGAGGGCCTGGTGGTCGAGATCGGTCTCCTCGAAAAGCGGGTGCGGACCACCGATCTGTCGTCGAAGGACGCGCAGACGGCGATCGACCACCTGCGCACGCAGGTCGACGAGCACCACGCCGTGGGCGATCTCGACGCCCTGCGCGTACGGCTGGACCAGCTGGTCACGACCGTGGAGTCGCGGCGCGAGGAGCGCAAGGCCCAGAAGGCCAAGCAGACGGACGAGGCCCGCGTGGCCAAGGACGCGCTGGTCGTCGAGGCCGAGGAGCTGGCCGGGAGCGACCAGTGGCGCAGCGCCGGTGAGCGGCTGCGGGCGCTGGTGGACATCTGGAAGGCCCTGCCGCGGCTGGACCGCAAGTCGGACGACGAACTGTGGCACCGCTTCTCGCACGCCCGTTCCGCCTTCTCCAAGCGCCGCAAGGCGCACTTCGCCTCGCTGGACGCCCAGCGCGAGG
The DNA here is from genome assembly GCF_044454165.1 of Streptomyces sp. NPDC051567. Classification (NCBI taxonomy): domain Bacteria; kingdom Bacillati; phylum Actinomycetota; class Actinomycetes; order Kitasatosporales; family Streptomycetaceae; genus Streptomyces; species Streptomyces sp. NPDC051567. The sequence continues at coordinate 3,571 of NZ_JBITDK010000036.1, read as the reverse complement.
ACGCCCGCAAGGTCAAGGAGAAGCTGGTCGCGGAGGCCGAGTCGCTGTCGAAGTCGACCGACTGGGGTCCGACGGCCGCCCGGTACCGCGAGCTGATGACGGACTGGAAGACGGCGGGCCGGGCTCAGCGGGAGTCCGAGGACGATCTGTGGAACCGTTTCCGTGGTGCGCAGGACGTCTTCTTCGCGGCGCGCGGCGAGGTCTTCGCGGAGCGTGACGCCGAGCAGGTGGAGAACCTGAAGCTGAAGGAGGAGCTGGCCGACGAGGCCGAGAAGCTCCTCCCGGTGACGGACCTGAAGGCGGCCCGTGCCGCGTTCCGTTCCCTCAACGAGCGCTGGGAGGCCGTCGGCCACGTGCCGCGCGACGCCCGGCCGAAGGTCGAGGGCCGGATGCACACGGTCGAGCGGGCCGTCCAGGAGGCCGAGGAGGGCGAGTGGCGCCGGACCAACCCGGAGGCACGGGCCCGCGCGGCCGGTCTGACGGGTCAGCTCCAGGCGGCGGTCGACAAGCTGCGCGGGCAGGTCGACGCGGCGCGCGGCGCGGGCAACAACGCCAAGGCCGACAAGCTGGCGCGTGAGCTGGAGGGCCGCCAGGCCCTGCTGGACCAGGCGCTGAAGGGCCTGGAGGAGTTCGGCGGCTGAGCCACGGCCACCTGATCGGGGGGGGGGGGGGGGGGGGGGGGGGGGGGGGGCCCCCGGCCGGGGGGGGGGGGGCCGCGGGGGGCGGGGGGGGGGGGGGGGGGGGCCCGCCGCGCCCCCCCCCCCGGGGCGCGGCCGCCGCGGGGCCCGGCCCCCCCCCGCCCGTGCGTTGCGGCCCGACGCCGCCGTGCGGGACGGCGGCGTCGGGTCACCCGCCTACGGCCGCCGGGCCGAGGTCACGCGGTAGACGTCGTAGACGCCCTCCACGCCCCGGACGGCCTTCAGGACGTGTCCCAGGTGCTTCGGGTCGCCCATCTCGAAGGTGAAGCGGGAGGTGGCCACCCGGTCGCGGGAGGTCTGGACCGCCGCCGACAGGATGTTCACGTGCTGGTCCGACAGGACCCGGGTGACGTCCGACAGCAGCCGGGACCGGTCCAGCGCCTCGACCTGGATGGCGACGAGGAAGACCGAGGACTGGGTGGGCGCCCACTCGACCTCCAGCATCCGCTCGGGCTGCTGGGAGAGCGAGTCGACGTTGACGCAGTCCGCGCGGTGGACCGACACGCCGCTGCCGCGCGTGACGAACCCGATGATCGGGTCCCCCGGCACCGGGGTGCAGCAGCGGGCCAGCTTGACCCACACGTCGTCGACGCCCTTGACGACCACGCCCGGGTCGGCGTTGCTGCGCCGCTTGGACCGGCCGCGCGAGGGCGGGACGATCTCCTCGATGTCCTCGTTGGCCGCGTCCTCGCCGCCGAGGGCCTGCACCAGCTTCTGCACGACGCCCTGCGCGGCCACATGGCCCTCGCCGATCGCCGCGTACAGGGAGGAGATGTCGGGGTAGCGCATCTCGTGCGCGAGGGTGACGAGGGAGTCGCCGGTCAGGATGCGCTGGATCGGCAGGTTCTGCTTGCGCATGGCCCGCGCGATGGCGTCCTTGCCCTGCTCGATGGCCTCGTCGCGCCGCTCCTTGGAGAACCAGCCCCGGATCTTGTTGCGGGCCCGGGGGGACTTGACGAAGCCCAGCCAGTCGCGGGACGGTCCGGCGCCCTCGGCCTTGGAGGTGAAGACCTCGACCAGGTCGCCGTTGTCGAGGGTCGATTCGAGCGGGACGAGCCGCCCGTTGACCCGCGCCCCTATGGTGCGGTGGCCGACCTCGGTGTGGACGGCGTACGCGAAGTCCACGGGCGTGGCGCCGGCGGGCAGCGCTATGACGTCGCCCTTGGGAGTGAAGACGAAGACCTCGTTGCGGGAGAGGTCGAACCGCAGCGAGTCGAGGAACTCGCCCGGGTCCTCCGTCTCCTTCTGCCAGTCCAGCAGCTGCCGCAGCCAGGCCATGTCGTTGACGGTGTCCTGGCCGGCGCTGCCCTTGGCGGCCTGCGGGACGTCGGTGCGGACCTTGGAGGTGCCCGCCACGGTCTGCTGCTTGTACTTCCAGTGCGCGGCGATGCCGTACTCGGCGCGGCGGTGCATGTCGAAGGTGCGGATCTGGAGCTCGACCGGCTTGCCGCTGGGCCCGATGACCGTCGTGTGCAGCGACTGGTACATGTTGAACTTGGGCATCGCGATGTAGTCCTTGAACCGGCCGGGGACCGGGTTCCACCGCGCGTGCACCGTGCCGAGGGCCGCGTAACAGTCCCGGACGGTGTCGACGAGGACGCGGATGCCCACCAGGTCGTAGATCTCCGCGAAGTCCCGGCCGCGGACGATCATCTTCTGGTAGACGCTGTAGTAGTGCTTGGGCCGTCCGGTGACGGTGGCCTTGATGCGGGCCGCCCGCAGGTCGGCCTGGACCTCGTCGGTGACGACGGCGAGGTACTCGTCGCGCTTGGGCGCCCGCTCGGCGACCAGGCGGACGATCTCGTCGTACATCTTCGGGTAGAGGATCGCGAAGGCGAGGTCCTCCAGCTCCCACTTGATGGTGTTCATGCCCAGCCGGTGCGCCAGCGGGGCGTAGATCTCCAGGGTCTCGCGGGCCTTCTTCTCCTGCTTCTCCCGCTTGAGGTAGCGCATGGTGCGCATGTTGTGCAGGCGGTCCGCGAGCTTGATGACCAGGACGCGCGGGTCCTTGGCCATGGCGACGACCATCTTGCGGACGGTCTCGGCCTGCGCGGCCTCGCCGAACTTGACCCGGTCGAGCTTGGTGACGCCGTCGACGAGCAGGGCCACCGCGTCGCCGAAGTCGCGGCGCAGCTCCTCCAGCCCGTAGTCGGTGTCCTCGACGGTGTCGTGCAGCAGACCGGCCATGAGCGTCGCCGGGTCCATGCCGAGTTCGGCGAGGATGGTGGTCACCGCGAGCGGGTGGGTGATGTACGGGTCGCCGCTCTTGCGCTTCTGGCCCCGGTGCCAGCGCTCCGCGACCTGGTACGCCTGTTCGAGCTGGCGCAGGGTGGCCGTCTCGATCTTCGGATCGTTGCCGCGGACTATGCGGAGCAGGGGTTCCAGCACCGGGTTGTACGGGTTGGAACGCTGGACGCCGAGACGGGCGAGGCGGGCGCGCACCCGGTGGGAGGACCCGGCCTGCTTCGTCGGCGCGGGCTTGACCGGCGGGGCCGGCGGGGGCGTGGCGGCGGCTGCCGCGGCCTGCTCGGCCTGGGGGTCGGGCTGCGCGGCGGAGAGTGGCTGGACCTCGTCTGGCAAGAGCGCTCCTCACGGGGGTCCCCCCAGACTTCGTCGGGGGGAGGTTCCGGGGCCCCGGTCAGGTCCGGACCACCCATGGTAGCGAGGGATGCGCCGGCCCGTCCCCTCGCGGCCTCCCGCCCGGCGGCGCCCCGGCCCCGGACGCGGAAGCGGGGGGGGGGGGGGGGGGGGGGGGGGGGGGGGGGGGGGGGCCGGGCCGCCCCCCCCCCCCCCCGCCGGCCCCCCCCCCCCCCGGGGCGCCGCCGGCCCCCCCCGGGCCCCCCCCGCCCGGGGGGGGGGGGGGGGGGCGGGCC
>NZ_JBITDK010000035.1:34593-54953 GCF_044454165.1 Streptomyces sp. NPDC051567 | reverse complement strand
CCCCCCCCCCCCCCCCCCCCCCCCCCCCCCCCCCCCCCCCGCCCCCCCCCCCCCCGCCCCCCGCCCCCCCCCCCCCCCCACGGCGCTCCCAGCGGCAGGGGCTAGCCCTGCCAGCTGTGCGGGGCGCGGAAGCCGGTGCGGCGTTCCAGGCGGCGCCAGCCGGCCTGGGAGCGGGCGGTGGCCGGGGCGTCCTCGGCGGTGGCGGCGGCGCGGGCGAGGAGGAGCGCGGTGATCGCGGCCAGCTCCTCGGGCTCGGCGTTGCCCTTCTCGACGCGCAGCAGGGTGGCGGTGGTGGCAGGACTCATGGTGGGCGGCTCTCCTTCGCTGGTCACTGGGGCGGGTTGCCGTGCTTGCGGGACGGGAGGTCGGCGTGCTTGTTGCGGAGCATGGAGAGGGCGGCGATGAGGACGTCGCGGGTCTCGGCGGGGTCGATGACGTCGTCGACGAGGCCGCGCTCGGCCGCGTAGTACGGGTGCATCAGCTCGGCCTTGTACTCCTTGACCATGTGGGCGCGCATGGCCTCGGGGTCCTCGGCGTCCGCGATCTGCTTGCGGAAGATGACGTTGGCGGCGCCTTCGGCGCCCATCACGGCGATCTCGTTGGTGGGCCAGGCGTAGGTGATGTCGGCGCCGATGGACTGGGAGTCCATGACGATGTAGGCACCGCCGTACGCCTTGCGCAGGATCAGCGAGATGCGCGGCACGGTCGCGTTGCAGTACGCGTAGAGCAGCTTGGCGCCGTGGCGGATGATGCCGCCGTGCTCCTGGTCGACGCCGGGGAGGAAGCCGGGGACGTCCAGGAAGGTGAGGATCGGGATGTTGAAGGCGTCACAGAGCTGGACGAAGCGGGCGGCCTTCTCGGAGGCGTGGATGTCCAGGACTCCGGCGAGGTGGCCGGGCTGGTTGGCGACGATGCCGACGACCTGGCCGTCCATCCGGGCCAGGGCGCAGATGATGTTGCGGGCCCAGCGCTCGTGGATCTCCAGGACATCGCCGTCGTCGACGAGCTCCTCGATGACCTTGATCATGTCGTACGGGCGGTTGCCGTCGGCGGGCACGAGGTCCAGCAGGACCTCCGAGCGGCGGTCTGCGGGGTCGCTCGTCTCGTGGACGGGCGGGTTCTCGCGGTTGTTGGAGGGCAGCATCGTGATGAGGTAGCGGACCTCGGAGATGCAGGTCTCCTCGTCGTCGTACGCGAAGTGCGCGACGCCGGAGGTCTCGGCGTGCACGTCGGCGCCGCCGAGGCCGTTCTGGGAGATCTCCTCGCCGGTCACCGCGCGGACCACGTCCGGGCCGGTGATGAACATCTGCGAGGTGTCGCGGACCATGAAGACGAAGTCCGTGAGGGCCGGGGAGTACGCGGCGCCGCCGGCGCACGGGCCGAGCATGACCGAGATCTGCGGGATGACGCCCGAGGCCTTGGTGTTGCGCTGGAAGATGCCGCCGTAGCCGGCCAGCGCGGAGACGCCTTCCTGGATGCGGGCGCCCGCGCCGTCGTTGAGGGAGACCAGCGGGGCACCGGCCGCGATGGCCATGTCCATGATCTTGTGGATCTTCGTGGCGTGGGCCTCGCCCAGCGCGCCGCCGAAGATCCGGAAGTCGTGCGCGTAGACGAAGACCGTCCGGCCCTCGACCGTGCCCCAGCCCGTGATCACCCCGTCGGTGTAGGGCTTCTTGGCCTCCAGGCCGAACCCCGTCGCGCGGTGGCGGCGCAGCTGCTCGACCTCCCGGAAGGACCCCTCGTCGAGGAGGAGCGCGATCCGCTCGCGTGCGGTCAGCTTGCCCTTCGCGTGCTGTGCCTCGGTCGCCCGGTCGCTCGGCCCGCGCCGCGCCCGCTCACGCAGAGCACGCAGCTCCGCCACGCGCCCCCGGGCGTCGGTCGGCTGGCTCGGAGTCTGGTCCACAACGGTCATGTACCGACCTTACGAAGCGCTCGGCGAAAAACCTCCGTTGAATCCGCACAGTCTCAAGAGTCATCCGCTGTCCGGGCCGGACAGAAGCGGCGCGGGATGTAAGGACTTCGCCAGCCAGGACCTTGGTCCTTTGTGGGAACCCCATAAAAAAGACACCAAGGGTTCCGTCAGTTGAAAGTTGAACAGAATGGGTCTACCGTCATTCTCGTTGAAAGTTAAACCAATCGTTCGCACCTCACCACGGAGGAAGTCATGGGTCTCTTCACCCGCCGCAGCCAGGAGAACACCGCCGCCACCACGCTCGAAGTGGACCCGGCGCTCGCCGCGCTCACCGGCGACTACGTCATCGACGCCGCCCACAGCAGCATCGGCTTCACCGTCCGCCACGCCATGGTGACCAACGTCCGGGGCTCCTTCACCGAGCACGAGGGCACCTTGCGCCTCGACGGCACGGACCCGGGCGCCTCCACCGCCTCCATCGACGTGAAGATCGCCTCCGTCGACACCGGCATCGCCGACCGCGACGCCCACCTGCGCGGCACGGACTTCTTCGACGCGGACGCCTTCCCGCTGATGACCTTCCGCTCCACCCGGGCACGTCAGCTCGGCGGCGACCGCTACCGCGTCAGCGGCGACCTGACGATCAAGGACGTCACGCGCCCGCTCTCGATCGACCTGGAGTTCAACGGCTCCGCCACCGACGTCTACGGCAGCGAGCGCGTCGGTTTCGAGGGCTCCGCCGAGATCCTGCGCTCCGACTGGGGCCTGACCTGGAACGCGGCGCTGGAGGCCGGCGGCGTGATGGTCAGCGACAAGGTGAAGCTCACCTTCGACATCTCGGCCGTCAAGCAGCAGGCCGCCTGAACCCCCGCGCACCGGCGACCGGACGGTCGGGGGGCGGCCATCAGCCGCCCCCACCGCCGCCGCGACCCACCTCACCACGGCCCCACCGCCACGGCCCCACCACCGACGGAGACCGGCCGCCGGCGAGTCCCGGGCGGGGCGCGGGGCTACTCGGCCGGTTCGATGCCCGCGCGCAGGAGGCCGTAGGTGAAGGCGTCCTCCAGTGCCTGCCAGGAGGCGGCGATGACGTTGGGGGCGACACCGACCGTGGACCATTCGCGGTGGCCGTCCGTGGTGGAGATCAGCACCCGGGTCGTGGACTGGGTGCCGTGCTTGCCCTCCAGGATGCGGACCTTGTAGTCGGACAGCTCGAACCTGGCGAGCTGCGGATAGAACCTCTCCAGCGCCACCCGCAGCGCCCGGTCCAGCGCGTTGACCGGGCCGTTGCCCTCGGCGGTGGCCACGATCCGCTCGCCCTTGGCCCACAGCTTGACGGTGGCCTCGTTGGCGTGGGTGCCGTCGGGGCGGTCCTCGACGATGGCGCGCCAGGACTCCGTACGGAAGTAGCGCCGGGCCCGCCCCTCGACCTCCGCGCGCAGCAGCAGTTCGAAGGAGGCGTCGGCGGCCTCGTAGGTGTAGCCCTGGAGTTCGCGCTCCTTGACCCGCTCCACGACCCGGGAGATCAGCGCCCGGTCCCCGCCGAGGTCGACGCCGAGTTCCTTGCCCTTGAGCTCGATGGAGGCGCGGCCGGCCATGTCGGAGACCAGCATCCGCATGGTGTTGCCGACCCGCTCGGGGTCGATGTGCTGGTAGAGGTCCGGGTCGACCTTGATGGCCGAGGCGTGCAGCCCCGCCTTGTGCGCGAAGGCGGAGACGCCGACGTACGGCTGGTGGGTGGAGGGGGTCAGGTTGACGACCTCGGCGATGGCGTGCGAGATCCGGGTCATCTCCGCGAGCGCGCCCGGGGGCAGGACGGTCCGCCCGTACTTGATCTCCAGCGCGGCCACGACCGGGAACAGGTTGGCGTTGCCGACGCGTTCGCCGTAGCCGTTGGCCGTGCACTGCACGTGGGTGGCGCCCGCGTCGACGGCGGCCAGGGTGTTGGCGACCGCGCAGCCCGTGTCGTCCTGGGCGTGGATGCCCAGGCGCGCGCCGGTGTCGGCGAGGACGGTCGCCACGGTCGCGGTGACCTGCGGGGGCAGCATGCCCCCGTTGGTGTCGCAGAGGACGACGACATCGGCGCCGGCCTCGTGGGCGGCGCGGACGACGGACTTCGCGTACTCGGCGTTGGCGCGGTAGCCGTCGAAGAAGTGCTCGCAGTCGACGAAGACGCGGCGGCCCTGGGCCACGAGGTGGGAGACGGTGTCCCGCACCATCTCCAGGTTCTCCTCCAGCGTGGTGCGCAGCGCGAGTTCGACGTGGCGGTCGTGGGACTTGGCGACCAGGGTGATCACCGGCGCCCCCGACTCCAGCAGCGCCCGCACCTGCGGGTCCTCGGCGGCCGAGCCGCCCGCCCGCCGGGTCGCGCCGAAGGCGACCAGCTGGGCGTTGCCGAAGTCGATCTCGGCACGGGCGCGTGCGAAGAACTCGGTGTCCCGGGGGTTGGCGCCGGGCCAGCCGCCCTCGATGAAGCCCACCCCGAAGTCGTCCAGGTGCCGGGCGATCGTCAGCTTGTCCGCGACCGTGAGGTTGATGCCTTCGCGCTGGGCACCGTCGCGCAGCGTGGTGTCGAAGACATGGAAGCTGTCGTCGAGGACCTCTGTCGTCGTCATGCTGATCTGGCTCCTGTCGGATGAGTGGTTCCGGATGTCCGGTGTCCACTGCCCCCAATCATCGCGCGCTGCCACGTCCCGGCGGTCATGGGGCCGGGAAACGAAAAGACCTCTCGCGGATGCGAGAGGTCTGCGCGCGGGTCTGAGGCACGGTGGCCGCTTCCGCGAAGTTCTTCCACGGTTCAGCGGCCACTGCGGACCGGCGCGCTGCTGTCCATAATCATGAGCTGAGCAGGCACCTTCGCAGTCTGCCACACCGCCCCCGGCACGCAGACCCGGATCTCACGATGCGGGCAGGAGCCGGTGCGCGCGCGGGTGTTCGCCCCGCCGGGGCCCGGCGGGGAGCGGGGCGGGCGGTGGACGTCAGGCGGGGGTGAGCGCGTCGTCGAGGAACTCGTGCACGTGCTCCAGGACCCCCTGGCGGGAGAGCGGCGGCAGGCCCACCGCGAGCTGGATGCTGAACCCGTCGAGCAGGGCCCGCAGCCGGGTCGCGAAGCGGTCGGGGTCCACCGGGCGCAGCTCCCCGCGCGAGACGCCCTCGGCGAGCAGCGCCACCAGGTCGCGGTGCCAGGCACCCTCGATGGCCGCCTGCCGGTCGCGTTCCCGGGGGCCCGCGTCCTGGGAGCGGTTCCAGACCTCCAGCCACAGCGTCCAGTGCGGGTCCCGGGCGCCCTCGGGCACGTACAGGTCGACGTAGGCCCGCAGGCGCGCGCCGACCGGGTCGCGGCGCGAGAGCAGGGCCCGCCGCTCGGTGCCGAGGGCCGCCTCGCTCCACTCCAGGGTCTGCAGCAGCAGCTCGTCCTTGCTGCGGAAGTAGTAGAGGAGGTGACCACTGCTCATGCCGACCTGGCGGCCCAGTCCGGCCATGGTGAGGCCGTCCAGGCCGCGTTCGGCGATCACGGCCATGGCGGCGGCGAGCACGTCCTCGCGCGGCGGCGCGTTCCTGCGCGCCGCCCGCGCCGCCCGTGCCGGTCCTGCGTCCGCCGTCATGGGCCGCTCCTCGTCGCCGTGCCGTCGCCGCCGTGCCGTGCTGTGGGTCAGGCCTTCGGCTGCTGCTGGGTGATGCAGTGGATGCCGCCGCCCCCGGCGAAGATCGTACGCGCGTCGACCGGGGTGACGGTCCGCCCGGGGAAGAGGCGGCGGAAGATCTCCGCGGCCTCCTCGTCGCGCGGGTCGTCGAAGGCGCACAGCACCACGCCGCCGTTGCACAGGTAGTGGTTGATGTACGAGTAGTCCACCCACTGCCCGTCCTCCTCCAGCACCGTCGGCGCCGGGACCTCCACGACCTCCAGCCGCCGGCCCCGGGCGTCGGTGGCGGCGCGCAGCAGGGCGGCGACGGCCTCGCACCGCTCGTGGTCGGGGTGGGCCGGGTCGGGCTGGGTGTGGACCATGACGACACCGGGGCGGGCGAAGGCGGCGACGATGTCCACGTGGCCCTGGGTGCCGTAGGTGCCGTAGTCGGCGGCCAGCCCGTAGGGCAGCCAGATCGCCTTGGTGGTGCCGAGGTGGGCGTGGATCTCGTCCTCGACCTGGCGGCGGGTCCAGCCGGGGTTGCGGCCCTCGCCGAGCTGCACGGTGTCGGTGAGCAGGACCGTGCCCTCGCCGTCGACGTGGAGGGCGCCGCCCTCGTTGACCAGCGGGGTGCTGTACGTGCGCGCCCCGGCCAGCTCCGAGACGTGCCGGGCGATCTCCTTGTCGTGGTCCCAGCGGGCCCACTCCTGGGCGCCCCAGCCGTTGAAGGTCCAGTCCACGGCGGCCAGGTTGCCCGCGCCGTCGGTGAGGAAGGTCGGGCCGATGTCGCGCATCCAGGCGTCGTCGAGTGCGCGCTCGACGATCTCCACCTCGTCCCCGACGATCGCGCGGGCCTCCTCGGCGGCGCCGGGCGCGACGACCAGGGTCACGGGTTCGTACCCGCTGACCGCGCGGGCGACGGCGCCCCAGGCCGCGCGGGCCCCGGCCAGCTCGCGCGCGTCGGTGAAGGTGGGGTTGGGGACGGGCCAGGCCATCCAGGTGCGCTCGTGGGGGGCCCACTCCGGGGGCATCCGGAATCCGGCGGCTGCGGGGTGTGCGGTCATGGCGGGTCCTTACGGGGGTGCGGGTCCTCGACGGGTGCGAGTGCTCGACGGGGCCGGGTGTTCAGAGGAAGTACAGGCGGTTGAGGGCGACCGACTCGGCGGCCTCCGAGCGCAGCGGGTCCCCGTCGAGGGTGACCAGTCCGCTGCGCGCGTCCACGTCGACCGCGCCCGTGCGGGAGTTGAGGAGCAGGTCCTTGGGTCCGATCCCCCGGGTGCCGCGGACGGCGACCCGGCGCCTGCGGGTCGGCATGAGGTCGCCGCCGAGCAGGGCCGGGGCGGAGACGAAGGCGACGGAGAGGTCGGCGGCGGTGGCTCCGTACGCGCCGAACTGCGGTCCCAGGACGAGGGGTTCGCAGGTGTCGGTGGCCGCGTTGGGGTCGCCGGTGACCCCGTAGGCGGGGAAGCCGGACTTGAGGACGAGCTGGGGTTTGGCGCCGAAGAACTGCGGGCGCCACAGGACGATGTCGGCGAGCTTGCCGACCTCGATGGAGCCGATCTCGTGGGCCAGGCCGTGGGCGAGGGCCGGGTTGATGGTGAGCTTGGCGAGGTAGCGCAGGACGCGGGCGTTGTCGTCGCCCTCGCCGTCGCCGTCCAGTGGGCCCCGTTCGGCCTTCATCTTGGCGGCCATGGCGAAGGTGCGGCGGACGGTCTCGCCCGCGCGGCCCATGCCCTGGGCGTCGGAGGAGGTGATGCCGATGGCGCCCAGGTCGTGCAGGACGTCCTCGGCGCCCATGGTGCCCGCGCGGATGCGGTCGCGGGCCATGGCGGCGTCGCCGGGGAGGTCCGGTTTCAGGTCGTGGACGGAGACGATCATGCCGTAGTGCTCGGCGACGGCGTCCCGGCCGAAGGGCAGCGTGGGGTTGGTGGAGGAGCCGATGACGTTCTCCACCCCCGCCATCTTGAGCACGTTGGGGACGTGTCCGCCGCCGCAGCCCTCGATGTGGAAGGCGTGGACGGTGCGGCCGTCCAGGACCTGGAGGGTGTCCTCCACGGAGAGGCACTCGTTGAGGCCGTCGCTGTGCAGGGCGACCTGGACGTCGTGTTCCTCGGCCACCCGCAGGGCGGTGTCCAGGGCGCGGGTGTGGGCACCCATGTCCTCGTGGACCTTGAATCCGCAGGCGCCGCCCTCGGCGAGGGCCTCGACGAGCGGGGCGGCGTCCGAGGAGGAGCCCCGGGCGAGGAATCCGATGTTGACGGGCCAGGCGTCGAAGGCGTTGAAGGCGTGGTTCAGCGCCCACGGGGAGTTGACGCCGACGCCCCAGACCGGGCCGAACTCCTGGCCGATGACGGTGGTGACGCCCGAGGCGAGCGAGGCTTCCATGATCCGTGGGGAGAGCAGGTGGACGTGGGTGTCCACGGCTCCGGCGGTGGCGATCAGCCCTTCGCCGGAGACGATGCTCGTGCCGGTGCCGACCACCACGTCGACGCCGTCCAGGGTGTCGGGGTTGCCGGCCCGGCCGATCGCGTGGATGCGGCCCTCGCGGATGCCGACGGAGACCTTGCGGATGCCCAGGACGGCGTCGATCACCAGGACGTTGCTGATGACGACGTCACAGGTCTCGCGGACGGCGGCGGCCTTCAGGTGCAGGCCGTCGCGGGCGGTCTTGCCGAAGCCGGCCAGGAACTCGTCGCCGGGTTTCTGGGAGTCGTGCTCGACCCGGACGGTGAGACCGGAGTCCCCGAGCCGGACCCGGTCGCCGGCCCGGGGGCCGAAGGCGGACGCGTACGCGTGGGGGTCGACGTGCCGGCCGCCCGGCGCGCAGTGGTCGCTGTGCGGGGTCTGGCGGCTCACGCGGAGCCCCCTTCCGCGTGGGCGGGACCGGTGGTTCCGGCGGGGCCGGCCGGGGTTCCGAGGTAGCCGCAGGCGGCCGCGCGGCGCAGGGCCTCGGCCTTGGCGCCGGGGGCGTCCAGGGGGCCGTCGACCAGTCCCGCGAAGCCGATCGCGACGCGGTCGCCGCCGATCGGGACGAGCCCGGCCTCGCCCTCGCCGTGCGGGTCGAACCGTACGGACGAGCCCGCCGGGACGCACAGCCGCATCCCGTACGCCGCGGCCCGGTCGAAGTCGAGGCGCGGGTTGGCCTCGAAGAAGTGGAAGTGGGAGGTGACGCTCACCGGCACGGCGGCGGTGTTGCGCACGCGCAGGCGGAGCACGGGCTGAGGCTGCGGGACGCCGGGGCCGGGCAGGACGGCGCCCGGGGCGTCGGGGCCGGACGGGGCGGCGCCCTGGATGGGGTCCGTGATCACGGCGAGGCGTGAGCCGTCGTCGAAGACGGCCTCCACGTGGACCTCGGTGACCACGTCGGCGACGCCCGGCAGGACGTCGCCGGGGCCCAGTACGGCGCGGGCCTCGGCGATGGCCTCCGCCAGCCGCTTGCCGTCCCGGGCGGCCTCGCAGGCGGTGTCGGCGATCAGCGCCGTGGCCTCCGGCACGTTGAGCCGCAGGCCCCGGGCCCGCCGGGCCCGTGCCAGTTCCGCGGCGCCGCGCAGCAGCAGCCGGTCGCGTTCCGTAGGGGTCAGCCGCACGCCGATCCACCGCCTCCAGGTCAAGGAATTAGAGCAGCACTCTAACTCTTCATCCCGAGGGAGGGAACCATGAAGGAAGCATGAACCCGAGGCCATGAGACAGAAAGCATGGTCAGCTCTTGAACGACGCTCGAACTCCCTGCCCGGACAGGCCCACCCCGGAACCACGGCCCGGAACGGCCCCGACGCGACGGCCCCGGGAAGCGACGGCCCGGGAGAACGGAAAGCAGCCGCCCGGAGAATCCTCCGGACGGCTGCTGCGTACGTCGTCGGCGCCTGTGCCTGGGCCTGGCCCTGGGCCCAGGACCGGCCCCCGGCGGTCAGCCCAGCGGGTGCATCCAGCCGTGGGTGTCGGCGGCCAGGCCGGTCTGGAGCTCCAGGAGCGCCTTGCGGAGCTTCATGGTGACCTCGCCGGGCTCGCCGTCGCCCTGGACCCAGTTCGCGCGCTCGGACTTGACCGAGCCGACCGGGGTGATGGCGGCGGCGGTGCCGCAGGCGAAGACCTCGGTCAGGCTGCCGTTCGCGTTGTCGCGCTGCCAGTCCTCCGTGGTGAGGCGGCCCTCCTCGGCGGTGTAGCCGAGGTCGCGGGCGATGGTCAGGAGGGAGTCGCGGGTGATGCCGGGCAGGAGGGAACCGGTGAGCTCGGGGGTGACGATGCGCCGCGTCCCGTCCTCCTCCCGGTACACGAAGTACAGGTTCATCCCGCCCATCTCCTCGATCCAGCGGTGCTCGACGGCGTCGAGCCAGACCACCTGGTCGCAGCCGTGCGAGGCGGCCTGGGCCTGCGCGACGAGCGAGGCCGCGTAGTTGCCGCCGGTCTTGGCCGCGCCGGTGCCGCCCTTGACGGCGCGCACGTACTCCTCCGAGAGCCAGACGGAGACGGGCTTGACGCCGCCGGGGAAGTAGGCGCCCGCGGGCGAGGCGATGACGATGAAGAGGAACTCGTTGGCCGGACGGACACCGAGGCCGACCTCGGAGGCGAACATGAACGGCCGCAGGTACAAGGAGGCCTCGCCGGATTCCGGCACCCAGGCGCGGTCCTGCGTGACGAGCGCGTCGCAGGCGGCGACGAACAGCTCCGCGGGCAGCTCCGGCATGGCCATCCGGCGCGCGGAGGACTGGAAGCGCTCGGCGTTGGCCCGCGGACGGAAGGTGGCGACCGTGCCGTCGGGCTGGCGGTACGCCTTGAGGCCCTCGAAGATCGTCTGCGCGTAGTGCAGGGTCATGTTGGCCGGGTCGATCGACAGCGGCGCGTACGGGACCAGCTCGGCGTCGTGCCAGCCGCGGCCCTCGGTCCACTTGATCGTCACCATGTGGTCGGTGAAGTGGCGGCCGAAGCCGGGGCTGGCCAGGATCGCCTCGCGCTCCGCGTCGGACAGCGGGTTCGAGGAGGGCTTGAGCTCGATCGTGGGCGTCGTCATGAGTGCTTGTCCTTCACCGGTTGTGTATGGCGGACCGCGCTCACGGCGTACTGGACGTCCCGGACTCCCCACTCCCCGTATTCCGCGGCCTCGCGTTCGATTATCGCGCGCCGGACGGCTTCGGTGAAACGGGGCGGTCGCGGCCCAGGGGAGATGGTGGCACCCGGGGCCGCACAGGAGAAGCCGCCGGGCGCTGGTCACGCTCCGGCGGCTTCCTGGGAGAGGGGACGTGCCGGATCAGCCGGCCACGCGCGCGGCGAGCGCGTCGCCGATCTCGTCGGTCGAACGGAACGTACCGTCACGCTCCGCCAGGTCGGCGGAGACCGCTTCCTCGATCCGGGCGGCCCGGTCCTCGTGGCCGAGGTGGCGCAGGAGCAGGGCGACGGAGAGGATCGTCGCGGTCGGGTCGGCCTTTCCGGTGCCCGCGATGTCCGGGGCCGAGCCGTGGACGGGCTCGAACATGGACGGGAAGGCGCCGGTGGGGTTGATGTTCCCGGAGGCGGCGAGGCCGATGCCACCGGTCACGGCGGCGGCCAGGTCGGTGAGGATGTCACCGAAGAGGTTGTCGGTGACGATGACGTCGAAGCGCTCGGGCTGGGTGACGAAGAAGATCGTCGCGGCGTCGACGTGCAGGTAGTCGGTGGTGACCTGGGGGTACTCCCGGCCGACCGTGTCGAAGACGTTCTTCCACAGGTGGCCCGCGTAGACGAGGACGTTGTTCTTGTGGACCAGCGTCAGCTTCTTGCGGGGGCGGGCGGCGGCCCGCTCGTACGCGTCACGGACGACGCGCTCCACCCCGTACGCGGTGTTGACGCTGACCTCGGTGGCCACCTCGGCGGGCGTGCCGGTGCGCAGGCTGCCGCCGTTGCCGGTGTACGGGCCCTCGGTGCCCTCGCGGACCACGACGAAGTCGATCTCCGGGCGGCCGGCCAGCGGGGTGGCGGTGTTGGGGAAGAGCTTCGAGGGGCGCAGGTTGATGAAGTGGTCGAAGGCGAAGCGGAGCTTCAGCAGCAGACCGCGCTCCAGGACGCCCGAGGGGACCGAGGGGTCACCGATGGCGCCGAGGAGGATCGCGTCGTGGTGCCGGAGCGCTGCGAGCTCCGCGTCCGGGAGGGTCTCCCCGGTGCGGTGCCAGCGCTGGGCGCCGAGGTCGTACTCCTTGGTCTCCAGCTTCACGTCCTGGGGCAGGACCGCGGTAAGGACCTTGAGTCCCTGAGCCACGACTTCCTGGCCGATGCCATCACCGGGGATCACTGCGAGATTGATGCTGGTCGACATGGCGGAACCGTACTCCTTGTCCCAGCCCTCAGACATATACCGTCCACCATCCGGACAGATCGCCACGCGGGACGGACCGCCGGGACGGGCGTCGGAGCGGGCAGCCGGAACGGACACCGGGACGGGCCACCACCGGCCGGCTACCGGCCGGCAGGGCCGGTCAGTGACCGGCCGCGCCGCCGTTGTCGCGCCGGTCCAGGGCCCGCTGGAGGGCGGCGGCGGCCTTCTTGCGGTCGGCGTCGGCGGTGGAGGAGTGACGGACGCGGCGGACTGCGGTGGCGGGGGTCATGGTGATCGACTCCTTGAGATCGCGACGTGGCGGGGCCACGGACGGGGGGTTCTCCAAGGCGCCGGAAGAGGCGGGAGCGGTGCGCCGCAGGGGTTGCCTGCCAGGGGCGCGCGCTCGGCCGCCATTCGCCGGATCGGCGAGACGTTCGGCTCCCTCCACGCTAGGGCAGCCCCCGCCGTCTGTCTCCACAGTTACTCGGACTTCCTACTATCTGAGACGCGAAACCCCCCGGAAGGCCCCCCTCCGAGGGGCTCGTCCGGGCCGTTCCTCAGCTCGTCCCGGCACGGAATTCCCTGATCAGAGCCCTGACGGCGAGCGTTCCGGCCGCCTCGGGCGTGGTGACGTACCCCACGCGCCGCACCGGTCTCTGCGGCCCCAGGTCCATGACCTGAACGGCCGTACCGGCCTCCCGCCGCGACAGTTCGGGCAGGATCGCCGTCCCGAGCCCCCGCCCGGCCATCGTCAGCGCCGTCGCGTCGCCCCCCGCCGTGACGGTCGCCCGGGGTGGCGGGCCGCGAGCCGCTCCAGCGCGGGCGGCAGCAGGTGCGGGGCGGCGCTGCGGAAGGCCGCGGGCGGTGGCACTCGGCGGCGGTAGCAGCTGTGGCGGGCGGCATCACGTCGAGGACGAGGACGAGGAAACGGCCTACAGGACGTCCCCGTCCCGCCAGTCGAAGTCGAGCCGCCCGGCGGCCGGGTCCGGCAGGGCGCCGCCCGGCGGGCCCCACACGTAGGTGAAGCCCTCGTCCTCCTCGGGGATCGGCGCGCGCCCACCCGGC
Organism: Streptomyces sp. NPDC051567; assembly: GCF_044454165.1. Lineage (NCBI taxonomy): Bacteria > Bacillati > Actinomycetota > Actinomycetes > Kitasatosporales > Streptomycetaceae > Streptomyces > Streptomyces sp. NPDC051567. The sequence continues at coordinate 42,064 of NZ_JBITDK010000035.1, read as the reverse complement.
CCGAGCACGTGGATCGGGCCGTCCCACAGCCGCCAGCCGCGCACCGCGTAGAGCCGGGCCCCGTCGTCGGACGCCGAGAGCGCGCCGAAGACGTACGCCCGCGCGATGATCTGTTCCAGCTCGGCCATGACCAGCCCGCCGAGCCCCCGCCGGCGCCGGTCCTCCCGGACGGCCACGGCCTCGACGTACCCCACCCGCAACGCCTGCCCCTGGTGCACCACGCGCCGCTGCACCACACTGCCGTGCGCGACGAGTCCGCCCGCCTCCCGCACCAGCACGTGCATCCCGCCGAGGGAGTGCTCGAAGTCCTCGTCGGCGAAGTCCCCGTCGAAAGCGGTGTCGAGCAGGGTCCTGATCTCGCGCGGCTCGTCGGCGGCGAGCTGGAAGGTGTGCCGGACAAGGGTGTTCATGCGCGCTCCAGCCATGCGGGGGACGGGCCACGGAAGCGGAAACCTGACCACCGGACGGTATCAACTCCCGCACCGGACACGGCGGGTGGCGTCCCACGGACAGCCGCTCCTCCCGGCACGGTCTGGTCAGGCGGCCCGACGGTCGGCAGACTCGGCCCATGACTTCCGAGACCCAGCGGTGGACCCCCGTCCACGGCCTGCCGTACCAGTCCGTCGCCTACCGTCCCGAGCGGATGCCCAGCCACGAGTCCCTGGCGCGCGCCGCGGAGCTGCGCGCGCGGATGGACGAGCGGCGGACCGTGCGCCACTTCTCCACCGACCCGGTGCCCGGGCAGGTGATCCTGGACGCCATCGCCTGCGCCTCCACCGCGCCGTCCGGCGCGCACCAGCAGCCGTGGACCTTCGTCCTGGTCAAGGACCCCGCCGTCCGGCAGCAGATCCGGGCCGCCGCCGAGCAGGAGGAGGTCCTCTCCTACGACGGCCGCCTCGGCGACGAGTGGCTCGCCGCCCTGCGCCCGCTCGGCACGGACTCCGTGAAGACCCACCTCACCGACGCCCCGGCCCTGATCGTCGTCTTCCAGCAGCGGTACTGGCTCGGCCCGGACGGCACCAAGCGCAAGCACTACTACGTCGACGAGTCGGTCGGCATCGCGGTCGGCATGCTGCTGTCCGCCCTGCACCTCAGCGGCCTGGCGGCCCTGATCCACACCCCGAGCCCGATGCGGTTCCTGGGGCACGTCCTGAACCGCCCGGAGAACGAGAAGGCGTTCGCGGTCATACCGGTCGGCTACCCCGCCGACGACTGCGAGGTCCCGGACCTCCTGCGCAAGTCCCTGGACCAGGTCGTCGTCGAGGTCTGAACCGCCCGGCGGACGCGCGGACGGCGGACGCGCACGGCGGACGGCGGGCCCGGGAACTGGGACCGCCCCCGCTCCGGAGTTGGGGGTACCGGAGCGGGGGCGGGGTTCAGCGGGGCCGAGGATCAGCCCATGTGGGGGTAGGGGTAGTCGGTCGGCGCGACCAGGGTCTCCTTGATGGAGCGGGTCGAGGTCCAGCGCTGCAGGTTGGTCGCCGCGCCCGCCTTGTCGTTGGTGCCCGAGGCCCGGCCGCCACCGAAGGGCTGCTGGCCGACGACGGCGCCGGTGGACTTGTCGTTGATGTAGAAGTTGCCCGCCGCGAAGCGGAGCTTGTCCATCGCGTCCGCGGCGGCGTACCGGTCGCCCGCGATGATCGAGCCGGTCAGCGCGTAGGCTGAGACGGACTCCATCTGCGCGAGCATCTCCTCGTACGCCTCGTCCTCGTAGACGTGGACGGCGAGGATCGGGCCGAAGTACTCGGTCGTGAAGACCTCGTTGGCCGGGTCGGTGCAGGCGATGACGGTCGGGCGGACGAAGTAGCCCTCGGAGTCGTCGTAGGTGCCGCCCGCGACGACGGTGCACGTCGGGTCGGCGACGGCGCGGTCGATCGCGGCCTTGTTCTTCGCGAAGGAACGCTCGTCGATGACGGCGCCGATGAAGTTCGACAGGTCGCGGACGTCACCCATGGTGATGCCGTCGACCTCGGCCGCGAACTCCTCCTTGAAGCCGTCGTTCCAGATCGAGGCCGGGACGTAGGCGCGCGAGGACGCCGAGCACTTCTGGCCCTGGTACTCGAAGGAACCGCGGGTCAGGGCGGTCTTCAGGGTCGCGCGGTCCGCGGACGGGTGCGCGACGACGAAGTCCTTGCCGCCGGTCTCGCCGACCAGGCGCGGGTAGGACCGGTAGTTCTCGATGTTGTTGCCGACCGTCTTCCACAGGTGCTGGAAGGTCCGGGTCGAGCCGGTGAAGTGGATGCCGGCCAGCTCGGGGTGGGTCAGGGCCACCTCGGAGACGGCGATGCCGTCGCCCGTCACCAGGTTGATGACGCCCTTGGGCAGGCCGGCCTCTTCGAGGAGCTCCATCAGGAGGACCGCGGAGTGGGTCTGCGTCGGGGACGGCTTCCAGAGGACCACGTTGCCCATGAGGGCGGGGGCGGTCGGCAGGTTGCCCGCGATGGCCGTGAAGTTGAACGGCGTGATCGCGTAGACGAAGCCTTCGAGCGGGCGGTGGTCGCTGCGGTTCCACACGCCCGCGGAGTTCGCGACCGGCTGCTCGGAGAGGATCTGGCGGGCGAAGTGGACGTTGAAGCGCCAGAAGTCGACGAGCTCGCACGGGGTGTCGATCTCGGCCTGCTGCGCGGTCTTCGACTGGCCGAGCATCGTGGAGGCGGCGAGCTTCTCGCGCCACGGGCCGGAGAGCAGCTCGGCGGCGCGCAGGATGATCGCGGCGCGGTCGTCGAAGGCCATCGAACGCCAGGCGGGGGCGGCGGCCAGGGCGGCGTCGACGGCCTCCTGGGCGTCGGCCCCGGTGGCGTTGGCGTAGGTGCCGATGACCGACTTGTGGTCGTGCGGCTGGACGACGTCGAAGCGCTCGCCGCCGCCCATCCGCTTGACGCCGTTGATCGTCATCGGCAGGTCGATCGGGTTCTCGGACAGCTGCTTGAGCTGGATTTCGAGACGCGCGCGCTCCGGGGTGCCGGGGGCGTACGAGTGGACCGGCTCGTTGACCGGCGCGGGGACCTGGGTCACAGCATCCATGGGTCTGGTAACTCCTTGACCTAGTTCTTGGTGATCATCGAGCGGACGAAGAAGAGCAGGTTGGCGGGCTTCTCCGCCAGGCGGCGCATGAAGTAGCCGTACCAGTCCGTCCCGTACGCGGTGTAGACGCGCATCCGGTGGCCCTCGGCGGCGAGCCGCAGGTGCTCCTCGCTGCGGATGCCGTACAGCATCTGGAACTCGTACTCGTCCAGCTTGCGCCCGGCCTTGCGGGCGAGCTCCTGGGTGATGGCGATCAGGCGCGGGTCGTGGGACCCGATCATCGGGTAGCCCGCGCCGTCCATCAGGATCTTCAGGACGCGGACGTACGCCCTGTCGATCTCGCCCTTGTCCAGGTACGCGACCTCGGCGGGCTCCTTGTAGGCGCCCTTCACGATCCGGACGCGGCTGCCGGCGGCGGCGAGCCTGCGGGCGTCGGCCTCGGTGCGGAAGAGGTACGCCTGGATCACGCAGCCGGTCTGCGGGAAGTCCCGGCGCAGCTCCTCGTGGATGGCGAACATCGAGTCGAGGGTGGTGTGGTCCTCGGCGTCCAGCGTGACGGTGGTGCCGATGGCGGCGGCGGCCTCGACGACCGGGCGGACGTTGGCGAGCGCCAGCTCGTGGCCGTTCTCCAGGCACTGGCCGAACATCGACAGCTTGACCGACATCTCGGCCGTCTCGCCCAGGCCCAGCTCGGCCAGGTGCTCGATGAGCTGGAGGTAGGCGTCACGGGCGGCGTGGGACTGCTCGACGGTGGTGATGTCCTCGCCCACCACGTCGAGGGTGACCTCCAGGCCCTTGCGCGTGAGGTCCACGACGATCGGGATGACCTGGTCGACCGTCTCACCGGGGATGAACCGGTTCACCACGGGCCTGGTCACCGGAGCGGCGGAAACGATACGGCGCATCTTGTCGCTGCGCGAGGCGGCGAGGATCGCGGGACCCAGCACGGGGCACCTCCAACGGGTGGCAGAAGCGGACACGGCCGTCGCCGGGTGCGGTGGCGACCGTGGGAAAAACACAAGTGGAACCACCGTGAAACCTAAGGATCACTTTGATCCTCTGCCATCGACAGGTGTCACGCATCCGTGGCCCGGATCTCATACACCTGTCTGAAAGGCCGGCCGGGGGGTGGGAGAATGGCCGCGTGAAAGGCGATTACCAGGACCTGGTGGACGAGATCTCCGCGCTGGTCGGCGCCCCGGCGACGCTGGAGAACCGGGACTTCCGCCTGATCGCCTTCGGCGCGCACGACAGTGACAGCGACGGCAGCGAACTGGTCCTGGACCCCGTACGGACCCGCTCGATCCTGACCCGGCAGTCGACGGCGGCCGTCCGGTCCTGGTTCGAGGGGTTCGGCATCGCCCGCGCCACCGGGCCCGTCCGCATCCCGGCGGCGCCGGAGGCGGGGGTCCTGCGCGGGCGGATCTGCCTGCCGGTGCGCTACCGGGGCATCGTGCAGGGGTACGTGTGGCTGCTGGGCCAGGAGCCCGGGCCGGGCCCGGGGGCGCTGGCGGCGGCCATGGAGGTGGCCCAGCGGATCGGGGTGCTGCTCGCCGAGGAGGCGAAGGCGGGGGCGGGTCTCTCCCGCGAGTTCCGGGCGGTGCTCACGGCCGGGCGGGGCTGGCAGCGGGACATGGCGGTGGCGGCGCTGCGGGTGGCGCTGGGGCCGGGCTCCGACGGGCCGCACGCGGTGGTCTGCGTGACCCCGTGGCCCGGCGAGGCCCCGTCCTCGGCCCCGGGTGCGGCGGCGGTCTGCGTCGTCCCCCGACCCGCCGGCACGGACGGCGACGCGGACGGCGGCGGCGGTCCGGGTGCGGGCCAGGCCCTGGCCGTCCTGGTCCGGCTGCGTTCGACGGACGCGCTGGCTCCGGCCCTGACGGCGCTCTCCCGGCTCCTGCCCCGCCCGGCGGCCACGGCGGAGGGCCCGCGTACGGGAGGGGCCGGGGGTGCTGGTGGGGCCGGGGGTGTGCCCCACGGCACGACCGCCGGGGTCTCCGACCCGGTCCGGGCGCTCACGGAGCTGCCCGCCGCCTGGGAACAGGCCGTCGCCGCCGCCCGGGCCGCCGTCGCGCAGCCCCGGCTCGGCCCGGTCGCCCGGTGGTCGGCCATCGGCCCGTACCGGATGCTGGCGGCGCTCGCCGACGCCCCGGTGGACGACCCGGCGACCCGCGCCCTGCTGGGACCGGCCCAGCGGGAGCTGGCCCGTACCGCCGAGGTCTTCCTCGACCACGCCGGGCAGGCGGGCCGCGCGGCGGCGGCCCTGGGCATCCACCGCCAGACGCTGTACTACCGCCTCGCCCGGGTGGAGCAGCTGACCGGCCTCGACCTGGACGAGGGCGAGGACCGGCTGCTGCTCCACATGGCCCTCAAGGCGTCCCGCCTGCACGGCTGACCCGGCAACGACCGGTCGGAGCGGGCGGCAGGCGGCAGGCGGCAGGCGGCCCCAGAACGACGGGGAACGCGGAAGGCCCCGGGGCGCGTCGTCCGCCGCCCCGGGGCCTTCCTCCGTACCGGTGGGGTCAGCCGAGGCTGACCGTGCGCGCCGAGGCGGCGCCGATCTCGTCGGAGATGGCCGCGAGGACCTCCGCCGGAACGGGTACGTCCACGGTGAGGACGACGAGCGCCTCGCCACCCTCCTCGGCACGGGCGACCTGCATGCCCGCGATGTTCAGCCCGGCCTCGCCGAGCAGACGGCCGACGGCGCCGACCACCCCGGGGCGGTCGGTGTAGCGGAGCACGATCATGTGGTCGGCCAGGGCCAGGTCCACGTCGTACTCGCCCACGCCCACGATCTTCTGGAGGTGCTTCGGGCCCGCGAGGGTGCCGGAGACCGAGACCTCCTGGCCGTCCGACAGGGTGCCGCGCACGGTCACCACGTTGCGGTGGTTCGGGGACTCCGAGCTGGTGGTGAGGCGGACCTCGACCCCGCGCTCCTGCGCGAACAGCGGGGCGTTGACGTAGGAGACCGTCTCGTCGACGACGTCCTCGAAGACGCCCTTGAGCGCGGAGAGTTCGAGCACCTTGACGTCGTGCTGGGTGATCTCGCCGCAGACCTCGACGTCGAGCCGGACCGCGACCTCGCCCGCGAGGGCGGTGAAGATGCGGCCGAGCTTCTCGGCGAGCGGCAGGCCCGGCCGGACGTCCTCGGCGATGACACCGCCCTGGACGTTGACGGCGTCCGGCACCAGCTCGCCGGCGAGCGCGAGGCGCACCGACTTGGCGACCGCGATACCGGCCTTCTCCTGGGCCTCGTCCGTGGACGCGCCGAGGTGCGGGGTGCAGACGACCTGGTCGAGGTCGAAGAGCGGGGAGTCCGTACAGGGCTCCTTCGTGTACACGTCGAGGCCGGCGCCGGCGACCCGGCCCTCCTTGATCGCCGAGTACAGCGCGGCCTCGTCCACGATCCCGCCGCGCGCGGCGTTGACGATCCGGACGGACGGCTTCACCTTGTGCAGGGCCTCGTCCCCGATGAGACCGAGGGTCTCGGGGGTCTTGGGCAGGTGCACGGTGATGAAGTCGGCGACCTCCAGCAGCTCGTCCAGCGTCAGCATCTTGACGCCCATCTGGGCGGCGCGCGCGGGCTGCACGTAGGGGTCGTAGGCGACGATCTTCATGCCGAAGGCCGACATGCGCTGGGCGACCAGGACGCCGATGCGGCCGAGGCCGACGACGCCGAGGGTCTTCTCGCTGAGCTCGACGCCCGTGTACTTGTTCCGCTTCCACTCGCCGTTCTTCAGCGCGGTGTTGGCCTGCGGGATGTTGCGGGCGGTCGCGACGAGCAGGCCGCAGGCGAGTTCGGCGGCGGTGACGATGTTGGAGGTCGGGGCGTTCACGACCATCACACCGGCCTTGGTGGCGACGGAGACGTCGACGTTGTCGAGGCCGACTCCGGCGCGGGCGACGACCTTCAGCTTCTTGGCCGCGGCGATGGCCTCGGCGTCGACCTTGGTCGCGGAGCGGACGAGGATCGCGTCGACATCGGTGATCGCGGGCAGCAGTTCCGCCCGGTCGGCGCCGTTGCAGTGCCGGATCTCGAAGTCGGGGCCGAGCGCCTCGACGGTGGCGGGCGACAGTTCTTCGGCGATGAGTACGACAGGTTTCGAGCTCACGTGGGTCCTCACAAGTCCAGTGCGGACGGCCGTCCCGACGGCCGCAGGCGGTGGAGGGGGTAGCCGCGTGGAAGACGCACGACACTGTGGGCCTGACGCGTTGTGTTGAGCAGTGTAGTGGCGTATTCGGCGCGGTTTCCGCCTGTACGGAAGGATCACCCGTCCGGGGCTGGCCGGGGTGGCCACACCGCACGGGTCAGAAGGTCGGTGTTCCGGCGGCCCGGGGCGGGGCCGCCGAGCGCGGCGGGGGGGGGGGGGGGGGGGGGGGGGCCCGCCCCCCCCCCCCCCCCCCCCCCCCGGGGGCGGGGCGCCCCCCCCCCCCCCGGAGCCGCGAGAGC
>NZ_JBITDK010000035.1:0-34583 GCF_044454165.1 Streptomyces sp. NPDC051567 | reverse complement strand
TGACGGGACGCACCCCCGGGCGGGGGCGGGCGGGGGGGCCCACCCCGCCGGGGACCCCCGGGGGGGGGCCCGCCCCCGGGGGGGGGGCCCGCGGGGGGGGGGGGGGCGGGCCCCGCGCGCCCCGCCCCCGCCACCCGCGAGATCAGCTCTCGTCGCTGTCGACCCAGCTCATCAGCTTGCGCAGCTTCTTGCCGGTGGTCTCCAGCAGGTGCGCCTCGTCGGCCTTCTTGTACGCCTGGTACTTCGGCAGGCCCGCCTTGTACTCGGCCATCCAGGTGTTGGCGAACTCGCCGCTCTGGATCTCCGCGAGGACCTTCTTCATCTCGGCCTTGGTGGCGTCGGTGATGATGCGGGGGCCGGTGATGTAGTCGCCCCACTCGGCGGTCTCGGAGACCGACCAGCGCATCTTCTCCAGGCCGCCCTCGTACATGAGGTCCACGATGAGCTTCAGCTCGTGCAGGCACTCGAAGTAGGCGATCTCCGGCTGGTAGCCGGCCTCGGTCAGGGTCTCGAAACCGGCCTTGACCAGGGCGGAGGCGCCACCGCAGAGGACGGCCTGCTCGCCGAAGAGGTCGGTCTCGGTCTCCTCGGTGAAGGTGGTCTTGATGACGCCGGCGCGGGTGCCGCCGATGCCGGCCGCGTAGGAGAGCGCGAGGGCGAAGGCGTTGCCGGAGTGGTCCTGCTCGACGGCCGCGATGCACGGGACGCCGCGGCCCTCCTCGTACTGACGGCGGACCAGGTGGCCGGGGCCCTTCGGGGCGACCAGGGCGACGTCCACGTTGGCCGGGGGCTTGATGAAGCCGTAGCGGACGTTGAAGCCGTGTCCGAAGAACAGCGCGTCGCCGTCCTTGAGGTGCTCCTTGACGGACTCCTCGTAGATCTCGGCCTGGAGCGGGTCCGGGGCGAGGATCATGATGACGTCGGCCCAGGCGGCGGCCTCGGACACGGGGAGGACCTTCAGGCCCTGCTCCTCGGCCTTGGCCTTGGACTTCGAGCCCTCCTTCAGGCCGACGACGACGTCGACGCCCGAGTCACGGAGCGACAGCGCGTGGGCGTGGCCCTGGCTGCCGTAACCGATGACCGCGACCTTGCGGTTCTGGATGATGGACAGGTCGGCGTCGTTCTCGTAGAACAGCTCGGCCACTGGGATATCTCCTTGATGCGCTGGTGTTGCACCCACCGTACGGCGGGGAACGGAATCTGCGTTTCTCGGTCTCGCCATGCGAGCGGTCGCCGTCCGGTGGCGGGACATCGTGGACGGTTCGCGCGCGGGCACGGCGGGCGGGCCGGACGGGCGGTCAGGCGGGCCTGACCGCCGCCGCGTCGGGCGCCCCGGGGTCTCAGGCGGTGCGGTCGAGCGCGCGCAGGCTGCGGTCCGTGATGGACCGGCCGCCACGCCCTATGGCGATCGTGCCGGACTGCACGAGCTCCTTGATGCCGAAGGGCTCCAGCATCTTGAGCATCGCGCCGAGCTTGTCGGTGCCCCCGGTCGCCTCGATGGTGACGGCCTCCGGGGCGACGTCCACGGTCTTGGCACGGAAGAGCTGGACGATCTCGACGATCTGCGAGCGGGTCTCGTTGTCGGCGCGGACCTTGACGAGGACGAGCTCGCGCTCGATGGCGTTGTGCGGCTCCAGCTCGACGATCTTGAGGACGTTGACCAGCTTGTTGAGCTGCTTGGTCACCTGCTCCAGCGGGAGGTCCTCGACGTTCACGACGATGGTGATGCGGGAGATGTCGGGGTGCTCGGTGACACCGACCGCGAGGGAGTCGATGTTGAACCCGCGGCGGGAGAACAGCGCGGCGATCCGGGCGAGGATGCCGGGCGTGTTCTGGACCAGGACGGAGAGCGTGTGCTTGGACATGTGGGTCGTTCTCTCTCTCGGCTCTCTCGGCTCAGTCGTCTTCGTTGTCGCCGAAGTCGGGGCGGACGCCCCGGGCCGCCAGGACCTCGTCGTTGGAGGTGCCCGCGGCGACCATCGGCCACACCATGGCGTCCTCGTGGACGATGAAGTCGACGACGACGGGGCGGTCGTTGATCGCGTTGGCCTCGGCGATGACCCGGTCCAGGTCGGCCGGGTCCTCGCAGCGCAGCGCCACGCAGCCCATGGCCTCGGACAGCTTGACGAAGTCCGGGATGCGGGTGCCCTTGCGGGGGGCGCTGGACTCCCCGAGCTGGGAGCCGACCGTGTCGTGGCCGGTCTCGTCCGCGTGCAGGACGGTGTTGGAGTACCGCTGGTTGTAGAAGAGGGTCTGCCACTGGCGGACCATGCCCAGCGCGCCGTTGTTGATGATCGCGACCTTGATCGGGATGTTGTTCAGCGCGCAGGTGGCCAGTTCCTGATTGGTCATCTGGAAACAGCCGTCACCGTCGATGGCCCAGACCGTGCGCTCGGGGCGGCCGACCTTGGCGCCCATCGCGGCGGGGACCGCGTAGCCCATGGTTCCGGCGCCGCCGGAGTTCAGCCAGGTGCGGGGCTCCTCGTAGGTGATGAAGTGCGAGGCCCACATCTGGTGCTGGCCGACGCCGGCCGCGAAGACCGTGCCCTGCGGGGCCAGTTCGCCGACGCGCTCGATGACCTGCTGGGGCGAGAGCATCCCGTCCGCGGGGAGGTCGTAGCCGAGCGGGTAGGTCTCGCGCCAGCGGTCGAGATCCTTCCACCAGGCGGTGTAGTCGCCCGCGTGGCCCTCGGCGTGCTCGGCCTGGACGGCCTGGACCAGGTCGGCGATGACCTCGCGGGCGTCGCCGACGATCGGGACGTCGACGGCGCGGTTCTTGCCGATCTCGGCCGGGTCGATGTCCGCGTGGATGACCTTGGCGAGGGGGGCGAAGCTGTCGAGCTTGCCGGTGACGCGGTCGTCGAAGCGGGTGCCGAGCGCGATCAGCAGGTCGGACTTCTGGAGCGCGGTGACGCCGGTGACCGAGCCGTGCATTCCCGGCATGCCGACGTGCAGCGGGTGGCTGTCGGGGAAGGAGCCGAGCGCCATCAGGGTCGTGGAGACCGGGATTCCGGTCAGCTCGGCGAGGACCTTCAGCTCGGCGGTCGCTCCGGACTTCATCACGCCGCCGCCGACGTAGAGGACCGGGCGCCGGGCCTGGCAGATGAGCTTGGCGGCCTCGCGGATCTGCTTGGCGTGGGGCTTGGTGACCGGCCGGTAGCCCGGGAGGTCCTGGACGGGCGGCCAGGTGAAGGCGGTCTTCGCCTGGAGTGCGTCCTTGGCGATGTCGACGAGGACCGGGCCGGGGCGGCCGGTGGAGGCGATGTGGAACGCCTCGGCGATCGTCCGCGGGATGTCCTCGGCCTTGGTGACCAGGAAGTTGTGCTTGGTGATCGGCATCGTGATGCCGACGATGTCCGCCTCCTGGAAGGCGTCGGTGCCGATCGCCTTGGAGGAGACCTGGCCGGTGATCGCGACGAGCGGGACGGAGTCCATGTGGGCGTCGGCGATCGGGGTGACCAGGTTGGTCGCGCCCGGCCCGGAGGTGGCCATGCAGACGCCGACCTTGCCGGTGGCCTGCGCGTAGCCGGTGGCGGCGTGACCGGCGCCCTGCTCGTGGCGGACCAGGATGTGACGGACCCTCTTGGAGTCCATCATCGGGTCGTACGCGGGGAGGATGGCACCGCCGGGGATGCCGAAGACGGTGTCGCACCCCACCTCTTCGAGAGAGCGGATGAGGGACTGCGCACCCGTCACGTACTCGACTGCGGTGGGCTGCTGCCCGCCGCTACGGGGCCGGGGCTGCGGGTGGTGGGCCCCGGTGGCCTGCTCGGTCATCGGCATTCTCTTCTCGAAGCTGAGGATTTGACGAGGATGGGACTCTGTGCCGGTGCAACAAAAAACCCCTCGTGCCAGGTGGCAAGCGAGGGGAGCGCGTCGGGTGCGTTGAGCGGGGACATACAGTTCCCTGCTTCAGCCGACGCGCTTTCCAAGTACGAGAATTCGGGTGCGCATGGCACTGACCCTCCCTCCGGCGGGAGGTGGATGTCAAGCGGGTGGGACGGGCGTCTCATTATGTGAGCCGCCGTGCAGGGCCATCGAGCCCCCGGGAGAGCCGCCCGCCAGGGCGGGCCGGACGGCCTCGCCGGGTACGGGGAAGGTACCGCGCACGAGTGCGCGGCGCAGCCGGTACTCGTCGAGCGGTCCGGAGAAGGCCGCCCCCTGGCCGTGGGTGCAGCCCATCGCGCGCAGGGCCATGACCTGCTCGGGGAGGTCCACCCCGTCGGCCACCGACTGCATGCCGAGATCGTTCGCGATCCGCAACAGCCCGGCGGTGATCTTGTGGAGGCGGGCCGACTCGACCACCCCTTCGACCAGGCCCCGGTCCAGCTTCAGCATGTCCACCGGGAGCCGGCGCAGGGCGCTCATGGCCGCGTAGCCGCTGCCGAAGCCGTCCAGGGCGATCAGGACGCCGAGCCGGCGCAGGCCCCGCAGCCGGCGCTCCAGCTCGTCGAAGGGGACCCTGGGGTCGCTGTCGGCCAGTTCGATCAGCAGGGCCCCGGAAGGCAGCCCGTACCGGGTCAGCAGCGATTCCACGGAGCCGAGCGGCATGGCCCGGTCCAGCAGCCGCTGGGCGGTCATCCGCAGGGCGACCGGTACGTCGTGCCCGGCCCGGTGCCGGTCGGCGGCCTGCCCCACGGCCTCCTCCAGCAGCCAGCGCCCCAGCTCGGCCGTGCGCGAGACGTCCGGGACGCCGGTGGGGGCGGAGCCGCCCCCGTTGTACTCGGCGACGCGGAGGAACTCCGCGGGGGTGAAGAGGATGCCCTGCGCGGAGCGCCAGCGGGCCTGCGCGGCCACCGCGGTGACCTGGCCGGTGGTCAGCGAGACCACCGGTTCGTGCAGCAGGGTGAACTGTCCTTCGTGCAGCGCGGTCCGCAGCCGCCCCGCCAGCTCGGCCTTGCGCACGACCTCGGCCTGCATCTGCGGGGCGTACAGCTCGACGCGGTCCTTTCCGCCCGCCTTGGCCCGGTACATCGCGAGGTCGGCGTTGCGCATCAGGTCCGAAGGGGTGATGCCGGGGTCGGCGAAGGCCACGCCGATGCTGGCGGCGACCCGGACCTCGCTGCCCGCGATGCGGTAGGGCTGGGAGAGGGTGGTGCGCAGCCGGTCGGCGATCTCGTGGACCTGGTACTCGCGGGCTCCGCGGTCGCGTCCGCCGTCGCCCAGGACGAGGGCGGCGAACTCGTCGCCGCCGAGGCGGGCCGCGGTGTCCCCGGACCGGACGGACTCCTGGAGCCTGCGCGCGGCCTCGACGAGCAGTTCGTCACCGGCCTGGTGGCCGATGGTGTCGTTGACCGCCTTGAAGCCGTCGAGGTCGATGAAGAGGACGGCGGCGCTGTGGTCGCCCGCCCGCCTGCCGGTCAGGGCCTGGCGGACGCGGCGGGTGAACAGGGCCCGGTTGGGCAGGTCGGTCAGCGGGTCGTGCTCGGCGCTGTGCTGGAGCTGGGCCTGGAGGCGGACCCGCTCGGTGACGTCGCGGCTGTTGAGGATCAGCCCGCCCTGGTGGCGGTTGACGGTGGACTCCACGTTGAGCCACTCGCCGTCGCCGGACTCGAAGCGGCACTCGATGCGGGTGGTGGGTTCCTCGGCGGGCGGCGCGGCGAGGAAGCGGCGCACCTCGTGGACCACGCGGCCGAGGTCGTCGGGGTGGATCAGCGCGGCGAGCTCGGTGCCGACCAGCTCCTCCGCCTCGCGGCCGTAGACCCCGGCGGCGGCGGGGCTGACGTAGCGCAGGGTGCCGGTGGGGGCGGCGATCATGATGACGTCGCTGGAGCCCTGGACCAGGGAGCGGAAGTGGTTCTCCTTCTGGGCCAGTTCCTGGGTCAGCGCGATGTTGTCGAGGAGCATGATGCCCTGGCGCACGACGAGGGCGAGGACGACGGTGCAGCCGGTGACGACCACGACCTTGTCGACGCTGCGGCTCTCGATGACGTTGTAGAGGATGCCGAGGGTGCAGACGGCGGCGGCGAGGTAGGGGGTGAGGGCCGGCAGCGAACCGGCGATCGGGCGGCTGACGGGGCGCGGTCCGCGCACGGGCCCGGCGCGGTCCGGCGCGTATCCGCCGCCCCGGCGGGCGCCCCAGGGCGCGTACGCGAGCAGCAGCGAGCCGGCGAACCAGCCGGCGTCGAGGAGCTGGCCGGAGCGGTAGGTCTCCTTCAGCAGCGGCGACGTGAAGATCGCGTCGCACAGGACGGTGAGGGCGAGGGCGGCGATGGCGGTGTTGATGGCGGACCGGTTGGCGGCGGACCGCCGGAAGTGCAGGACCAGGACCATGGAGACGAGCGCGATGTCCAGGAGCGGGTAGGCGAGTTCGAGTGCCGCGCCGGGGACGCTGCCCGCGCTGTGGGACCTGGCCGACTTGGCGAGGGCCAGGCTCCAGGAGAGCGTGAGCAGTGAGCCGGCGATCAGCCAGGAGTCGAGGGCGAGGCAGACCCAGCCGGCCCGGGTGACGGGGCGCTTGGCGAGGACGAGCAGGCCCACGATGGCGGGCGGCGCGAAACAGAGGAAGAAGAACTGCGCCGGGGAGGGACTGGGCATCTCCTCCCGGATCACGACCTCGTACCAGCCCCAGACCGCGTTCCCGCAGGCCGACATCAGGGACGAGAGGGCGAAGAGCACCCAGGCGAGCCGGTCGCGGTTCGCACGGGTGCGCGCGTACTGGAAGCAGGAGACGGCGGCGATCAGGGCGGCGGCGCTGAGGCCGAAGTCGCCCATGACGTCGGCGAGTTCGCTGCTCCCCCAGCCGAGGCCGGCGCCTGCCGCGTACCCGCCCCAGACCACCGTGAGCAGCACCTGGACGGCGGGCCCCCGTCCGCTGCCGGAGGCCGGCGAGCGGGTCAGGAGGGCCCCGGGGGTGCTCACCGGTCCCCCTCGCCGGCCGGTTTCGGCGCACCCCATCGTCGCCTCCGGCGGCTCCGCCGTGTCGGATCGTTCGCCCATTGGCCGTGCATCGCCCGTCGCCCCCCAAAGTGTCCGATCACTCCCCGGCGCCAGACATTCGTGGCGCAGCCCCTTCGTCCGGACGATACACCACTTTCGTCACTCAGGGACATAGCTTCTCTACTCTCCGTTACGAACGGAGGGGTTCCGCTGTCCCTGCGCCGCTGGAGGGCGGGGTGTGCGCGCCTCCTGTCACCCGGTGACCAGCACCGTGTGCTCCAGGGGCTCACCGGCGGCGAACCGGGTGAGCTGGCGGACGAGCATGCGCTTGGCGCGCGGTTCGAACGCCGAGGTGCTGCCGCCCACATGGGGAGTGATCAGGACGTCCGGGGCGTGCCAGAGCGGGTGGCCGGCGGGCAGTGGTTCGGGGTCGGTGACGTCGAGTGCCGCGCGCAGGCGGCCCCGTTCCACCTCCGCCAGCAGGGCGCCGGTGTCGACGACGGGGCCGCGCGCCACGTTCACGAGGAGGGCGCCGTCCTTCATGCGGCGCAGGAAGCCGGCGTCGGCCAGGCCCCGGGTGGACTCGGTCAGCGGTGTCGCGAGGATCACCACATCGGCCCCGGGCAGGAGTGCGGGGAGGTCGGCGAGGGCGTGCACGGGGCCGCGCGCGGTGGTGCGCGCCGTGCGCGCGACCCGGGTGACCGGCCCGCACTCGAAGGGCACGAGCCGGTCCTCGACGGCCGCGCCGATCGATCCGTAGCCGACGATCAGGACGGACTTGTCGGCGAGGGCCTCGTACACCCCGAAGCGCCACTCCTCGCGGTCCTGGCCGCGGACCATGCCGGGGATGCCGCGCAGTGAGGCGAGGATCAGGGTGAGGGCGAGTTCGGCGGTGCTCGCCGTGTGCACCCCGGCCGCGTTGCACAGCCGTACGCCCGCGGGCAGGGCGCCGAGACCGCCCAGGAGGTGGTCCGTGCCCGCGGTCAGGGTCTGGACGACCTCCAGGCCGGGCATCCGCGCCAGCGGGCGGACGGTGACGGCCTGGGACTTCATGTACGGCGTGACGTAGAAGACGCAGTCGGCCGGATCGGCCGGGAAGTCCTCCTCGCCGTCCCAGCGGCGGTACCGGAAGGAGCCGGGCAGGCCCTCCAACTCTTCGGCGGGGAACGGAAGCCAGACGTCCGGAGTCTTTGCAGTCATGATCACGAGGCTATGCGAAGCGATCCGGATCAAGCCGTTACTTTGAGGGCCGGACCGGGAGGGGGACGTACGGGTGGAGCTCAGGTCGATCGGGGCGGGGGCGCTGACGGTGGGCGCCATCGGGCTCGGGTGCATGCCGATGAGCTGGGCGTACGCGCCTTCGCGGCGGCGGGGCGAGGAGTCGCTGGCCGCCGTGCACACGGCGCTCGACCTGGGGGCGAACCTGCTGGACACCGCCGATCTGTACGGCCCGTTCACCAATGAGCTGCTGCTCGGACGGGTCCTGTGCGAGCGGCGGTCGGAGGCGTTCGTGTCGGCCAAGGTGGGGCTGCGCGCGGGCGAGCAGCACGTGGTGGCCGACGGGCGGCCGGGCTCGGTGCGGCGGGCCTGCGACGCCTCGCTGCGGCGGCTGCGCACCGATGTCATCGACCTGTACCAGCTCCACCGGGTCGACCCGGACGTCCCGGTGGAGGAGACCTGGGGGGCGATGGCGGAGCTGGTGGGCGCGGGGAAGGTGCGGGCGCTCGGGTTCTGCGCCCTGGGGGCGGGCGCCGGACCGGGAGCGGGCCGGCGCGGGGACCGGGCGTACGGGACGACCGTGCGGCACCTGGAACGGGCGCAGCAGGTGTTCCCGGTGAGCGCGGTGCAGGCGGAGCTGTCGGTGTGGTCGCCGCAGGCGGCCTGGCAGCTGCTGCCGTGGTGCGCGGCGCGCGGGGTCGGGCTGCTGGCGGCGATGCCGCTGGGCAGCGGGTTCCTGACCGGGACGCTCACCCCGGGCGAGGGGTTCGAGTCGCAGGACGTACGGGCGCGGCATCCGCGGTTCACGGCGGACGCGATGGCGTCGAACCAGGTGCTGGTGGCGGGGTTGCGGCGGGTGGCGCGGCGGCACGGCCCCCAGGTGACGGCGGCGCAGGTGGCACTGGCCTGGGTGCTGGCGCAGGGGCCTCAGGTGGTGCCGGTGCCGGGGGCCGACCGGGCGCACTGGGCCGCGGAGAACGCGCGGGCCGCGGAGGTCCGGCTGACGGCCGGCGACCTGGCCGAGATCGCCTCCTTCCCGGCGGCGGTGGAGGCGTGGGACTGACCCGCATCCACTCGATCGAGTGTACGAGCGGTGGAACTTCGCGAAGTGCCGCCGCAGTTGGAACGGGTGGAAGGCACGACCGGATGACCGGAGGGGAGCGGGACCATGCGAGACGGACGGGGTCGTGGACCGGGTGACGGCGCGGCGCAGGGGACGTCCCGGCGGGCCGGGGCGGCCGGGGCGGGGCCGTACGGCCTCCCCGGGTCGTCGGGGGCCTGTGGCCGGGAGCGGTACGGGGGCCCCGGCGCGCGGGGCCGGGGCGTGCTGACGGCGGTCGCGCTGGCCGGGTGCGGGGCCCTGCTGGTGGCGGGGTGCTCACCGGCGGGCGGGGCGGGGGCGCAGCTGGAGGACTTCCCGTCCAGGACGGCCACCGCGCCGGCCGCGCCCCCGGACGGCCCCTCCGCCTCCCCCGGTCCGGCGGCGCCGGCGCCGCCGGACAAGGGTTCGGTGACGGTGACGGGCGAGATCGCGAAGGGCCTGGAGGCCCCGTGGGGCGTGGCCGTGCTGCCGGACGGGAACCTGCTGGTCGCCTCGCGGGACAAGGGGACGATCAGCCGGATCGAGATGGCCACGGGCCGGGTGACGCAGATCGGCGAGGTGCCCGGGGTGGCCCCGGGCGGGGAGGGCGGGCTGCTGGGCCTCGCCCTGTCCCCCTCCTTCGCCTCGGACCGGCAGGTGTACGCGTACTTCACGACCGTGTCCGACAACCGCATCGCCCGGCTGCGCTACGACGACAGGAGAGCCGCCGGGCAGCAACTGGGCGCGCCCGACACGGTGTTCCGGGGCATCCCCAAGGGCTTCGTCCACAACGGCGGCCGGATCGCCTTCGGCCCGGACAAGATGCTCTACGCGGGGACGGGCGACACCGGTGACCCCGGGCACGCGCAGAACAAGCGGTCCCTGGGCGGCAAGATCCTGCGGATGACCCCGGACGGGAAGCCGGTGCCGGGCGGTCCGGAGGCCGACTCGGTCGTCCACTCCTGGGGGCACCGCAATGTGCAGGGGCTCGCCTGGGACGGGGAGGGGCGGCTGTGGGCCTCGGAGTTCGGGACGGACACCTGGGACGAGCTGAACCTGATCGAGTCCGGCGCGAACTACGGCTGGCCGCAGGCCGAGGGGAAGGCGGGCAAGCCGGGCATGCGGGACCCGGTGGCCGTGTGGAAACCGGGCGAGGCGTCGCCGAGCGGGATCGCCTGGGCCCAGGGGTCGGTGTGGGTGGCCGGGCTCAAGGGCAGCCGACTGTGGCGGGTCCCGCTGGCCGGGGCCGATCCGGTGGCGGCGCCCGAGGCCTTCCTGGAGGGGAAGTACGGCCGGCTGCGCACGGTCGTGGCCCTGGGCGGGGACAAGCTGCTGCTGGTCACGAGCGAATCGGACGGTCGCGGTTCACCCGAGGAGGGCGACGACAGGGCCCTGACCCTGACGGTGCGGTGACCGGCGCACCGGACGGGACACGACAGGGCGTGACGCATCGGGCGCACGCGCCCTGTGGGGCGAAGCCGCCTCACAGGGCGCGGGACGCGCCGGGGGTGGTGCTTACGCGGGCCCTGCGGGGGCCGCGGGGAGGGGGGCCAGGATGTCGAAGTACATGAGGCCGAAGACGAGTACGCCGAGGGCGCCGAGGGCGACGGCGGCCCAGGAGACGGCGCGGACCCAGGCCGGGAGGGTGCGGCCGGGGTTGCCGAAGGCGGGGAGCGCCAGGACGAAGACGGCGATCAGCAGGGCGAGGGTGGACAGGACACCGTTGACCAGGGCGGTCATGTGCCAGGCGTCGCCGTACAGCGCGGCGATCTGCTCCTCGGCCGAGGCTGCCTTGCTCGACTCGATCTGGCCGATGAGGGTCTGGCGCTCCGCGAAGACGCGGGAGACCCAGCTACCGCTGAGGGCGACGAGGCCCAGGCCGGTGGCGACGACGGCGAAGGCCGCGGCGGCGACGCCGGAGGACTGCTCGCCGGCCTCGGCGGGCTCCTCGTCGAGGTCCTCGTCGAGGTCTTCGGCGGCGGGCGCGGCGTCGTCGTCGGTGGCGGGCGCGTCGGCCGGGTTCCCGGCGGCCTCGGCCTTGGTGAGGTCGGCCGGGGTGCTCGTGCCCGTGGTGTCCGCGGTCGCGGGGTTCTGGGGCTCGGCGGAGTCCGCCTCGGGAGCGCGCGGGGCGGGGGTCTTCGTGGTGTCCATGCGGGGCACCGTAGGCGTCCTGTCTGAGAGGTTTCTGAGAATCCGCCGGAGGGCACGGGCGCCGGGGGCCGCAGGTCCCCGGCGGGACCTGCGGCGGGCACGGTCAGGCGGTCCGGGCCGGGGGCCATTCGTGGGTCAGTACCGACCAGACCTCGGTGTCCTGGCGGACGCCCCGGTGGAGGTAGTTCTCCCGCAGGACGCCCTCGCGGGTCATCCCGAGCCGCCGGGCCACGGCCAGGCTCTTGGAGTTGGCGGCGGAGGCGTGCCACTCCACGCGGTGCATGGAGCGCTCCTGGAAGGCCCAGTCGATCAGCGTCCGGCAGGCCTTCGTCACCAGCCCGCGCCCGGCCGCGGCGGGCTCCAGCCAGCAGCCGATCTCGCAGTTGCCGGTGTCGGCCTCGAAGGTCCGGAAGAGGACTCCGCCGACGAGGGCGCCGTCGACGCGGATGCCGTGGAGCCGTCCGGTGTCGGTGGCCGTCTTCTGCGCGTAGCCGGCGAGGAAGGCGCGGGCCGAGTCGAGGTCGGCGGCGAAGTCGGGGAGGAGGATGTGCTCACCGATGTACTCCCGGCCCCGGTCCATGTGCGCCAGGAACTCCTCGGCGTGCCGGACCTCCAGCGGGAACAGGTACGCGTCGTCGGTGAGGGCTGTCGAGAACATGCGGGGTCTTCCTCGGGTCTGGTGCGGTGGATCGCCGGGTCACCGGGACGCCGGGGCGGGCACGGTGCTGTCCTCGCCCGTGGCGGGGCCCGGGTGGTCGGGGCGCTGCGCGGGAAGTGTCGCACGCGGGCGGCGTTCGGGGGGCTCGATGCTGATCCGGGGCAGCCTGCGGTCCAGCCAGCCGGGCAGCCACCAGTTGGCCCCGCCGAGCAGGTGCATCAGGGCCGGGACCAGGAGGGTGCGCAGGACGAAGGCGTCGAGGGCCACGGCGGCGGCCAGCGCGATGCCGAACATCGCGATGAGCCGGTCGCCGCTGAGGACGAAGGCCAGGAAGACCGCGATCATGATCACCGCCGCCGAGTTGATCACCCGGCTGGTCTCGGCGAGTCCGACGCGGACGGCCCTCTTGTTGTCGCCCGTCTCCAGCCACTCCTCGTACATCCGGCTGACGAGGAAGACCTGGTAGTCCATCGACAGGCCGAAGAGGACCGAAACCATGATCACGGGAAGGAAGGGTTCGATCGGTCCCGCGCTGCCCAGGCCCAGCAGTTCGCTGCCCCAGCCCCACTGGAAGACCGCCACCACGACGCCGAAGGAGGAGGCGACGGCGGCGATGTTCATGGCCGCCGCCTTCAGCGGGATGCCGATGGAGCGGAAGGCCAGCAGCAGGAGCACGCAGCCGAGGGCGACGACGACCCCGACGAAGAGCGGCAGTTTGCCGATGATGACCTCGGCGAAGTCGTCGTAGCCCGCCGTCACCCCGCCGATGTGGACCTGCATGGAGCTGCCGTGCACGGCGTCCGGGACGACCTCCGTGCGGAGCGTGTCGACCAGGTCGCTCGTGGCCCGGGACTGCGGGGCGAACTCCGGTACGACGGTGAGGACGGCGGTGTCCCCGCTCCGGTTGAGGACGGCCGGGCCCGTGGAGGCCACGCCCTCGGCCGAGCGCAGTGCGTCGGCCAGGCGTTCGACGGCGAGCCGGTCCCCGGCCCCGTCGAGGCGGGCGACGACGGCGAGCGGGCCGTTCGTGCCGGGCCCGAAACCCTCCGCCAGCAGGTCGTACGCCTGCCGGGTGGTGGAGCCGGCCGGGTTGTTGCCCTGGTCGGAGGTGCCCAGGTGGAGGGAGAGGGTGGGCAGCGCCAGTACCAGCATGACCACGGTGGCGACGGCGCCGAGCAGTTTGGGATACCGCTCGACCAGGGCCGACCAGCGGACGGCGAAGCCGGTGACCGGCTCGGGGCGCGGGCCTTCGGCGGCGAGCCTGCGGCGCTCGCGGCGGGAGAGGGCGCGTACGCCGATGTACGAGAGGAGGGCGGGGAGCAGGGTGACCGAGGCGGCGACGGTGAGCACCACGGTGACGGAGGCCGCTATGGCGACGCCGTCGAGGAACTTCAGCCGCAGCACCAGCATGCCGAGCAGCGCGATGCAGACGGTGGCCCCGGCGAAGACGACGGCCCGGCCGGTGGTGGCGACGGCGTTCTCGGCGGCCTCCTCGACGGAGAGGCCGCGCGCCAGGCCCTTGCGGTGCCGGGTGACGATGAACAGGGCGTAGTCGATGCCGACGCCGAGGCCGACGAGGGTGCCGAGCATCGGGGCGAAGTCGGCGACGGGCATGGCGTGCCCGAGGAGGGAGATGCCGAAGTAGGCGGTGCCCACACTGACCAGGGCGGTCGCGATGGGCACCAGGGACGCGGCGAGCGAGCCGAAGGCCAGGAAGAGGACCAGGGCCGCGACGGCGACGCCGATGGCCTCGGCGAGGTGGGCGCCGGGGGCTTCGGCGAGGCCGATCGCACGGCCGCCGAGTGCGACGTGGAGGCCGTCCGCGCCGGCGTCCGGGGTCTTCGCGGCGTCGATCACCGCTCTGGCCTGTTCCTTGGGGACGGAGTCGGCGGGCCGGTCGAAGGTGACGACGGCGTAGGCGGTGCGTCCGTCGACGCTGATCCGGGCGGCGCTCTCGGGGTCGGCGCCGTACGGTCCGGCGACCGACGCGACGCCGGGGAGCCCGGCGACGGTGTCGAGGGCCCGGCTCATCCGCCGCTCGACACCGGGGGTGTGCGCGGTCTGATGGTCCGGGGTCCGCCAGACGACGGTGTTCGTGTCGCCGCCCTGGCCGTGGAAGCCCTGGCGCAGGAGTTCGGCCGCCTTGCCTGACTCGGTGCCGGGGATCTCGTAGTCGTTGGAGAACGCCGTTCCGGCGGCGAGGGCGGCCGTGGCGGTGGTGCCGAGGGTGAGCAGCCAGATCAGTACGGCCGCGAGGCGGTGCCGCATGCACCACCGTGCGATTGCTGCCAACGGACGTGCTCCCTGGTGGTTCGGATCTTTCCCGGGAGGTGGCCCGAGGCAAAGAGCGCCTGAACTCGTCAAGACCCGGCCGCCGGTCCGGAAGGTCGTTCCTCCGGGCCCGGCCGGGATGGTCTGCGCCTCCACGATCTCAATGTTTCTTGATCGTCGGCCTCTTTCGTGGGCATCGTCACAAGGGGCCCGCACGGTACGGGACCTCGGTCACGGGGAGCGTGGTCCGACCGGCCCGCCGACGAGGTGTCCGGGGGCCGGAGCCACCGGACGGCGGGGACCACCGTACCCCGCCGTGACGCCGTACCGCCGGGCCGGGCCGGTGTCACGGGCCGGGGCCAAAAGCGGTTGTGCGGCGGGGCCGTCGCTGGTCAGCTGGGACGATGACGACCGATCACGACGAACTGTTGAAGGTACGGGCCCGGTACGACCGGGAGATGCGACGGGAGGCCCTGCCCGACCCGGCGGCCCGCGTGGAGCGGGTGGGCGCGGTGGTCCGGCAGAGCGCGCCCGGGGACGGCGGGAACAGCATCCTCTGGTCGGACCTCGACGAGGCGACGGCGGACGCGGAGATCGCGGCGCAGGTGGCGTTCTTCGCCGGGGCCGGGGCTTCCTCGTTCGAGTGGAAGCTGTACGACTACGACCGCCCGGCGGACCTCGGGGACCGGCTGCGGGCGGCGGGCCTCGTCGCGGAGCCGGCCGAGACGCTGATGGTGGCGCGGGTCGCCGATCTCGCGGGGCTGCCGGTGGAGCCGCCCGAGGGCATCACGCTGCGGGTGGTGACGGACGAGGCCGGGGTGGACCTGATGGTGGAGGTCCACGACCGGGCCTTCGGCGCCGGGCGCCCCGGGCTCCGGGAGCAGTTGCTCGGCCTGGTCCGGGACGAGCCCGGGAACGTGGCGGCCGTGGTGGCGATGGCGGGCGCCACCCCGGTGAGCGCGGCCCGGATGGAGATGCGCCCCGGCGGGTCCTTCGCCGGGCTCTGGGGCGGCGGCACGGTCCCGGAGTGGCGCGGCCGGGGCGTCTACCGGCTGCTGGTCGCCCACCGGGCCCGTATCGCGGCGGAGCGGGGCATCCCCTACCTCCAGGTGGACGCCTCGGACGAGAGCCGCCCGATCCTGGAGCGCCTGGGGTTCGGGGCCCTGGGCGTGACGGTGCCGTACCTGTGGGAGCGCGGCCCGGAGGCGTAGGACGGGAGGTGTGGGGCTGGAGGTGTGGAGACGGGTGCGCGGGTGACGGGAGCACCCGCGCCCGCCCCACCGCCGGGAACCGCCCGGCCCACCCCGACCGCCCGGGTCGGCCAGGCCAGGCCGGGTCGGTCCGGGCCGTCCGCGTGGGCTACGCGCCCGGCCGCCAGTAGCCCAGGCCGTTCACCCGCTGCTTGGGCAGGGCCAGGTCCTTGCGGAGGTAGGCCGTCAGGGCGCGGGTCGTCGCCGTGTCGCAGGCGAGCCAGACGTACGCCGACTCCGGGTCCGTCACCAGTTCCGGGAGCTGGGCCTTGACCTGGTCCACCAGGGTCGTGCCCGCGCCCCGCTCCACCCGCCGGATCTCGTGCCGGTCCGCGTCCACCCGTACCGGCAGCTCCGCGTCCGAGGCGTGCTGGGTCTCGAACCAGATCGTCGCCGGGGTCTGCGGGTAGGCGTCCAGCAGGGAGTTGATGGCCGGGAGGGAGGCCGGGTCGCCGATGACCAGGAGCCGCCGCGGCTCCGGGACGGGGGCGGTGAAGCCGGTGCCCTGGACGGTGGCGTCGACGGTGTCGCCTGGCCGCGCGGTGCGCGCCCAGGCGCTGGCGACGCCGTCGTGCAGGGCGAATTCGAAGGAGAACGTCCCGGCGGCCGGATCGGGGTCCACCAGCGTGTAGGCGCGCTGGTGCGGGCGGCCCGCGCCCTCGAACCAGACGCGCACCCACATGGTGGGGTGGAGGGACTCCCCGGCCGCCGCGAGCAGCCCGCCGTCCGTGAAGTGGACCCTGCGGTAGTGCTCCGTGACCTCTTCCGTCCCCGTCACCGTGAACGTGAAGTCCTTGCCCCGCATGAGCTTGAGGACCACTCCCTCCCAGCCCTTACCGACAGCCATGTCCGCCCCTTCTCCTGACACCCTTATAGTTAGGCCAGCCTAACCTAATGCACTATGGGGATGAGTGTGAGCAGTGTGAACAGCGAGAGCGCAGCGGCCCACGAGGACGAACAGCACGACGGGGTCTACCGCGACGCGTGGGGCATCCCCCACCTGCGCGCCTCCGACGCCCTCGCCCTCGCCCGCGCCCAGGGCCGCGTCACCGCCCTCGACCGCGCCTGGCAGCTGGAGGTCGAACGGCACCGCGCCCAGGGCTCCAGCGCCGCCTTCCTCGGCCCCGAGTCCGTGGCCTGGGACACCTTCGCCCGCCGTAGCCGGCTCGCCGACACCGCCCGCCGCTGCCACGAGGCCCTGGACGCGGAGACCGCCGCCTGGGTCCGCGCGTACGTCGACGGCGTCAACGAGGGGCTCGCCGCCGGGGCCGCCCGCGACGAGCGGTTCGCGCGCACGGGCCACGCCCCGGCCCCCTGGGAGCCCTGGGTGCCGCTCGCGATCTGGATCGCCACCCACGTCCTCTTCGCCGGTTTCGCCACCAAACTGTGGCGCGAGCGCGTGGCCGACGCCCTGGGCGACGACGCGGTGACCCTCTTCGCCACCGACGGCCCCGGCACCGCGGGCAGCAACGGCTGGATGCTCCCGGGCGACCGCACGGCCACCGGTTCGGCGATCATCGCGGGCGACCCGCACCGGTTCATCGAGGACCCGGGCGTCTACCAGCAGATACGTCTCTCCTGCCCCGAGTACGACGTCCTCGGCCTGGCCGTCCCCGGGGTGCCCGGACTCGCCCACTTCGGGCACACCGGCACCGCCGCCTGGGCCATCACCAACGCGATGGCCGACTACCAGGACCTGTACACCGAGCAGTTGCGCCGCACCGCGGACGGCGCCGTCGAGGCGCTGGGCCCGGACGGGGTCTGGGAACCCGTCCACCGGCACACCGAGACCGTCACCGTCGCGGGCGCCGATCCCGTCGAGGTCGAGGTCCTGGAGACCGCCCGCGGCCCGGTGGTCGTCGACCGCTCCGCGCCCACCGGCCCGGACCCGGAAACCGGCACGCGCACGAACACGACCACCGGCACCGGCACTGGCACTGGCACGAGCACCGCTACCAACACCGGTACACGCACCGGCACGGACACCGGCCGGGACCGGGACACGGAGCCCGTCGACCTCACCGCCGGACAGGCGCTCTCCCTGCGCTACCCGCCCCGGGTCCGCCGTGACCTCGGCTTCGCCGCCCTCCCCGCCCTCCTGCGCGCCCGCACCGTCGCCGACATCGACCGCGCGCTCGACGGCTGGGCCGAGCCCGTCAACGTCGTCCACGCCGCCGACACCGAGGGCGGCCTGCTCCACCGCGTCGCGGGCGCCGTGCCCCTGCGCCACGCGGCCAACCGCCTGCGCCCGGTCCCCGCGTGGGACCGCCGGTACGCCTGGCAGGGCTGGGAGCCGACCCCCGCCGAGCCCGTGCGGGAGGTCGCCGTCATGGCCAACGCGCGCGGCATCGCCTCCCCGCTCGGCGTGGAGTTCGCGCCCCCGCACCGCGCCGAACGCATCCGCGCCCTGCTCGGCGCCTCCTCCCGGTGGTCGCCCCAGCGGATGGCCGAGGTGCACGCCGACACCCACCTGGCCTCGGCCGCGCCCCTGCTCGCCCTGCTGCCCGGCTTCGAGGGCCTGACCCCCGCCGCCGAGGCCCTGCGCGCCCGGCTCCTGGCCTGGGACCGGCACATGGACGCCAACAGCACCGACGCCACCGTCTTCTCGGCCTTGCGGACCGCGACCGTACGCCGCCTCGCCGCCGACCCCGTCTTCGCGGACCTGGCGGGCGCGCCCACCGGCCCGGAGGTCTTCCACCCCTGGCTCCACCTGCTCCCCCGGGTCGGTTACGCCCTCGAAGGGCTGCTCACCACCGCCCTCCTCCCCGGCCTCGACCGGTCCGCGCACGTCCGCGCGGCCCTGGAGGAGACGGCGGCGCGGACCGAGGGAGCCGGCGCGCCCTGGTCGGAGGTGCACCGCCTCGCCCCCTGGTCGGCGCTGCCGGACCCGAAGGCGCAGTGGCCCGGCCTCGGCGGCGACCACGACTGCGTGAACGCCACCTCCTCCGTCCCCGGTTTCACCGACCTCACCGCCCGCGCGTCGGCGGCCCGTTACGTATGGGACCTCGCCCGCCGCCAGGACAGCCTCTGGGCCGTCCCGCTGGGCGCGGACGGTGTGACCGGCGCGCCCCACCACCGCGACCAGCTCACCCTCTGGGCGCGGTGCGAACTCGTCCCCGTCGTCACCGACTGGACCCGCCTCACCAAGGAATCGATATGACCTCCCCGTCCCCCGCCCCCGTCCCGGCGACCACCTCCACCAGAGCGCCCGTGTTCATGCGGCTGGTCGAGGGCTTCGGCACGGTCACCATCACCCCCGTGGACCCGGCCGCCGACTCCGCCCTGATCCACGCGTGGGTCACCCAGGAACGGGCCCGCTTCTGGGGCATGGGCGGGGCCAGCCGCGAGCTGGTCCAGGAGATCTACGAGGACGTCGACAGCCGCACCACCCACCACGCCTTCATGGTCAGCCGCGAGGGCGAGCCGGTCGCGCTCTTCCAGACGTACGACTGCGCGGCCGACCGGGTCAGCGAGTGCTACGAGGTCCGGCCCGGCGACACCGGTGTCCACCTGCTGATCGGCCCCACCCAGGGCCCGGCCGAGCGCGGTTTCAGCGCGGGGCTGATGACGGCCTTCTTCGGGTTCGTCTTCTCCGACGGCACCACCCGCCGGGTGGTCGCCGAGCCCGACGCCCGCAACGAGAAGGCCATCGCCCGCCTGCTGCGGACCGGTTTCGTCCTCGGCCCGGAGGTCGAACTCCCGGAGATCGACCTGCCCGAGGTGTACCTCCCGGCCAAGCAGGCCCGTCTCGTCTTCCTCAGCGCGCCGGTGGCCCTGTAACCCCGTCCCGTACATGGCCGAAGGCCCCGCACCCTCGTGGGTGCGGGGCCTTCGGCCATGTACGGGACGGACGGGACCTGGCGGGGGCTCAGCCCTCGCTGACGCCCAGGCGCTCCAGGATGAGTTCCT
Organism: Streptomyces sp. NPDC051567; assembly: GCF_044454165.1. NCBI lineage: Bacteria > Bacillati > Actinomycetota > Actinomycetes > Kitasatosporales > Streptomycetaceae > Streptomyces > Streptomyces sp. NPDC051567. Next base: position 15,166 of record NZ_JBITDK010000035.1, on the reverse strand, counting down.
TGACGCGCGCCGCGTCGGCCTGGCCGCGGGTGGTCTTCATGACCGCGCCGACCAGGGCGCCGACGGCGGCGACCTTGCCACCGCGGATCTTGTCCGCGATGCCCGCGTTGCCCGCGATGGCCTCGTCCACGGCCGCGCCGAGCGCGCCCTCGTCCGAGACGACCTTCAGGCCGCGCTTCTCGACGACCTCGTCCGGTCCGCCCTCACCGGCGAGGACGCCTTCGAGGACCTGGCGGGCCAGCTTGTCGTTGAGCGAACCCTCCGCGACCAGGGCGGCGACGCGCGCCACCTGGGCCGGGGTGATGGGCAGCTCGTCGACGACGACGCCCTGCTCGTTGGCGTTGCGGGCCAGCTCGCCCATCCACCACTTGCGCGCGGCCGTGGAGTCGGCGCCCGCCTCGGTGGTGGCGACGATGGAGTCCACCGCGCCCGCGTTGAGGATCGACTGCATGTCGTGCTCGGTGACGCCCCACTCCTCGCGGAGCCGGTTGCGGCGCACCCGCGGCATCTCGGGCAGGCCGCCGCGCAGTTCCTCGACCCAGGCGCGGGCCGGGGCGACGGGGACCAGGTCGGGCTCCGGGAAGTACCGGTAGTCCTCGGCGTTGTCCTTGATGCGGCCGGCCGTGGTGGAGCCGTCCTCCTCGTGGAAGTGCCGGGTCTCCTGCACGATCGTGCCGCCGCCGCTGAGCACGGCCGCGTGCCGCTGGATCTCGTAGCGGGCCGAGCGCTCCACGGACCGCAGCGAGTTCACGTTCTTGGTCTCGCTGCGGGTGCCGAAGGGCGCCTCGGGGCCGGGGCGCAGCGACAGGTTCACGTCGCAGCGCATCTGGCCCTTGTCCATGCGCGCCTCGGAGACGCCGAGGGCCTTGATGACCTCGCGCAGCTCGGCGACGTACGCCTTGGCGACCTCGGGGGCCCGCTCGCCCGCGCCCTCGATCGGCTTGGTGACGATCTCGATGAGCGGGATGCCGGCGCGGTTGTAGTCCAGCAGCGAGTGGGAGGCGCCGTGGATGCGGCCGGTGGCGCCGCCGACGTGCAGCGACTTGCCGGTGTCCTCCTCCATGTGGGCGCGCTCGATCTCCACGCGGAAGATCTCGCCGTCCTCCAGCTGGACGTCCAGGAAGCCGTTGAAGGCGATGGGCTCGTCGTACTGGGAGGTCTGGAAGTTCTTCGGCATGTCCGGATAGAAGTAGTTCTTCCGGGCGAAGCGGCACCACTGGGCGATCTCGCAGTTCAGCGCGAGGCCGATCTTGATGGCCGACTCGATGCCGATCGCGTTGACGACCGGGAGCGCGCCGGGCAGACCGAGGCAGACCGGGCAGGTCTGCGAGTTGGGCTCGGCGCCCAGCTCGGTCGAGCAGCCGCAGAACATCTTGGTCCTGGTGCCGAGCTCGACATGGACCTCAAGGCCCATGACGGGGTCGTACGAGGCCAGAGCGTCCTCGTACGACATCAGTTCGGTGAAGGTGGTCACGGTGAAACTTCCCTCTCAGCCCAGCAGGACGTCGTCGTCGCCCAGGCGCTTCAGCTCGCGGTACAGGATCGCGAGGCCGGTGACGATGGCGGCGGCGGACACGACGGCGTCGACCAGCTTCAGCGTGTCGTGCTCGGTGCGGGCCTTGCGGGCCTGCTTGATCACGCCGAGGGCGCCGAAGGCGGTGGTGCCGATCGACAGGTAGGTGCCGGACTTGGACTTCTTGAAGCCCTTGGCCTTGGACAGTGCACTGGTGCTCACAGGGACGGTGCCTCCTCAAGCAGCGGGTGGCCCCAGCGCTCGATGAAGGCCGCCTCGACGGCGGCGCCGACCTTGTACAGCCGGTCGTCCTTCATCGCCGGGGCGATGATCTGGAGCCCGACCGGGAGACCGTCCTCCGGTGCCAGGCCGCAGGGGAGCGACATGGCGGAGTTGCCGGCCAGGTTGGTCGGGATGGTGCACAGGTCCGCGAGGTACATGGCGAGCGGGTCGTCGGTGCGCTCACCGATGGCGAAGGCGGTGGTCGGCGTGGTCGGGGAGACGATCACGTCGACCTGCTCGAAGGACTTCTCGAAGTCCTGCGTGATGAGCGTGCGGACCTTCTGGGCCGAACCGTAGTACGCGTCGTAGTAGCCGGAGCTGAGCGCGTACGTACCGAGGATGACGCGTCGCTTGACCTCGTCGCCGAAACCGGCTTCGCGGGTCAGGGCGGTGACGTCCTCGGCGGAGCGGGTGCCGTCGTCGCCGACGCGCAGGCCGTAGCGCATGGCGTCGAAGCGGGCCAGGTTGGAGGAGCACTCGGACGGCGCGATCAGGTAGTACGCGGCCATCGCGAGGTCGAAGGAGGGGCAGTCCAGCTCGACGATCTCGGCGCCGAGCTCCTTGAGGAGCTCCACCGACTCGTTGAAGCGCTGGACGACACCGGCCTGGTAGCCCTCGCCCGCGAACTGCTTGACCACGCCGACGCGCATCCCGGCGACGGAGCCGTTGCGGGCGGCCTCGACGACCGGCGGGACCGGGGCGTCGATGGAGGTCGAGTCGAGCGGGTCGTGCCCGGCGATGACCTCGTGCAGGAGGGCCGCGTCCAGGACCGTGCGGGCGCAGGGGCCGCCCTGGTCGAGGGAGGAGGAGAAGGCCACCATGCCGTAGCGGGAGACGCCGCCGTAGGTGGGCTTGACGCCGACGGTGCCGGTGACGGCCGCGGGCTGGCGGATGGAACCGCCGGTGTCCGTGCCGATGGCCAGGGGCGCCTGGAAGGCGGCGAGCGCCGCCGCCGAGCCGCCGCCGGAGCCGCCGGGGACACGGGTGAGGTCCCAGGGGTTGCCGGTGGGGCCGTAGGCGCTGTTCTCGGTGGAGGACCCCATGGCGAACTCGTCCATGTTGGTCTTGCCGAGGATGACGACACCGGCTTCCTTCAGCTTGCGCGTCAGGGTGGCGTCGTAGGGCGGAATCCAGCCTTCGAGGATCTTCGAGCCCACGGTGGTCGGGATGCCGACGGTGGTGAAGATGTCCTTGAGGGCGAGCGGGACGCCGGCCAGCGGGCCGAGCTTCTCGCCCGCCGCGCGCTTGGCGTCGACGGCGCGGGCCTGGGCGAGCGCGCCCTCGCGGTCGACGTGCAGGAAGGCGTGGACCTTCTCGTCGGTGGCGTCGATGCGGGCCAGGTGGGCCTCGGTGACCTCGACGGCCGTGAGTTCGCCGGAGGCGATCTTCCCGGCGGTCTGCGCGGCCGTGAGACGGATGATGTCGATGGTGGTGTCAGCCATGGTGATTAGTCCTCCCCCAGGATCTGCGGCACCTTGAAACGCTGCTGCTCCTGGGCGGGGGCGCCGGAAAGCGCCTGCTCGGGGGTGAGCGAAGGACGGACCTCGTCCGCGCGCACGACGTTCGTCAGCGGCAGCGGGTGGGAGGTCGGCGGGACGTCTTGGTCGGCGACCTCGGAGACGCGGGCGACCGCGCCGATGATGTCGTCGAGCTGTCCGGCGAAGTGGTCCAGCTCTTCGCTCTTCAGCTCCAGACGTGCCAGCCGAGCGAGGTGGGCGACCTCCTCGCGCGTGATGCCAGGCATGAGGCGATCCTCTGAGGGTGGTGAGTGTGTAGTTTCGGGGCCAATCCTATGGGGCAGGGCCCCCGACCCACGAAACGGTTTGCCCACCGGCCACCCACGACACCGGCCCGGACCCACCACCGCCCCCTCCGGCCCGGCCGCGCCACGTCCCCCGGCTCCACCGCCCCGCCCCCTCCGGCCCCGCCGCGCCATCCTCCAGCCCGGCCGCCCCCTCCGGCCCGGCCACGTCCTCCGGCCCCGCCGCGCCATCCTCCGGCCCGGCCACGTCCTCCGGCCTCACCCCGCCGCATCCTCCAGCCTCGCCGCGCCATCCTCCGGCCCGGCCGCATCCTCCAGCCTCACCCCGCCGCATCCTCCAGCCCGGCCGCCCCCTCCGGCCTCACCCCGCCGCATCCTCCAGCCTCGCCGGCGTTTGAGGCGCGGGGTCCGGGGCGGAGCCCCGGCCACGGCGGCCCGCCCGGGACCCCCGGCACCGCGCCCGCACCGGACCGCCCCGGACGCGCCCCGCACCCGGCGGCCCCGGCGGAGCCACCGGCGGGGTCAGCCCGCGTCGGCCTCGGCGGCGGCCAGCTCGGCCGAGATGTCGGCCGGGCGGCGCCAGCCGCGTTCACCCCGGGCCAGCAGCCAGGCGGTGGCCTCCTGCGGCGGCATGGCGGCGGCGACCAGCCAGCCCTGGACCGCGTCGCAGCCCAGGTCCCGCAGCCGCTCCCACGTCTCGTCGTCCTCCACGCCCTCGGCCACGACCAGCAGGCCCAGCGAGTGCGCGAGGTCCACGGTGCAGCGGACGATCTCCGCGTCCTGGGAGTCGACCGCGAGCCGGGCCACGAAGGACCGGTCGATCTTCAGCTCGCTGACCGGCAGCCGCCGCAGGTGGACCAGGGAGGAGTAGCCCGTGCCGAAGTCGTCCAGCGACATCTTCACGCCGTGGCCGGTGAGCCCGGCCATGGTGTCGGCCGCCCGCTGGGGGTCCTCCAGCAGGACGTGTTCCGTTATCTCCAGCTGGAGGCCGCTCGCCGGGACGCCGTGGCGGGCGAGGCGGGCGGCGACGGCTCCCGCGAAGCCCGGGGTGTGGACGTCGCGGGGCGAGACGTTGACCGCGACCGGGACCTTCAGGCCCTGGGCCCGCCACCGCGCCACCTGGGCGAGGGCCGTCTCCAGGACGTACTCGGTCAGGTGCGGCATCAGCCCCGAGGTCTCGGCGATGGCGATGAACTCGTCCGGCGAGACCCGGCCGCGCTCGGGGTGCACCCAGCGGACCAGCGCTTCGAGCCCGGCGACCTGCCCGTCGAAGCGGACCTTCGGCTGGTAGTGGAGCTCCACCTCCCCGGCGTCCAGGGCCCGGCGGAGGTCGCCGAGGAGACCGAGGCGGTCGGGGGTGTTGCTGTCCCGCTTGGACTCGTAGACCTCCACCCCCGTGCGGTCGCGCTTGGCCTGGTACATCGCCACGTCGGCGCGGCGCAGCAGTCCCTCCGCGTCCAGGGCGTGGTCGGGGAAGACGGCGAGGCCGGCGCTGGCCTCCAGGACGAGGGTGAGGCCGTCCAGGTCGAGGGGGGAGCTGAGTTCGGCGACCAGGTGCCGGGCGACGCGCTGGGCGCTGGTGGTCGAGTCGGCGACCGGCAGCAGGACGGCGAACTCGTCGCCGCCGAGCCGGGCCGCCTCGGCGTGCGGGGGCAGGGCCTGGCGCAGCCGGTCCGCTATCTGGAGCAGCAGCCGGTCACCGGCCAGGTGGCCCAGGGTGTCGTTGACGGCCCGGAACCGGTCGAGGTCGATCAGGACCAGGGCGGACCGGGTGCCCGCCCGCTCGGCCTCGTCCAGCGCGGTCCAGGTCCGTTCCAGCAGCCACTGGCGGTTGGGCAGCCCGGTCAGCGGGTCCCGCAGCTGTTCCTCGGCGCGGGCGCGGGCGATCCGCAGGGTGGAGTCCAGCGCGATCAGGGGGACGGCGAACAGCGGCAGCAGCACCGGCTGGGTGATGGCGACCACGCAGATCAGCGGGGCGATGCCGAGCAGCGCGACGGCCACCAGGACCTGCCGGACCAGGGCCGTCCGGGCGATGGTGGGCAGCCCCCAGCCGCGCGGGGCGAGCGCGACCCACAGCAGAATCCGGGTGACGAGGAGGTAGACGACGGCGACGAGGATGACCTCGGGGACGGCCTCGGCCCCCCAGGTGGTGGGTCTCCAGGGCGACTCGACGGTCGGGTTCTCGCCGAAGGCGGCGAGGACGAGGGCGCCCGCGCCGATGCCGAGGATGTCGACGGCGCCGTGCAGCAGCCCCTGCCGCCAGCGGTGCCGGCGCGCGGCCCCGACCAGGGAGACCACCGCCAGCGAGACCAGCCCCGCGGGCACCCATCCGTAGAGGACGAGGACGCCGAGGGTGAGCGCGGCGCCGGAGCCGGTCCCGCCCCACCAGCGGTCACGGCCGAGCGCGACCAGGTGGCCGACGATGATGCCGGTGAGCAGGGCGAGCGACCAGCCGACCGTGCCACCGGGGAAGAGCGCGTGACGGTGGGTCAGGGTGGTGGCGATGCCCGCGCCGAGCACGACGGCGGCGAGGCCCACCACGACGGAGGGCAGGACGGTGCGCTGGACCGGGTCCCCCGCGCCCGTGCCGGTGTCGAGCGGCCCGGTCCGCGGGGGCCTGGCTCCGGGGAATCCGGACCGGCCCGGCCGCATGGACGGGAGCTGCCCGCCGACATCGGGTGACGGGTCGGCGCTTTCGGTGGGTTTCATGCCCGTCCCTCTCACAGCCGGCGGTGCCGATGCCACGCGATGGCCCGAATGTCGTGCCTTCACGGCCGCCTTCGCGTCCTGTGGCCGTGCACGACAGGCGCACCCCACAACAGTAGGGCGCGAGAGGCTCCCAGGGGCAGCGGTCGGCGGTGGTTGTCCGAAGCCGGCCCGGCCGTCCTCATCCGCGCGGTGTCCGCCGGACGGGTGAGTCCGGACGGGGACCCTCCGGTCGCCCGTCCGATGATCCGACAGGTCACCGCCCTGCGAACAGCCATGTACCAGCCGTTTACCACCGGCCGCCGCGCCCGGCGTGCGCCCGCCCGTACGGCCGCATGCCGCGCATCCGTTCGCCTTCGCTACTCCCCCGGGACCTCCGGGACGACCTCCCGCGGTTCCGGCCCGGCCTCTTCCCCGCCGCCCCCGGCGGGGAGCGCCCCGTCCTGCGCGGGCCGCGCCTCCACGACGGCGGACGGCGCCGCGTCCGCCGCCCCGTCCACCACGGGCCGCGCCTCGGGCTCGGGCTCGGGCTCCTCCACCACGAGCGCCGCCTCGCGCGCCGCGTCGGGGCCCTGTTCCAGCAGGACCGTGAACCCGGCGTCGTCCAGGACGGCGAGCTTGAGCTGTACGGCCTTGTCGTACTTCGAGCCGGGGTTCTCGCCGACCACCACGAAGGAGGTCTTCTTGGAGACCGAGCCGGTCACCTTGGCCCCACGGCTCTGCAGGGCCTCCTTCGCGCCGTCCCGGGTGTGGTTCTGCAACGTGCCGGTGACGACGACGGTCAGCCCCTCCAGCGGGCGCGGCCCCCGCTCCTCGTCGGCGTCCTCCTCCTCCGTCCGGACCCCGGCCTCCCGCCACTTGCGCAGGATCTCCTGGTGCCAGTCCTGCGCGAACCACTGCTTGACGGAGGCGGCGATGATGGCGCCGACCCCGTCGGTGGCGGCGAGTTCCTCCTCGGTCGCGGCCTCGATCCGCTCGATGGAGCGGAACTCGCGGGCCAGTGCCTCGGCGGCGACCGGGCCGACGTGGCGGATCGACAGGCCGTTGATGATGCGGGCGAGGGGCCGGCTCTTGGCCTCCTCGATGTTGGCGAGCATGGCGAGGGTGTTGGTCTTCGGTTCGCCCTGCTTGTTGGCGAAGAAGGTGACGACCTTCGCCTCCCCCGTCCTGGGGTCGATCTTCGGCAGTCCGGAGTCCTGGTCCCTGACGTACGAGGTGATGGGGAGCAGCTGCTCGACGGTGAGGCCGAAAAGATCCCCTTCGTCGGCCATCGGCGGCTCGGCCGGCTCCAGCGGCTGGGTGAGCGCGGAGGAGGCCACGTACCCGAAGTTCTTGATGTCCAGGCAGGCGCGGCCGACCAGGTAGAAGAGGCGTTCGCGCAACTGGGCGGGGCAGGTGCGGGCGTTGGGGCAGCGGAGGTCGATGTCGCCCTCCTTCATGGCCTGGAGCGGCGTCCCGCACTCCGGGCACTCCTGCGGCATCACGAACGGTTCCTCGGTGCCGTCCCGCAGGTCGGCGACGGGGCCGAGGATCTCGGGGATGACGTCGCCCGCCTTGCGGAGCACCACCGTGTCGCCGATGAGGACCCCCTTGGCCTTCACCACGTCCTGGTTGTGCAGGGTGGCGAACTCCACCTCGGAACCGGCCACCGTCACCGGTTCGACCACCGCGTACGGGGTGACCCGGCCGGTGCGGCCGACGCCGACGCGGATGGCGAGCAGCTTGGTGTTGACCTGCTCGGGCGGGTACTTCCAGGCGATCGCCCAGCGCGGGGCGCGCGCCGTGGAGCCCAGGCGGCCCTGGAGCGCGATCTCGTCCACCTTGACGACGACGCCGTCGATCTCGTGCTCCACCGAGTGCCGGTCCTCGCCGTAGCGGGTGATGAACCGGCGGACCTCGTCGAGGGAGGTGGCGACCTCCTGGTGGGTGGTGGTGGGCAGGCCCCACGCGCGCAGCTGGTCGTACGCCTGTGACTGGCGGTCGATGTCGAAGCCCTCGCGGGCGCCGATGCCGTGCACCACCATGTGCAGCGGGCGGGTGGCGGTGACCTTGGGGTCCTTCTGGCGCAGCGAACCGGCCGCCGCGTTGCGCGGGTTGGCGAAGGGCTTCTCGCCCGCCTCCACCAGCCGGGCGTTGAGCTCCTCGAACTTGTCCATCGGGAAGAAGACCTCGCCGCGGATCTCGACCAGGGCGGGGAGGTCCTCGCCCGTGAGCCGGTCCGGGATCTCCCCGATGGTGCGGACGTTGGAGGTGATGTCCTCGCCCGTGCGGCCGTCGCCCCGGGTGGCGGCGCGGGTCAGGCGGCCGTTCTCGTAGGTGAGGTTGACGGCGAGGCCGTCCACCTTGAGCTCGCACAGGTAGTGGTAGTCGCCGGTGTTGACGTCCCGGGCGACCCGCTCGGCCCAGGCCGTCAGTTCCTCGTCGTCGAAGGCGTTGTCGAGGGAGAGCATGCGTTCGCGGTGCTCGACGGAGGCGAAGTCCGTCTCGTACGCCCCGGCCACCTTCTGGGTGGGCGAGTCGGGCGTGCGCAGCGAGGGGTACCGCTCCTCCAGCGCCTCCAGCGAGCGCAGCAGCGTGTCGAACTCGGCGTCGCTGACGACCGGCTGGTCGTTCACGTAGTACCGGAAGCGGTGTTCCTCGATCTGTTCGGCCAGGAGCGCGTGCTGTTCACGCGCCGCCGCCGGAACGTCCGCCTCGTCGCCCTGCTGCTGTTCGGCTGCCATGCCGTGTCCTCCCGTGGCCCGTCTCAACCATCACTCAGGGTTGTCGGCGAGCGACCTCGCCGCCTTGACGCAGTGCGCCTGTGCCGCGCGGGCGTAGGCGGGCGAAGCGCCCGCCAGACCGCACGACGGGGTGACCACGACGGACTCCGCGAGAGCCCCCGGGGCCAGCCCCAGCCTGCGCCAGAGCTTCCTGACACCCATGACGCTACCCGCAGGGTCCGACAACGGGCCGTCGGTGCCCGCCACCACCCCGGTGAAGAGTTTCGTCCCGGCCTCGACGGCCTCCCCGATGGCCTCGTCCTCGCGCTCCGTGAGCAAGGAGAAATCGAACGAGACGCCGTTCGCACCGGCCCGGCGCAGCAGTCCGAAGGGGACCTCGGGCGCGCAGGAGTGGACGACGACCTCTCCGTCGTGGACGGCGAACAGCTCGCGGAGCGTGCCCTCGACCACCTGCCGGTCCACCGCGCGGTAGGTGCGGTAGCCGCTGGCGGAGCGGACCCGGCCGAGCAGGACCGAGGTCAGGGACGGCTCGTCGAACTGGAGCACGATCTCGGCGCCGGGGATGCGGCGGCGGACGTCGGCCAGGTGGTCGCGCAGGCCCTCCGCGAGCGATCCGGCCAGGTCCCGGCAGGCTCCGGCGTCCTGGAGCACGGCCTCGCCGCCGTGCAGTTCCAGGGCTCCGGCGAGCGTCCACGGCCCGACGGCCTGGACCTTCAGCCGCCCCCGGTACCCCTGGGTGAACTCCTCCAGCGCGTCCAGGTCCTCGCCGAGCCAGGAGCGGGAGCGCTTGCTGTCGCGGCCGGGCCGGTCGCTGATCCGCCAGCCGCTGGGCTCGACGTGCGCGTACATGTCGACCAGCAGCCCCAGGGAGCGGCCGATCATGTCCGCGCCGGGCCCCCGGGCGGGCAGCTCGGCGAGGTACGGGAACTCCTCGAAGGACCCGGTGACGGTCCTGGCGGCCTCGCGGGCGTCGCCGCCGGGCAGCGAGCCGACGCCGGTGGCTCCCGCGCTCATCGGCCGGGCCTGACGGTCAGGTCGTCGATCTCGGCGTCGCGGGGCAGGTCGACGGCCATCAGGACCGTCGTCGCCACCGAATCGGGGTCCATCCAGGTGGAGGGGTCGTACTCCTTGCCCTCCTGGGAGTGGACCTTGGCCTGCATCGGGGTGGCGGTGCGCCCCGGGTAGACGGAGGTGACCCGGATGCCGTTCTCCCGCTCCTCGGCGCGCAGCGCGTCGGCGAGCGCCTTGAGCCCGTGCTTGGCGGCGGAGTACGCGCCCCACTCGGCGTACGTGTGCAGACCGGCGCCGGAGTTCACGAAGACGACGCTGGCGCGCGAGGCCCGCAGGGTCGGCAGCAGCAGCCGGGTGACCTCGGCGGGGGCGATCAGGTTCACGTTGAGCTGCTGGTGCCAGGTCTTGGGGCGCAGCTCGCCGACGGGGCCGAGGTCGACGATGCCGGCGATGTGCAGGAGCGAGTCGATCCGCTCGGGCATCGCCTGCTTGGAGAAGGCCCACGAGAGCCGGTCGGGATCGGCGAGGTCACCGACGAGCGCCCGCGCGCCGGGGTAGCGGTCGGTGAGCTGCCTGGCGCGCCCGGCGTCGCGGGCGAGGAGGACGAGGTCGTCGCCGCGTGCGTGCAGTCGGGCCGCGACGGCGGCCCCGATGCCGGAACCGGCACCGGTGATCAGGTGAGTAGCCATACCGCCCATGCTCGCACCCCGGCGGGTGCCCGCGTGTCCGGCCTCCGGCCTGCCGCGGAGCCCCCGGCCTCAGAGCCCGGCGGCGGCGCGCAGCGCGGCGGCGGTGCGCCGGACGTCGTAGCCGGGCGGGACGCCGTCGACGAGGATCACCTCGCCCGGGATGTGCCGGGTGCGCAGCGGCAGGATGGCCTGGTAGGCGTCGCCGGTGTACCAGGCGCGGGCCCGCTCGGCGTCGGGGAAGGCGATGACGACGACACTGCCCGGGAAGGGCCCCTCCAGGACCTCGGCCTGCACCCCGTGGACGAGGAACCGCCCCTCGAAGGGGTCCAGGGTCGCCTGGATCTCCTCCATGTAGTGGAGGATCTCCGCGTTCATGGTCGCGGGGCGCAGATGGGCGAGGGCGTAGGCGGTCATGGTGGTCGTCTCCCTGGAGCCGGTCGGATCGGATGCTCCCCCCGATCCTGTCCCCCCGCACCCCCGCCCGGCGATGACCTCGGAGGTCATACCGGGCGGGGTACGCGTACGTGTTCCCGTGAGGCGGCGGCCTGGCGACTCCGGGAGGGGCGGGCTCAGGCCGCGAGGGCGGATGCGGGCGGAGGTGCCCCGGCCCCGCTCGCCGTCCCACGCGGGCGGCCCGGGGAGGGCCAGTGGGAACACCGGCCCAGGGTCCGAGACCCCGACCCGCAGCACGGGGTGCGCCCAACGCAGCCGTACGGAGGCGGGCCCCTTGGTGTAGCGGACGGAGTTGGTGGCCAGCTCGGAGGCCAGCAGTTCGGCGCGGTCGGTGAGTTCGTCCAGCCCGTGCGCGCGGAGCACGGCCCGGAGGGTGGTCCGGGCGATGGCGGGCGCGCGGGGGTCTCGGGGGAAGTGGAGCTCGTACTCCCAGTCCTCGGCGAAGGGAATCGGCGGCGGAACGGGTCCGTCACCTCGGTTGCCTTCTGCTGCTGCTTCCGGTTCCACGCGGGCACCTCCATGTGCGGCGTGACGCTTCGGTCTACATCGACCACACGCCCGGGTCGTGATGCCCGCGCCCTGCTGGTGGCTTGCCCATCCCGCTTTCCCCTGCGTGCAGTTGGGCGGGCGGTGCGCTTCCTGCGGGACGGGCTCGGCGGACGAGTGGTTCGCCACACACCGTAGCCATGAAGCACATAACAGTGCTACCCATTCCACTTGAACGAGTGAACATCTTCGTTTCGGTGGACCGAGGCTGCCCTCGTCGGCAAACTGTGCGCGAGCAAGGAGAGATGAATGGCACCGAGGCACGCTCCCACCATCCGCCAACGCCGGTTCGGCGCCGAACTGCGACGGCTTCGCGAGGCGGCAGACATGACCGCCCCTATTGCTGCGGGCCTCCTCGGAACCGACCGGACGGTGATCTCCAATGTCGAGGCCGGGCGCTTCGGCATCAGCGAGGAGCGCCTTCGCCGGCTCGCAACCATCTACCAGTGCGACAACACCGGGCTGATCGAAGCCTTGGCCACCATGACCGGTGGGCGCAGGGGCGGGTGGTGGGAGGATTACCGAGGGAAGATCCCTCCCGGCTTTCTGGACGTCTCCGAGCTTGAACAGGACGCCGTCCGGATTCGGACGGTGCAGACGACCCATCTCCCGGGCTTGTTCCAGACGGAGGATCACGCCCGAGCGATCTTCGAGCTCTTCACTCCGCCGCTGCCTCGCTTGGAGCTGGAACTGCGTGTTGCCCATCGCCTGGCCCGCCAAGGCGTGGTGACTGGAAACGGAACCACCCCGTACGTCGGCGTGATCCACGAAGCAGCCCTGCGGATGCAGCTCGGCGGCAGGAAAGTGGCTCTGGACCAGCTCAACCATCTCGCCGCATCGAGCGAGCGGGACAACGTGACTCTCCTCGTCATCCCGTTCTCGGTAGGCGGGTTTCAGCTGATGGGAGACTCGTCAGTCCTCTACGTAGAAGCCGTGAACCAGCACCTGGACACGGTGCACATGGACTCGCCCACCGGGGCGGTCTTCATCGACGCGCCCACGCAGTTGGTTCACTTCCGCACTCGGCTGGACTTGGTGGAGAAAAAGGCGTTGACTCCAGAAGCGTCAAGGGACTTCATCCGCACAATCGCCAGAGAGCTGTAAGAGGTAGCGTTCTTGTCCGAGCTGGTCTGGTTCAAGTCGTCCTACTCCGACGCCGGAGGCAACAACTGCGTCGAGGTTGCCGTCTGCGAAGGCGACGGCGCGGCAATCCGGGACAGCGTCTTCCCGCACCGCGTGGTGAAGGTCGGCCACGCCGCGTTCGCGGCCCTCGTCTCGGCCGCGCGGGCCGAGGCGGGCGCCCCGCGCTGACCGGCCCCGCGCGGCCGGGGCCGTACGGCCGCCCGGCGCGGCGGCCCCGTACCGCCCGCCCCCGGTCAGACGGCGGCGGAGGCCGTCGCCGCGCGGGTGGTCGTGGCGATGGTGGCGGAGCCGACCACGCGGGGGCCGTCGTAGAGGACGATCGCCTGGCCGGGGGCCACGCCGCGGACCGGGGCCGTGAAGGAGACGCGCAGCTCGCCGTCCACGACCTCCGCGAAGACCTCGGTCTCGCCGCCGTGGGCGCGCAGCTGGGCGGTGTAGGTGCCCGGGGCGGCGGCCGTGGAGCCGCACCAGCGGGGGCGGATCGCGGTGAGGGCGGTGACGTCGAGGGCCTCGACGGGGCCGACGGTGACGGTGTTGTTCACCGGGGAGATGTCGAGGACGTAGCGCGGCTTGCCGTCGGCGGCCGGGTGGCCGATCCGCAGGCCCTTGCGCTGGCCGATGGTGAAGCCGAAGGCGCCGTCGTGGCTGCCGATCTTCTCGCCGGACTCGTCGACGATGTCGCCCTCCGCCTTGCCGAGGCGGCCGGCCAGGAAGCCCTGGGTGTCGCCGTCGGCGATGAAGCAGATGTCGTGGCTGTCGGGCTTCTTCGCCACGGCCAGGCCCCGGCGCTCGGCCTCGGCGCGGATCTCGTCCTTGGTGGTGAGGGTGTCACCGAGCGGGAAGAGGGCGTGGGCGAGCTGCTTCTCGTCGAGGACGCCGAGGACGTAGGACTGGTCCTTGGCCATGTCGGAGGCGCGGTGCAGCTCGCGGGAGCCGTCCTCGGCCAGGACGACGGTGGCGTAGTGGCCGGTGCAGACGGCGTCGAAGCCGAGGGCGAGGGCCTTGTCCAGCAGCGCCGCGAACTTGATCTTCTCGTTGCAGCGCAGGCAGGGGTTGGGGGTGCGGCCGGCCTCGTACTCGGAGATGAAGTCCTCGACGACGTCCTCACGGAACCGCTCGGCCAGGTCCCAGACGTAGAAGGGGATGCCGATGACGTCGGCCGCGCGGCGGGCGTCGCGGGAGTCCTCGATGGTGCAGCAGCCCCGGGCGCCGGTCCGGAAGGACTGCGGGTTCGCGGAGAGCGCGAGGTGGACGCCGGTGACGTCGTGCCCGGCTTCGACCGCGCGGGCGGCGGCGACGGCGGAGTCCACGCCGCCGGACATGGCGGCCAGGACACGAAGGGGGCGGGTGCGCGCGAGGTTCTCAGTCATAGCACCGTCCAGGGTACGGGGAACCGCGCGGGGGTCCAGCGCGTTGTCCGGTGCGAGGGGTGGAGTCGGAGCGGATCAGAGCGGATTCAGAGGGGGTGGCTCATATGACGCGCGAGGCCGGGAAGACGGGGCGCGGGCCGGTCACGGGCCGCCGGGCCGTGCTGTTCGGGGGGCTCGGGCTGGTCACGGCGGCGGCGGTCGCCGGGCGGGAGGAGATAGCCCGCGCCTGGTGGCTGTTGCCGGGGACGTCCAGACCCCGGGTGGAGGGCGCGCTCGACCACGCGGGCGCCAACTGGACGGCGGCCTCCCCGGCGAACTGGCGGCTGGCGGACCGGCCCGAGGACTACCGGGTGGACCGGATCGTCGTCCATGTCACACAGGGCGGTTTCGAGTCCTCGGTGAACGCCTTCAAGAACCCGTGGCACAAGGCGTCGGCGCACTACATAGTCCGCCAGGACGGCCATGTCGAGCAGATGGTGCGCGAGCTGGACGTGGCCTACCACGCGGGCAACCGCTCGATGAACGAGCGCAGCGTCGGCATCGAGCACGTGGGCTTCGTGGACCGCCCGAAGGACTTCACGGACGCGATGTACGCGTCCTCGGCCCGGCTGGCGGCCGACATCTGCCGCCGGTACGGCATACCGGCGGACCGCGAGCACCTGATCGCCCACTCCGAGGTGCCGGGCGCCGACCACACGGACCCGGGCCCCCTGTGGAACTGGGACCGCTACCTCACCCTGATACGTGCGGAGCTCACGGCCGTCCCCGGCGGGACCTCCCAGGCACGGCCCAGCTGAGACCGGGCGGTGCGGGCCGGGCCGGGCCGGCCCGGCCCGGTGAACCTACCCGGTCACCGGGCCTAGTGCCGCGTCAGGCGACGTTTGCCCGTCGAGGAGCGGCGCCCGGTGCGTGGTCCCGGCGTGTCGGCCGGAAGTCCTCGTACGGGACGTACCTGGGCTTTCGGCCGG
>NZ_JBITDK010000034.1:0-57130 GCF_044454165.1 Streptomyces sp. NPDC051567 | reverse complement strand
CGGGCTGGCCGACCCGGTTGAAGACCGAGAAGCCGGCGGCGTGCGCCTTGGCGGCCGGGTCGGCCATCCACGGGTGGATGTCCGTCTCGATGGTGCCGGGGGAGACCGCGTTGACCGTGATCTGACGCGAGCCCAGGGTCTGGGCCAGGGTCAGGGTCAGCACCTCGACGGCGCCCTTGCTGGCCGCGTACGAGGTCATGCCCGGGAAGGCCACCTTGGTGACACCGGAGGAGATGTTGATGATGCGACCGCCGTCGCGCAGCCGCTCCAGGCCCTTCTGGATGATGAAGAAGGGGGCCTTGGCGTTGATCGCGAAGACCTTGTCGTAGTCCGCCTCGGAGACCTCGTGGATCAGGCCGGGACCGGCGATGCCGGCGTTGTTGACCAGGATGTCCAGACCCGTGGTGTCGGAGTGCCGGCCGATCTGCGCGTCGAAGTCCTGCCAGAGCGCCTCGGCGTCACCGGGAACACCCAGGGCGGAGCGGAAGGCGAAGGCACGGCCGCCCGCGGCCTCGATCGCGCCGACCGTCTCCTTCGCAGCCGCCTCGTCGCTGGAGTAGGTCAGCGCGACGAGCGCACCCTCCTTGCCCAGCCGCTGGGCGATGGCACGCCCGATGCCCCGGCTGCCACCGGTGACCAGAGCAGTCTTGTTCGTGAGGGCAGTCATTCAGGTACTCCCAATTCTCTTGTACAGGCACGGCCACTACAGATCGGGCCACAAGTGTGATGGTCCTCCCGTCCGCCCACCGGCCGTCCATCCGCGGGTAATCACCTGTCATCGCGCGTGAATTCAGCAATTACCCTCGGCGGTATGACTCAGCTTCCTGTTCTTGTTATCGGCGGCACCGGGAAGACCGGCCGCCGGGTCGTCCGACAGCTCACGGAACTCGGTATTCCGGTGCGTTCGGCGTCCCGCTCGGGCGAGACCCGCTTCGACTGGCTGGACGAGACCACCTGGGGCCCGGCCCTCGACGGGGTGGGCGGCGTGTACATCGTCCAGAACGACAGCTCCCCCCGGACCCGCGAACTGGCCCAGCACGCCGCGCGCAGCGGTGTGCAGCGCCTGGTCCTGCTCTCCGCGCGCGGGGTCGACACCCCCGGCTACTACGGGGAGGACCCGTCCACCAGCACGGGGTTCCTGGCGGGTGAGGCGGCGGTGCGCGAATCCGGCCTGGCCTGGACGGTGCTGCGGCCCGGCTGGTTCGCCCAGAACTTCGACGAGGGCATGTTCCGCGACGGCATCGTCGCGGGAGAACTGCGGCTGCCCGCCGGTGAGGCCGGGGCGACCTGGATCGACGTGGAGGACATCGCCGCCGTCGCGGTGGCCGCCCTGACCGAGGACGGTCACGCCGGGGAGACGTACGAACTCTCCGGCCCCCACCCGGTGACCCTGCCCGAGGTGCTCGCCCTGATCGGGGAGGCGACCGGCCGCACGGCCACGTACACCCCGCTCTCCACGGCCGAGTTCGTCGCGGAGCTCGTCGCGCAGGGCGTGCCCGCCGCGGACGCCGGGATCTGGGCCGCCGCGCTCCACCCGGTGGCCCAGGGGTTCGAGGCGAAGGTCTCCGACGGGGTGCGGCGGGCGCTGGGCCGCGAGGCGCGCGACTTCGCCGCGTTCGTCAAGGACGCGGCAGCCGCGGGCGCCTGGCGCGACTGACCGGCAGCGCGCCCGGCCGGGGAGCGCGCCCGGCCGGGGAGCGCGACCGGGCGCGAGGCCGGGCGGGGCGAGGCCGGGGTACGACCCGAGCGCTCGGCAACCGAAGTGCGCCCCCGCTCCCGAGCTCGGTCACTCGTTCGGTCGTCACGCCGTCCCACCCTTCTGGTACTGCCGCAGTGAATGCGTACACCTCGTCCCGATGGCCGGGTAGGCCCGCCGCAGGTCGCGATGATCACGGTAGGGGCCCCGCCGCAGTAAATCCGGTATCTACTGCGGTAGTTCTTCCGGTCTCCGCTGGGCGGCTGCGGTGAGCTGGGCGGCCAGATTCTTGAGCGCCTGCCGTAGTTCGTCGGGATGGTGGATGGTGAAGGGCCACTCCAGGGAGGCGAGCATGTGGGCCATGCCGTCCAGCCGTTCTGCCCGTGCGTGCATCAGGACGCCGATCGGCTGGGCGGTGAGGGTCACTGCTGAGCGGGGCAGCCGGCGGGCGATCTCATCGAGGGGGCCATGGATCGTCACCTCGACCTGCCAGCGGTAGGACCCCTGGGCGAGGGTCGAGGTCAGGTGGGCGACGGGGTCGAAGCCGTCGGGTGCGGTGAAGCTGTCGGTTCGGGAGGTGACGGAGGCGATGCGGTCGATGCGGAAGGTACGCAGGCTGTCGCGGAGGTGGTCGTGGCCGACGACGTACCAGCGGCCGGTGTGGAAGACCACCCCGTAGGGGTCGATGTCGCGTTCGGTGTGTTCCTGGCGCCAGGACCGGTGGCTGATACCGACGGTCGTGCGGGCGCGGGAGGCCTGGGCCAGTGCCAGCAGGACGCCGGTTCCGGGTGCCTGCCCGATCACGGCGTTGGCGGTGAAGGACAGGGTCTCCCGCATGGCGGCGAGCGGTTCGCGCAGGGCGTGCGGAAGCACCCGCTCGATCTTGGCCAGGGCACCGGCACTGGCCGGTGCCGCGGTGCCCATGCCCAGACGTTCCGCGGCGAGCAGGCCAAGAACGACTGCGAGGGCCTCGTCGTTGGTGAGGACCAGAGGTGGCATGCGGTAGCCGCGGGCCAGTCGGTAGCCGCCGTAGCGGCCGCGTTCGGCCTCCACGGGAATGCCCAGTTCCCGCAGGTGGGCGGTGTACCGGCGCACGGTGCGGACGTCGGTGTCCAGGCGGTCTGCCAGCTCCGCCCCGGTGAGTCGGGCGTTTGACTGGAGGAGTTCCAGCAGGGTCAGTACACGGGTCAGGGGATGCGACATGGATCACTCGGCATTTCAGGGCGGATTCTGTCCTGTATCGACTTTACGCTCCCCGCAGCACCTACTTCTGGGAGATCACATGGCCACCTTCGTACTCGTTCCCGGCGCCTGGCTCGGGGCGTGGGCCTGGGAAGACACCGCCCGCGCTCTGCGGGAGCGTGGTCACACGGCGCTGCCGCTGACACTGACCGCCCTGGCCGAGCACGCGGACCAGGGCGGACCCGAGACAGATCTGGACACGCACATCGCGGACATCACGGGATTCGTCGAGCGCAACGGTCTGCGCGACGTCACGCTGGTCGCCCACAGCTACGCGGCTGCCCCGGTGACCGGGGCAGCCGGACGTCTCGGCGACCGGCTGGAGCGTGTTATCTACGTGGACAGCGCCCCGTTTGCCGCGGGCATGTGCATGCTCGACCTCATGCCACCGCAGGCAGCGGACCAGCTGCGCCAGCAGGTCGACGCGTCTGGCGACGGGTGGAGGCTGCCGATGCCGCCCTTCGACGTCCTCGGCTTGTCCAGCAGCCTCGACGGGCTCGATGAGGGCCGGCTGGACGCTCTGCGCACGGGTGCCACCCCTCAGCCGTTCGGTACCTTCACCCAGCGCCTCGCCGGCCCGGCCGAGCCCGGTCCCGGTGTGGACCGTGTCCTGGTCGCGTGCCATGACTTCAAGGGGCTGCTGGACGCCGGGGTGCCGATGCTGGCCTACCTGAACCAGCCGCCGTGGCGGCGCTTCGACCTGCCCACCGGGCACTGGCCGATGCTGTCCGCGCCCACCGAACTCGCCCGCGTCCTCGACAAGGCCGTCTCCTGACCGCGCCGGCTGAGACGCACAGCCCGATGCTTGACCACGAGAGCGTCCGCCGACTGCGGGCCTGTGCGCAGGCCCTGGCCGACGGAGCACGGGAGACATCGGCCGAGGCGGTCGTCCGACGGGTCTTCGCCATCCAGGCCCAGGACGCCACAGCCTCCGACCTGGGCATCCGGGTACGCGGCCGGGACATCACCGCCCAGGCCATCCGCACGGCATACGAGAAAGAGCGGAGCATCGTCCGCAACTGGTACATGCGCGGCACCCTGCACACCATTCCCAGCGACGACGCCCGCTGGGTGTTGCGGTTGCTGTCCCCGCGGATTCTTGCCGCAACCAGCCGCCGCTACCAGCAGCTGGGCCTGGACGATGATCTGCGCCAGCGCGCCGACCATCTCATCCGGCGCGTTCTCGCCGCGCACGGCCCGCTCACCCGGTCCGAGCTGACCGAGCACCTCACCACCCTCGGCATCCCGCCGGACGGGCAGGCGCCTTTCCACCTGATCCGCCACGCGGCACTCACTGGCGTCCTCTGTCACGGTCCGCAGCGCGCCGGTGAGGCCACGTATGTCCTGCTCGACGACTGGCTGCCCACCACCGGGCGCTTCCGGTGGGAGGAAGGCGCTGCTCTCGCCGAGCTGGCCCATCGCTACCTTGCCGCGTATGCCCCCGCCACCTTGGAGGACTTCGCCGCCTGGTCCGGGCTGCCGGTCACCTGGGCCCGCAGGGCCTGGAAACCGCTGGCGGAATCCGGCGTGATCACCGAGTACGGCGGCTTGACCGTGCTCGCCGGACGGGTGGAGGAACTCCCGGGCCCGTCTGACACTCCAGACGTTCGCATGCTGCCCGCCTATGACAACTACCTGGTCGGCTACCGCACTCGCGAGATGTCCGTCCCCGCTCTCCACCAGGCCCACGTCTGGCCGGGAGGCGGCCTCATCCGGCCGACCGTCATCGCCGACGGCCTGGCCGTCGCCACCTGGAGCCGTGGCTCCGGCGCGCGCTCCATCCAGGTGGATGCGTTCGAACCTGTCCCCCCTCAGATCCAGCGGGAAGTCGACATGGAGAAAGACGCCGTCGTCCGCTTCCTGCGGCCCACCGCATAGCCGACCCGCATCCCGATCCAAAAAATAGGGCGGCCGCGTAGGCGAGAACGCTGGGTCAAGCGGCCTGACCGAGGCCGGCGGCGATCAGACTCTGCTCACGGAGCGGGGTGAAGTCGACGTCAAGCTTCGGGTCGTACGCTTCCGGCTGGATACCGAGTTCGTGCGTGCTGTATTCGCCGAACCGGTTGATGTGCTCGGTCGGGTAGGGCGAGATGTGGGCCAGGTCCTCGGGGCCGATCTCCCAGCCTTCGTCCAGCAGTTGGCGGATGATCTCGGCGATGTCCAGGGCGTTGTGGAAGATCACCATGTTCGTGAGCAGAGC
This sequence comes from Streptomyces sp. NPDC051567, assembly GCF_044454165.1. Lineage (NCBI taxonomy): Bacteria > Bacillati > Actinomycetota > Actinomycetes > Kitasatosporales > Streptomycetaceae > Streptomyces > Streptomyces sp. NPDC051567. Next base: position 51,992 of record NZ_JBITDK010000034.1, on the reverse strand, counting down.
GTTGAATCTCATCGCCTTCTCCTGCTCGACCGGGTCGTTGTCGGCGATGACGCCGCGGTTGCCGAAGCCGACCCACTGGGAGAACCGGTTGAACGACTCGACCTTGTTGGTCGCCGCGGTCACCCGCCGGCGAAGCGGCGCGTCCGAGAGGTAGCGCAGGAGCTGGACGGTGCGGATCACGCGGCCGGGCCCGCCGGGCCCCGGGCCGGCGGGCCCGGGGCCCGGCGTCGCCGCCCCCGCTCACCCCTCCCTCTGTCCCTCCTCCTCCGTCCCCCTCCTCGTCCGGGCGTCCAGGGCGGTTCAAGGCGCTCTACAGAGGCGCTGGCCAGGATGGAGTCCTCTCCGGTCTGGAAAGGACAAGTATGAGCATCGTCGAGGAAGCGCCGCTGACCCCTCCGGCGGCCGTGACCATGGGGTCGAGGGTGGCGGAGCTCGCGGAACTGCGCGAAGCGGTCATCGCCGGTCCCAGCGAGCGGGCGACGGAGGCACAGAAGAAGAAGGGCAAGCTGACCGTCCGCGAGCGGGTCGAACTCCTCTTCGACAAGGGCACCTTCACGGAGATGGAGGCGTTCCGCAGGCACCGCGCGACCGGTTTCGGCCTGGAGGACAAGAAGCCGCACAGCGACGGCGTCGTCACCGGCTGGGGACAGGTCAACGGCCGCCCCGTCTTCGCCTACGCCCACGACTTCCGCATCTTCGGCGGCGCGCTCGGCGAGGCCCACGCCCAGAAGATCCACAAGCTGATGGACCTCGCGGAGAAGGCCGGCGCGCCCATCGTCGGGCTCTGCGACGGCGCGGGCGCCCGTATCCAGGAAGGGGTCACCGCCCTCGCCGGGTACGGCGGCATCTTCCAGCGCAACGTCCGCAACTCCGGGGTCATCCCGCAGATCAGCGTGATCATGGGCCCCTGCGCGGGCGGCGCGGCCTACTCGCCCGCCCTCACCGACTTCGTCTTCATGGTGCGGGGCACCTCGCAGATGTTCATCACGGGGCCCGACGTGGTCGCGGCGGTCACCGGTGAACAGATCACCCAGGACGGACTGGGCGGCGCCGATGTGCACGCCTCCGTCTCCGGGGTGGCGCACTTCGCCTACGACGACGAGGAGCACTGCCTGGAGGACGTCCGCCACCTGCTCTCCTACCTCCCCTCCAACAACCGCGAGCTGCCCCCCGCCGAGGTCGCCGACGACCCGTCGGACCGGCGTACCGAACTCCTGCTGGACCTCGTTCCCGCCGACCCCAACCGCGCCTACGACATGCGCAAGGTCATCGAGGAGATCGCCGACCACGGGGACTTCTTCGAGGTCCACGAGCGGTGGGCGCCCAACATCATCTGCGCGCTGACCCGGCTGGGCGGCCAGGTCGTCGGCATCGTCGCCAACCAGCCGCAGAACATGGCCGGCGTCCTGGACATCGAGTCCTCCGAGAAGGCCGCGCGCTTCGTCCAGATGTGCGACGCCTTCAACATCCCGCTGGTCAGCCTCGTGGACGTGCCCGGCTTCCTGCCGGGCGTGGACCAGGAGCACAACGGCGTGATCCGGCACGGCGCGAAGCTGCTGTACGCGTACTGCAACGCGACCGTCCCGCGGATCTCGCTGGTCCTGCGCAAGGCGTACGGCGGCGCGTACATCGTGATGGACTCCCGCTCCATCGGTACGGACCTCGCGCTGGCCTGGCCGATCAACGAGATCGCGGTGATGGGCGCGGAGGGCGCGGCCAACGTCGTCTTCCGCCGGGAGATAGCCGCCTCCGACGACCCCGAGGGGACCCGGGCGGCGCGCATCGAGGAGTACCGCGACGAACTGATGCACCCCTACTACGCGGCCGAACGCGGCCTGGTCGACGACGTCATCGACCCGGCGGAGACCCGCTCGGCACTGATCGGCGCGCTGGAGGTGCTGCGCTGCAAGCACGCGCCGCTGCCCAGCCGCAAACACGGCAACCAGCCCCAGTGACGGAGGACCTGATGGCGGTACGAGCGCTGCCCACGGAACAAGACACCACGCTGACCTCGCAGAACACCGCGCTGACCTCGCAGATCCTGGCGGCGCAGGCGTGGCGCATCACCAGTGGCTCGCCCGGTGTGGAGGAGGTCGCCGCGGTGGCGGTCGCGCTCTCGGCGGTACTGGCCGCACGCGCCGCCGAGGCGGTCCGCGAGGCGGAGGAGGAGCAGGCCCGCGCGTCGGCCCGCTGGATGCCCGCCGCGGCCCGCCGCCGCGCGGCCACCTCCTGGGCGGCCGGCGGCGCCCAGCCGAGCTGGCGCAACACGGCCTGAACCGCCGCCCGGGCCCCAACCGCCGTACGGAACCCCCGTACGGGTACGGAACGGCAACCCGGCCCGGAACCCCTGACGCGCCACGGAAGCCCCCCGGCCCCGGCCCCACCGCCACGGACGGCGGGCCCGGGGCCCACAGGCTTCCCCGACGGCGGCGTGGCCCGTCAGGAACGGGCCGCGCCGGCCACCGCACCCGCCACCCGCTCCGCCGCCGGCTTCCGGGGTGCCCGTCCGGGTGTCGGGGGTTTTGCGTTCCGGTGGCGGGCCAGGGCCAGGGCCGGGACCGTCACCCCGATCAGGGCGAGGGCGGCGTAGGACATCGAGTCCACCGGCGGGGCCGGCGGGTTGACGAACCCGTTGAGGTACACCCAGGCCATCGCGAGCGCCCCGAGCACCGACGCGGCCAGCGCGAACGGACGCACGGTGCGCTCACGCACCATCAGCACCACATGGGCCGCGCAGATCAGCACGTACGGGAAGACCCACAGGTAGACGATGAGCGTCGCCAGCGCCGCGTACACGGCGGGCAGCGACTGCGGGGAGACGGTCACCGCCACCGCCAGCACCACGAAACCGGTGACCGACAGGGCGAGCACCGCCGTGGCCGGGGAGCCGTACCGGGGGTGCGGGCGCCCCACCCGGCGCGGCAGCAGCCGTCCTCGGCGAGGGTCGCCACGAACCGCGAACCGAAGTTGACGAAGCCGATCAGCCCCGCGAAGGTGGCGACGGCCAGCACCAGGTCGGTGGTGCTCGCGAAGGTCCCGCCCAGCCCGGAGTTCAGCGCCAGCGCCGCCGCCGGGGACATGCCCGCCGCGAGCCGGTCCGCCGACGCGAGGAGCCCCGGCACCTGGACGACGGTCGCCACCAGGTAGACCACCCCGAGCAGCACCGGGATGCCCAGCACCGCGAAGGGCACGTCGCGCCGGGGCTCCCCGGTCTCCAGCGCCAGCGCCGCGCAGCTCTCGAAGCCCATCAGGAACGCCGCCCCGGCCGCCATGCCCTGGAAGACCCCGCTGAAGGAGGAGGGGGAACAGTGAGGGAGTGGCGGGAAGGAGCGAGCGGATTCTGGCCACCTCCGCTCACGGCACGGTCACCGCGCACTCACCCCGCACCCACCGCCCGTCCAGGGCGGGCCGTCTGGACCGTGCTTCCGCCATCTCTCCAGCGACGGTCCAGCGTTCCGGCCGACGCTGGAGTCCGAGTCGTCAGAACATCGAATCAGAACGTCGAAGGGGAGAAGAAGACATGGCCAGTGACTGGTTCCGGCGGTTCGGCCCGGCATCCGAGGGTGAGACGCGTCTGCTGTGCTTCCCGCACGCGGGCGGCGCCGCCAGCGCCTTCCTGGCCCTGTCGCAGGAGCTGACACCGGAGTTCGACGTCCGCTCCGTCCAGTATCCGGGGCGCCAGGACCGCCGGATGGAACCGGCGCTCGACGACATCGGCCGGCTCGTCACCGCGCTCGCCGACGCGCTCGCCCCCGAACTGGGGCCCGGGGGCGACGGGCGCCCGTACGCCTTCTTCGGGCACAGCATGGGCGCGGTCCTCGCGTACGAGCTCGCGCGCGAGCTGGCCCGGCGCGAGCTGCCCGGCCCCGGACGGCTCTTCCTCTCCGGGCGTTTCGCGCCCACCCCGCAGGGCAGCGCCAGCGACCGGCTCGACACCGACGCCAAGGTCATCGCCATGATCCGCAGGCTCGGCGGGACCGTCGGACGCGTCTTCGACGACCCCGACCTGCTGGAGATGGTGATGCCGCCGCTGCGCGCCGACTACCGGGCCATCGGCTCGTACGCCTGGCGCCCCGGACACCCGCTCGACGTCCCGTTCACCGTGCTCGTCGGCGACCACGACCCCGTCGTCCCCGTCGCGGAAGCCGCCGCCTGGGACCGGCACACCACCGCCGGCAGCGAGATCCGGGTCCTGCCCGGCGGGCACTTCTACCTCGACCACAGCGTTCCCCAGGTGGCCGACATCGTCCGCGGCGCGCTGCGCCGGGCGGGCGCCGAAGCGCTGGGCGCCGTCTGATGCCGACCACCGCCCGCGGCGCCCCCGCCCCGACCCCCACCCCGTCCCTCGCTCCCGCGACCCCCGCCCCCGGGACGCTCTTCGCCATCAGCGACCTGCACGTGCGCCACGACGAGAACAAGAAGGTCGTCGACGGCCTGTGGCCGGACTCCGAGCACGACTGGCTGCTGCTCGCCGGTGACGTCAGCGAGTCCGTCGAGGAGTTCGAGTGGACGCTGCGGCTGCTGCGCGACCGCTTCGCCCGCGTCGTCTGGGCGCCGGGCAACCACGAGCTGTGGACCACCCCGGGCGATCCGGTCCAACTGCGCGGCGAGGCCCGTTACCGCCACCTCGTCGCCCTCTGCCGCACCCTGGGCGTCACCACCCCCGAGGACCCGTACCCGGTGTGGGAGGGGGCGGGCGGCCCCGCCGTCGTCGCCCCGCTCTTCCTGCTCTACGACTACAGCTACCGGCCCGCCGGGGCCCGGACCCGCCAGGAGGCCCTGGAGATCGCCGACCGGGCCGGGGTCGTGTGCACCGACGAGTTCTACCTGCACCCCGACCCCTACCCCAGCCGCGAGGCATGGTCGCGGGCGCGCGTCGAGGAGACCGTGGCCCGGCTCGCCGCGATCCCGGACGGGATGCCCACCGTCCTCGTCAACCACTACCCGCTGGTCCGCGAACCCACCAGGATCCTGCGCTTCCCCGAGTTCGCCCTGTGGTGCGGCACCGAGGCCACCGAGGACTGGCCCGTCCGCTTCCGCGCGGCGGCCGTCGTCTACGGTCATCTGCACATCCCCCGGCTGATCCGGCGCGACGGGGTCGCCCACCACGAGGTCTCCCTCGGCTACCCGAGGGAGTGGAAGCAGCGCGCCGGGGCCCCGGCCGGGCTCGTACGGATTCTCGCGGAGCACACATGATCGAGGAACTGCTGGAGCCGGGTACGGCCGCGGTGGAGTCCTTCGGGGACGAACCGGGGGCCGTCGCCGAACTCCACCCCGAGGAGGCCCGGCTGGTCGCCACCGCCGAGGAGGGCCGCCGCCGGGAGTTCGCCACCGTACGCCGCTGCGCCCGTACGGCCCTGGCCACTCTGGGCGCCGACCCCGGGCCGGTGCTGCGCGACCCGAAGGGCGCCCCGGTCTGGCCCGCCGGGTTCACCGGCGCCATGACCCACTGCCAGGGCTACCGCGCCGCCGTCGTGGCGACCTCGGCCGAGGTCGCGGCGCTCGGCATCGACGCCGAGCCCAACCTCCCGCTGAGCAATCCCGGGGTGGCGGCCCTGGTCACCGTCGACGAGGAGCGCGCCTGGCTCCCCGGGCTCCGCGCGCGCCGCCCCGAGATCCACTGGGAGCGGCTGGTCTTCAGCGCCAAGGAGAGCGTCTACAAGGTCTGGTACCCGCTCACCGGCCGCTGGCTGGACTTCCAGGACGCGGTGATCACCGTCGACCCGGCCTGGTCCACCTTCCGGGCCCGGCTGCTGGTACCGGCCCCGGTGGTGGCGGCCGGGGTCCGGCTCGACTCCCTCACCGGCTCGTACCTGGTCCGCGACGGGCTGATCGTCACCGCGATCACGGTCGGCCGCCGGCGCGGTACGCGGACGTGACGCGGGGCGCGTGAGGTGGGACGGGGGCGCGGGACGGGGGATACGGGACGGGGATGCGTGATGCGTGATGCGGGATACGTGATACGTGACGCGGGCGCGGTCGGGCGGTGAGTGGGCGCGCGATGACCGGACGGTGATCGGGCGGTGATCGACCCGGAAGACAATCGGGTGCCGCCCTGCCGAGACAGGCCGGGACCCGGCGGCCCGGGACGTACGACGGGCCGACGTCGGGCCAGGGAATCCAGGGAATCCGAAGAAGAGGAACCGACAGGATGCCGTCGACACCCACCGGAGCCACCGGAACCGCACCGGCCACCTCGACACCGGACGCCTGGCTCGGCGCGCTGGAGGAGCAGGTCCGGCGCCGCGACCCGGGCGAGCCGGAGTTCCACCAGGCCGTACGGGAAGTCCTGGAGACCCTCGGCCCGGTCCTCGCCGCCCGTCCGGAACTGCGCGAGGCCAGGATCGCCGAGCGGCTGGTCGAGCCCGAGCGGCAGATCATCTTCCGGGTGCCGTGGCAGGACGACCGGGGCCGGACCCTGGTCAACCGCGGTTACCGCGTCGAGTTCAACAGCGCGCTCGGCCCCTACAAGGGCGGCCTGCGCTTCCACCCGTCGGTGAACCTGGGCATCGTCAAGTTCCTCGGCTTCGAGCAGATCTTCAAGAACGCGCTGACGGGGCTCGGCATCGGCGGCGGCAAGGGCGGCAGCGACTTCGACCCGCGCGGGCGCTCCGACGCCGAGGTCATGCGGTTCTGCCAGTCGTTCATGACCGAGCTCTACCGTCACCTGGGCGAGCACACCGACGTACCGGCCGGTGACATCGGGGTCGGCGGGCGCGAGATCGGCTACCTCTTCGGCCAGTACCGGCGCATCACCAACCGCTGGGAGGCCGGGGTGCTGACCGGCAAGGGCACCGGCTGGGGCGGCTCCCACGCCCGGACCGAGGCCACCGGCTACGGCAACGTCCTGTTCACCTCGGCGATGCTGGAGAAGCGCGGCGAGGAACTGGCGGGGCAGCGCGTCACCGTCTCGGGTTCGGGCAACGTCGCCCTCTACACGGTCCAGAAGGCGCAGATGCTGGGCGCGCACGTGCTGACCGTGTCGGACTCCGGCGGCTACGTCGTGGACGAGAAGGGCCTCGACCTCGCACTGCTCAAGCAGATCAAGGAGGTCGAGCGGGGCCGGGTCAGCACGTACGCGGAGCGGCGCGGCAGCTCGGCCCGCTACGTCACCGGCGGCAGCGTGTGGGACGTACCGGCCGATGTGGCCCTGCCCTCGGCCACGCAGAACGAACTCACCGAGGCGGACGCCGTCACCCTGGTCCGCAACGGGGTCAGGGCCGTCTCCGAGGGCGCCAACATGCCCACCACCCCGGGCGCGGTCCGGGTCCTGCGCGAGGCGGGCGTCGCGTTCGGCCCCGCCAAGGCGGCGAACGCGGGCGGTGTGGCCACCAGTGCCCTGGAGATGAGCCAGAACGCGGGCCGGGCGTCCTGGCCGTTCACCTGGGTCGAGGAGGAGCTGACGCGGGTCATGCGCGGCATCCACAACACGGCCTACGAGACGGCGGAACGGTACGGCCGCCCCGGCGACTACGTCGCGGGCGCCAACATCGCGGGCTTCGAACGCGTCGCCGACGCCATGCTCGCCCAGGGCCTGATCTGAGGCCCTGATCTGAGGCCCTGGTCCGGGCTACCGGGGTCCCGGCGCCCGGGTGCCGGGGGCGCGGCGCGCCACCGGGCGGGGCGGCGGCAGGGCCGTGAGACCCGGGCAGGTGGTGGTCCCGGGACCCGGCGCCCGGGACCCGGCCGTGGGCCCCGGCCGTGGGTCGCCCCGTCGCTCAGGTGGTGGAGGTCAGGAACTGCGTCGCCGCCAGCTCCCCGTACAGGGTGTCACCGGCCACCAGTTCGGCGTGGGTGCCCACCGCGCGGACCCTGCCCGCCTCCATGACCACGATCCGGTCGGCGAGCGTCACCGTCGAGAGCCGGTGCGCCACCACCAGCACCGTCACCTCGCGCGCCACCTCCGCGACCACGTCCCGCAGGGCCAGCTCGTTGACCGCGTCGAGTTGCGAGGTCGCTTCGTCGAGCAGCAGCAGCCGGGGCCCGCGCAGCAGGGCCCGCGCGATGGCGACGCGCTGGCGTTCGCCGCCCGACAGCGTGGAACCGCGGTGCCCGACGACGGTGTCGAGGCCGTCCGGCAACCGGTCCACGAGCGCGTCCAGCCGGGTCCGTACCAGCACCTCGCGGATCTGCTCCCGCGTCGCGTCCGGTGTGGCGAAGAGCAGGTTCTCCCGCAGCGTGCCCGCCAGTACCGGAGCGTCCTGCTCGACGTATCCGATGCAGGCGCGCAGCTCGTCCAGCGGCCAGTCCCGTACGTCCTTGCCGTCGACCAGTATCCGGCCGCCGGTCGCGTCGTAGAACCGCTCGATCAGCCCGAACACCGTTGTCTTGCCCGCGCCTGACGGGCCGACGAACGCCGTCATCCCGGCACCGGGCACCTCGAAGGACACGCCGTGGTGGACGAACGGCTGACCGTCGCGGTAGCGGAAGGTGACGTCCTCGAACACGAGGGACGCGGGCCCGGCGACGGCCGTACCCCGCGTAGCCGTAGCCGTAGCCGTAGCCCCGGCCTGGGCTCCGGCCAGGGCTTGGGCGGCGGCCGGCCGCGGCTCGGTCTCCAGCCGCTCCGCCTCCTCGATCCGCGCGATGGCCGCGGCCCCGACCTGGTACTGGGTGACCGCCTCCACCAGCTTGCTCACCGGGTCGATCAGGTAGAAGAGGTACAGCAGGAAGGCCACGAGCGTGGCCACCGAGATAGCGCCCGACGCCACCCGGGCGCCGCCGACCCCCAGCACCGCCAGGAACGACACCTGCACGGCCAGCCCGACCGAAGACGAGGCGACCGACTGCCACTTCGCCGACGTCAGCCCGTGCCGCCACGCCTGCGTCGCGGCCGCGTCGATGACCGCGGCCTCACGGTCCTCGGCGCCCGAGGACTTGACCGTGCGGAACGCCCCGAAGGCCCGCTCCAGCCGGGTGGATATCTCGCCGACCGCCTCCTGGGAGCGCTTGGCCGCCTGCGAGATCTTCGGCATGACGAGCGCGACGGAGGCGGAGATCACCACGATCACACCGAGGGTCACGCCGAGCAGGACCGGGTCCATCACCGCCATCATCACGATCGTGGCGAGGAATCCGAGCCCGCCGATGGCCGCCGAGACGATCGAGTTGGTCGTGACCGCGCGCAGCAAGGTGGTGTCCGAGGTGATCCGCGACATCAGGTCGCCCGGCCGGCTCCGTTCCATCTCCGGCAGCCGCAGCCGCAGCAGCCGCCCGATCAGAGTGCGGCGCGCGGCGAGCACCACGGACTCGGCGGTGCGCTCCAGGACGTACGCGCCGACCGCCTCGATCACCGTGCCGAGCACCACCAGCACGGTGAGGGTCACCAGGATCGCGGTGACCGGCTCCTGCTGCCCGAGCCGTTCGACCAGCGCCTTGGCGGCCAGGGGCTGGGTGATGCCGGTCGCGGCGCCGATCAGGGCGAGGAAGCCGCCGAACGCGACCGTCCAGCGGTGCGGGCGGAAATGCCGGTACAGGGCCCGCCAGGTATCGCGGGCGGACAGCTCGGGAGTCGTGGTCTGCGCAAGGGTCACCTCCACAAGGACGCACAACCCGGCATCCCCGTTGAGCACGGAGCCGGCCCGCATGGCCCGCATGGCCCGCATGGCCCGTGCGGGCCATGCGGCCCTCGCGACCGTCCAGCTCCGCGTGGCACCATCTCGCGACAATCTGGCACCGTCACTTCGTACCGCCTCTGACCTGCAAGAATAAGTCAACCTTCCACCCGGCAGCCCATCCTTGCGCCATAAGTTGGCCCTTGGGGCTTGTTGATGACACCACAGTGGTGCCATAGTGGCGTCATGGACCTCACGCCGTACATCGAAACGCTCCGCAGGGAACTGGCGGTGGCCGCCGAAGCCGGGGGCGACGAAGCCCGCGAGCTCGCCGAGCGGCTGACCGCGCCGCTGGAGTCGGCCACCCGCCTGACCCTGCTCAACGTGCTGTCCGCCGCCATGGACGAGATCACCCGTGAACTCGCCCCCGGCTCGGTCGACGTACGGCTGCGTGGCATCGACCCCGACTTCGTGGTGGTGCTGCCGCAGCGCGAGGACCGGACCGGACCGCTCGACGCACCGGCACCCGCACCACTGCCCGCCCCGGCTTCGACCCCGGCCCCGGTCCTCGCCGACGCGGACGAGGGCGGCACCGCCCGCGTCAACCTGCGTCTGCCGGCGCACCTCAAGGCGCGCGCCGAGGAGGCCGCGGGCAACGAGGGCCTGTCGGTCAACGCGTGGCTGGTGCGGGCCGTGTCGGCCGCGGTCGACGGCGGCACACGGCCGCGCGCGACGGAGCGGGCCCACACCATCGGCCAGAGCTTCACGGGCTGGGTGCGCTAGACCCTGCCGTGCCTGCGCCCGCACCCGTACTACTGCACGCGCACCCGCGCCACTTCACCCGCGCTACTTCACCCCCACCACGTCCCACCAGCGGGGACGACCCCAAGACTCACGAGGACGGGACAGCCATGCCTTCTTTCGACACCCCCGAACCGATCTCGGCCACCGTCCACGTGGAAGCCGGTTCCCTCCGGTTCACCGCGGGCGACCGCCTCGACACGGTCGTCGAGGTGCGGCCCCGCGACCCGAAGCGGGACCAGGACGTGCGGTCGGCCGACCAGGCCGAGGTCACGTACGCGGGCGGCGTCCTGACCGTCAGGACGTCCAGGCCGCGCAACCCCTTCGGGCGCCCCGGCACCGTCGACGTGACGGTCGAACTGCCCACGGGCTCACGCGTCGACATGACCGGCGCCTGGGTCCAGGTGCTCGGCGAGGGCCGGCTCGGCGAGGTCCGCGTGAAGACCTCGTCCGGTGACGTCCGGCTCGACACGACCGGGCCGCTCCGGCTGACCGCCTCCCACGGCTCGATCACCGTCGACCGGGTCGAGGGCGCGGCCGAGATCACCACCAGCTCCGGCAGCCTGCGCGTCGGCACCGTCGACGGTCCCGCCGTCCTGAAGAACTCGCACGGGACCACGACCGTCGGCGCCGTCACCGGCGACCTGCGGGTGAGCGGCGCCCACGGCGACATCGACATCGCGCGCGCCGAGGGCTCGGTCACCGCCACCACCGCCCAAGGCACCCTGCGCGTCGCCGAAGTCGCGCGCGGCACCGTCCAGTTGGAGACCTCCTACGGCGCCATCGAGGTCGGCATCCGTGAGGGCACCGCCGCCTGGCTCGACGCCCACTCCGGTTCCGGGCAGGTGCGCAACACGCTCACCGCCTCCGAGGCCCCGGAGGACACCGGGGACGCCGGGGGAGCCGAGGACACCGTCAAGGTCCACGCCCGGACCCGCCACGGCAACATCGACATCCGCCGCGCCCGCGCCCGCGCCTGAGGGCCCGCCCTCCGCTCCGTTCCCGTCCCGCCGTTCCCGCGTCCCGTCGTTCCCGTCCCGCCGTTCCCTCCGCTCCGTTTCCTTCACTCCGTTCCAGCCTTCGACCCGGAGGGCCCATGCCTTCATCTGTCATGCCCATGCCCATGCCCATGCCCATGCCCATGCCCATGCCCATGCCTGTTCCCGTGCCCAGGCGCGGCAGCGGCCAGGAGTCGCCCGCCGCCGTCTCCGCTGTCGGCCTGCGCAAGTCCTACGGTGACAAGCTCGTCCTCGACGGGATCGACCTGCACATCCCGGCAGGCACCGTCTTCGCGCTGCTCGGCCCGAACGGCGCCGGCAAGACCACCGTCGTCAAGATCCTCTCCACCCTCGTCTCCGCCGGCCACGGCTCCGGCGCCGTCCGCGTCGGCGGCCACGACCTGGCCGCCGACCCGCAGGCGGTCCGCGCCGCGATCGGTGTCACCGGGCAGTTCTCCGCCGTCGACAACCTGATCACCGGCGAGGAGAACATGCTCCTCATGGCGGAACTGCACCACCTGGCCAGGGGCGAGGGACGGCGGGTCGCCGCCGAGCTGCTGGAGCGTTTCGACCTCACCGAGGCCGCGAAGAAGCCGGCCTCCACCTACTCCGGCGGTATGAAGCGCCGCCTCGACATCGCCATGACGCTCGTCGGCAACCCGCGGATCATCTTCCTCGACGAGCCGACCACCGGCCTCGACCCGCGCTCCCGCCACACCATGTGGGGCATCATCCGCGAGCTGGTCACCGACGGCGTCACCGTCTTCCTCACCACGCAGTACCTGGAGGAGGCCGACGAACTCGCCGACCGCATCGCGGTGCTCGACGACGGCAAGATCGCCGCCGAAGGCACCGCCGAGGAACTCAAGCGGCTCGTCCCCGGCGGGCACGTCCGCCTCCGCTTCACCGACCCGGCCGCGTACCGGTCCGCCGCCTCCGCCCTGCGCGAGGCCACTCGCGACGACGAGTCCCTCACCCTCCAGCTCCCCAGCGACGGCAGCCAGCGCGAGCTGCGCTCCATCCTCGACTGGCTGGACGCGGCCGACATCGAGGCGGACGAGCTGACCGTGCACACCCCCGACCTCGACGACGTGTTCTTCGCCCTGACCGGCGGCGCCGCAGTCCCCGACCGGTCCAACCAGCCCAACCAGCCCAAGGAGACCGGCCGATGAGCTCCCTCTCCCTCGCCGTGCGCGACTCGTCCACGATGCTCCGGCGCAACCTCCTGCACGCGCGGCGCTACCCCTCCCTGACCCTGAACCTGCTGCTCACCCCGATCATGCTGCTGCTGCTCTTCGTCTACATCTTCGGCGACGTGATGAGCGCGGGCATCGGCGGTGGCGGTAGCGGTGGCGGCGGTGGTGGTGGCAGTGCGGACCGCTCCGCGTACATCGCGTACCTCGTCCCGGGCATCCTGCTGATGACCATCGGCGGCACCGTGGTCGGGACCGCGGTGTCCGTCTCCAACGACATGACCGAGGGCATCATCGCCCGCTTCCGCACGATGGCGATCCACCGCGGGTCGGTGCTCGTCGGGCACGTCGTCGGCAGCGTGCTCCAGTCGGTCCTGAGCGTGGTCCTCGTGGGCGCCGTCGCCGTGGCCATCGGTTTCCGGTCCACGGGCGCCGGCGTCCTGGAGTGGCTGGCGGCGTTCGGGCTGCTCGTGCTCTTCGCCACGGCGCTCACCTGGATCGCGGTCGGCATGGGCCTGATCAGCCCGAACGCGGAGGCCGCCAGCAACAACGCGCTGCCGATGATCCTGCTGCCGCTCCTCTCCAGCGCCTTCGTCCCCGTCGACGCGATGCCGGGCTGGTTCCAGCCGATCGCCGAGTACCAGCCGTTCACGCCCGCCATCGAGACCCTGCGCGGGCTCCTGCTCGGCGGCGAGATCGGCGCCAACGGGTGGCTCGCCGTCGCCTGGTGCCTGGGCCTGACCGTGCTCGGCTACTTCTGGTCGACGTCGAAGTTCGACCGCGACCCGCAGTAACCACCATGACGGTGCGGCCCCCCGCAGGCCGTCCCACCCAGGGCGGCGTACGCAGACCCCGCGTCTGCGTACGCCGCCCGGTCGGCTGTGCCGGCCCGCCGCCGGGCATGACGGGACAGCCCTCAGCCGCGGGCCATCCCGACGAAGGCGGTCCACGCTTCGGCGGGCACCAGCAGAGCCGGGCCCGACGTGTCCTTGGAATCACGGATGCCGATGCAACCGGCCAGAACGGCGACCTCGACGCACGATCCTCCGGTGTCGTTGCTGTAGGACGACGTGAACCACGTGCGCGGCTCTGATCCGGTGTTCGTGAGGTTCTGGTTCATGTGGTGATCTCCCGGGATAGCTGTTTCAGGAACTCAGGAGTGCCTTCCGGCGGCCGGGCCGGTTTCTCGGTCCCACACGGCCAGGAGTTCGTCGCGTCGGCGCCGTACGCCAAGCTGAGACGGACTGCGGGGTCCTCCTTGCCCTGTCCGGGAGAACCCCGCAACACGGTCTAGCTGCGGGCCATCCCGACGAAGGCGGTCCACGCTTCGGCGGGCACCAGGAGAGCCGGGCCCGATGTGTCCTTGGAATCGCGGATGCCGATGCAACCGGCCAGAACGGCGACCTCGACGCAGTTCTGCCCGGCACCGTCGGAGTAGGAGGACTTGACCCAGGTCAGGCGGGTTTCGGATCGGGTGTTGGTGAGCTTCTGGTTCATCATGGGATCTCTCGCGATAGCTGGTGCAGGAACTCTGGGGTGTCCTCCGGCGGTAGCGCCGAGGACAACAGACTGGTGAAGGCCCGCTTGAACCGCCCGACCTCGCGCGGCTTGTCGGACACGGAGGTCGAAGTCCACGGAGCGTCCACCTGGACCGAGGTGGGCAGTTCATCCGGCAGGTGGAGCACGCTGAAGTTGTGTGTCGGGGTGTGCCCGCGGAACTTCGGAGGCAGTATCGGGAGGATCTGGATCGTGACGTTCGGCAGGCCCGCGAGCTGGATCAGCTCGGCGTACTGCGCGCGCATCACGTCCGGGTCACCCACGAGGTGTCTGAGGGCAGGCTCCCAGAGCACGGCGGACAGTCGCAGGGGCTCATCCTCTCGGAGGATGGCTTCCTTCCGTCGCATCCGTACTTCGACGTTCCGCGTGATGGCCTCGCTGGTCGTCTCCTCGACCGGCTGTGCGACCTCGTGAAGACGGCGGGCGTAGTCCTCCGTCTGAAGCAGGCCAAGGACGAGCATCGGATGGAAGGCCCATGTTTCCGTGGCAGCGGACTCGATGCCGACGAACCGTGGCATTCCTGAGGGCATCGTGGACTGGAAGGGTGTCCACCAGTCCTGGCTGCCACCTTCCCGCTGGATCTCCAGCAAGGCCGCGACGTCTTCCTCGCCCTCGACGCCGTAGAGGTTCAGGAGTGCCTTCAGCTCAGCGGCCGTCCGGAGGGTCTGGGTGCCCTTCTCCACGCGCTGGAGCTTGGCGAAGTACATCTTCGTCACCGCACCCGATTCCGCGACCTCTTCCAAGGTCATGCCGGCACGTTCGCGGAGCTGGCGCAGCTCGTATCCGAGCTCGATGCGTCGGACGGTCGGCCTGGGTTTCGCAGCCATGCGTGTGTCTCTCCTTTCCATGCGCGCGCCGATGCCGTTCATGCGCCTGCCCGTACTGCCGGTGCGCGCAGTCTGGCACGCGATGCGCGCGTGGCAACAGTCGATGAGTAGGCGATGGCATGTGCCATTTTCTATCGCGGAGAATATTCACCTCGATATCCGTTGCCCTATAACTCTACCGAGCGGCAGGCTAGTTGAGGCGAAGCGGCCGACCTTCGGACAGCCAAGGTCAGGCCGCTGAGTCGGAGTGCTGTTCCGGCCTGGTTCTGGTCATGGCGGCTCCCTCCGGCTGACTTCCCTTACCGGCCTATTCGGACAGGTGTGGACCATGACGCAGACGACCACCCCGCTCGCGCTTCCGCCCTCGTCGGCGACGACAGAGGCGGTCGGCGGTATCCGGCGGACCGCAGACCTCATGTGCTGCTCGTTCGTGGTTCAGGGGCGGGCGGTGGGTGAGCCGGTGCCGGACGTGGACGCGCGGCGGGTCGGGGAGGTCCGGCGGGTGGTGGACGCGCGGCTCGGCTGTCTGGGGCTCGGCGCGCTGCGGGACTCCGTCCTGCTGGTCGTCAGCGAGCTGGTGACGAACGCGGTCGAGCACACGGCCGACTCCGGTGGCGGGTGTGTGACGGTCACCCAGGTGTCCGTGCGCGGCGGGCTCCGGATCGAGGTACGGGACGAGGCTCACGGGCACCCGCAGGTACGGGCCCCCGGCCTGGAGTCGGAGCGCGGCCGGGGCCTGCACCTCGTGGACCTCGTCACCGCCGAACTGGGCGGACGCTGGGGACACTCACCCGGCACCGGGACCGTCTGGTGCACGATCCCCACCACGATCCCCGTCACCCCTGCCCGGCCGTAGGCCGCGCCCACCTCACTCCGCCCCGCCCGAGGCGTCGGATCGGCATGGTGTTCGGCTCTTTCTCGCCAACTTCGTGACCGTACGGAGCGGAATGTTTGTTCCCTCTTGTTGTTCTGGTTCACAGAAGGTAGCGCTGGGGACGGTGTCGCACGCATGTTTCATCGGCTCGTGCGAGGGGCGGTGACGTAGGGCGACGGCGTGGGGTGAGGGTCCTTCCGGGGTGCGGACAGGCTGACTTCGGTCAGGAGGCCATATCTGGTTGACCGTGGTCGAGAGAGCCACACATGATTGCCCAGCAAATCGCCAGTGCAACAAGAATCGATGAGGGGCGGGAACGTGAAGAACATTCGACGCATCGGTGCCATGGGGGCGGCAGCTGCGCTGCTGGGCGGACTGGCAGTTGTCGGCGGGGGCGCCGGCGTGGCCCAGGCCGATACCCGGTGCGAGTGGAGCACGGTCTACATCAACGGCAACCCCGGTGCGGAAGAAGGTAGTTGGGCCTCTGGTCACAGTCACCGCACCGGCAACCACTACGTCGGTGCCTACGCCAACGGTCTGGTGGACTGGTACGCCGACAACAATGGCGGAGATGATGGCGACACGTGGGACTCGTACTACGGCACCCGCTCCTGTTGATCCCGACTGCTGACTGACCCACTGCCTTCTGCGCAGAAGCAACTTTCTGCGCAGGGGGCAGTGGGTTTCCGCACAACCGAAGGCGAGCAAGCATGCGTCGTGCCTCAACCCTCTTACCAGCGACGGTGACGGTGACGGTGGCGCTCGGTCTGCTGGCGCTGGCCGGCTGCGCCACCACGGCGGACAAGCCGGCCGGTGCCACAGCGTCGGACGCCGGGCAGCCGCCGGGGCCGCCGACCGGGGCCGACCCCTTCAAGGACCTGCCGCAGGGCACACCGGTGGCGTTCAAGGACCTCAAGGCCGGCACATGCTCCAACCACCGGGGCGACGTGCACACCGACGCGCCCGTCGGCACCGTGGACTGCCGGACACCCCACTTCTTCGAGATCGTCTCCCAGGTGACCCTGCCCGGCGACGCCTCCGCGAAGTTCCCCGGTGACAGGGGAGTGATGGACCAGATGCGTACCGCGTGCGAACCGAAGCTCGCCCCGATGATCGGCTCCCGGCGGGGCACCCTCATCAGCCTCTACCTGGCCCCCCTGAACAAGAAGTCCTGGGACGAGGGGAACCGCCTCGGACACTGCGGGATCGCCTTCGCCGTCCCCACCCCCGGCACGCTCGCCGAGACCGGCGTCCAGGGGTGACCGTGGGCGATTTCCCGGAGGTCCTGGTCCGGTTCGACCAGGTGTTCAAGTCGTTCCGGACCTCGCGCGGGCGCCGGCAGGTCGCTCTCGACGGGTTCTCCATGTCCATCCCGAGAGGGGCGGTCGTCGGGCTGCTGGGGCCGAACGGGTCCGGCAAGACCACCGCGCTCAAGGCGCTCCTGGGGCTGGTCCGCCCCGACCGCGGGACCATCACCGCGTTCGGCCACGAGCTGCCGCGCGACCAGCGGTTCGTCGCCCGCCGGATGGGGGCCCTCATCGAGGGCCCGGCCTTCACCGGCTCGCTGACCGGCGAACACAATCTGCGGCTCCTCGGCGAACTGCACGGCGCGGACCGGAGCGAGGTCACCGACGCGCTGGACCTGGTAGGACTGGACCGGGCCGCCCGGCGTGCGTACTCCGGGTACTCGCTCGGCATGAAACAGCGGCTCGGGGTCGCGGCGGCCCTCATCTCCCGGCCCGATCTGCTGGTGC
The DNA here is from genome assembly GCF_044454165.1 of Streptomyces sp. NPDC051567. NCBI lineage: Bacteria > Bacillati > Actinomycetota > Actinomycetes > Kitasatosporales > Streptomycetaceae > Streptomyces > Streptomyces sp. NPDC051567. Next base: position 34,434 of record NZ_JBITDK010000034.1, on the reverse strand, counting down.
TGGACGAGCCGATGAACGGCCTGGACCCCGAGGCGGTCCGCCACATGCGGGAACTGCTGAAGCGGCTGCGCGACGAGCGCGGCATGACCGTCGTCGTCTCCTCGCACATCCTCGCCGAGGTGGAACTCGTCAGCGACTGGGTCACGATCGTCCGGAACGGCCGCGTGATCTGCGACGCGAGCGTTCCCGAACTGCTCAGCCAGGGAACGTCACGCCTGGTGGTACGGGTCCACGACGCGGTGACCGCCCAGAGCGTCCTGGCGGACCACGGGTACACGGCCGTGCCCACCAACGGCCCCGCCGGCGCCGAGCTCCAGGTCGAACCGCGCCGCGCCGCGCCGACCGATGATGATCCGACCGGTGACGCCCCGACCGGTGACGATCCGGCCGGCACGGACCGGTACGACCGTGCCGACGGCTCCGAAGTGCTCAGACTGCTCGCGGACCGGTCCGTCTACCCCCGCGAACTGCTGGTCGAGTCGGCGTCCCTCGAAGACATCTACGTGGCGGCCATCCGTGCGGCGGACGCCGCCACGGTGCCCCGGGGGCGACAGCATGGCGACTGACCACCGGGTCTCCACCCCGCTCCGGCAGCGGCACCCGGCCGGCGGACCGCTGCCCTGGCGCCGTCTCGTCCGGGCCGAGCTGCGGCGGCTGCGGGCTCCACGGGCCATGCGCTACGTGGCGTTCGGCCTGCCCCTGGCAACCATCGTGTTCGGGCTGTCCAAACTGCTGCTCCACGACGCCGACACCGCCGGTGCCTGGCGCAGCGCCGATGAGCGGTACGCCCAGTTCCTCTCGGACGCCCGCTCCTACGGCCTCGCGACCGCATCCGGCACGAGCGTGAAGAACTTCTTCCACGACCCGCGCTATCTCATGGACACCCTGTCCTTCGGGGATCTGCGCACGCTCGTCACCGCTCTGGCCGCCGCGGCGGTGGTCTTCGGCATGGTCGCCGGAGGCTCCGACTGGTCCTCGCGGGTCATGCTCACCCTCGCGGCGGCCGAGCCGCGCCGGTTCAGGCTGTTCGTCACCCGTGCCCTGCTCGCCACCGGCCTGTCGATGGCGGCGACCGCGGGGGCCGGGCTGCTGCTCGTCCCCCTGCTCCTGCTGGCCGCGCGGACCAGAGGGAGCACGGCCGGCCTCGACGGCGTCTACTGGGCCGCCCTCGTCAGCCAGTACCTGCGAGGCGTCCTCCTCGTCGGACTGCTCTGCCTGCTCGGCTACGGCCTGGCCATGCTGACGCGCAAGGCATCCACCGCCCTCGCCATCGGATTCCTCTACCTCGCCGGTGCGGACCAGATCTTCGCGGGCCGCGGGCCGCGCGGAGCCGAGTACGACATGGACGGGCTGATCTTCGCCGTGCTCAACGAGAAACCCGTGGTCCCCATGGCGGAGTCCGACTGCATCGCCGGCCCGGGCTGTGAGGCGGTCCACGTCGATCTCACCGCCGCGGACGGGTTCGTCGGCGTACTGATCTATCTCGTACCGGTGCTGCTGGTGGCCCTGTGGCGCTTCACCCGAACGGACATCACCTGATGACGACGGCAGCCGCACCCGAGACGGGTCGCCCGGCCGCTCTTCCTCCCCCGGACCACCGTTCCCGCCCGCTCCCCCTGCGCCGGCTCGCCCGCGCCGAACTACGCCGGATTCTGAGCCCCCGGCCGGTTCGCCTGGCCCTGTACGCCCTGCCGTCGGTCCTCGTCGCGTACGCGCTGTCCGCGTACCTCGGCCACGACACCGACATGGCCACGGCCTGGCGCAGGGCCGAGGCCGCCTACCAGCAGTACGCCGCGGAGGCCGCCAGGAGGCCGGGCGCCGTCGAGAAGCTGTCGCCGCAGTACTTCTTCGACGATCCGCGCTATCAGCTGACCAAGGCGTCGTTCGTGGACCTGCGGGCCGTGCTGTCGGGCGTCGCGGTCGCCGGACTGGTCTTCGGACTCTTCAGCGGAGGCTCCGACTGGTCTTCCCGCGTCATCCTCAACCTCGCCGCCGCCGAGCCGCGCCGGGTGCGCCTGTTCGCCACCCGCGGCCTGCTCGTCGCCGCCGTCGCGGCGTCGACGGCCGCGGCGACAGCGGTGTTCCTGGTCCCGCTGCTCCTGGTCACCGCCCATTTCCGGGGCACCACCGCCGGAGCCGACGCACACTTCTGGACCGTACTGGCCGTCATCGTGCTGCGGGGCGCCCTCTTCGTCGGACTGGTGGCCCTGGTCGGCTACGGCCTGGCCATGCTGACCCGCAGCCTGACGGTGTCGCTCGGCATCGCCCTGGCCTACGTCGTCGTCGCCGAACGCCTGACACAGGACTACGTCCCCTTGCTGACGGACTACCACTTCTCCGGGATCACCTTCGCCGTCCTCAACGAACGCCTGCTGATGCTCACGGACAGGACCGACTGCGTCGGTGAGATCGCCTGCGCCGCCATGCGCGAGGGCACGCCCGCTTCCCACGCCTTCCTGGCCCTGGCCCTCTACCTGCTCCCGGTCTCGGCGGCTGCCCTGTGGAGGTTCACCCGCACCGACATCGGCTGAGCCCCGTCCCCGCCGTCCGTCCCGGCCCGTACGCTCGTCGCGCGGGTGCCGGGGCGGCGTGGGGTGTCGGGCCGGGCATCCGGGGACCGAGACCGATGAAGGGGAACCGCCGCCATGCTGACCGCACTCACCGGGGTGTACGGGGACCGGGCCGACGCCGTCAGCGTCGGCGGGCGCACCGCCTCGTACGAGGAACTCCTCGCCGCCGCCCGCGCCGTCGCCGCCGAGGTGGCCGGGGCCCCGGCCTTCGCGGTGACCGCGACGGCCTCGCTGGAGACCGTCGCCGCCGTGGCCGGAGCCGTCCTGGCCGGGGTGCCCTGCGTACCGCTGCCGCCCGACGCCGGGCCCGCCGAGCGCGACCACATCCTGCGCGACTCCGGGGCCGCCCTGATCGAGGTGGACTTCGCCCGCCGCCGCCCCGACTGGTCCGGGACGGCCGTCGCGCCCGGGGACCCGGCGCTGATCCTCTACACCTCCGGCACCACGGGCCCGCCCAAGGGCGTACTGCTCAGCGGCGCGGCCATCGCCGCCGACCTGGACGCGCTGGCCGGGGCCTGGCAGTGGAGCGCCGAGGACACCCTGGTCCACGGGCTGCCGCTGTTCCACGTGCACGGGCTGGTGCTGGGCGTGCTCGGGGCGCTGCGGACCGGCAGCCGTCTCGTCCACACCGGGCGGCCGGACCCGGGGGCGTACGCGCGGGCGGGCGGCAGCCTCTACTTCGGGGTGCCCACCGTCTGGTCCCGCGTCGTCGCCGACCCGCCCGCCGCCGCCGCGCTCTCGGGCGCCCGGCTGCTGGTCTCGGGGAGCGCCGCGCTGCCCGCGCCCGTCTTCCGGGAGCTGGAACGGCTCACCGGGCAGCGGCCCGTGGAGCGTTACGGGATGACCGAGACCCTGATCACCGTCAGCGGCCGGGCGGGCGGCGCGCTCCGCCCCGGCACGGTCGGCACCCCGCTGCCGGGCATCCGTACCCGCGTCGCCGCCGAACCGGGCGCCACGATCGGGGAACTCCAGCTCACCGGGGCGACCCTGTTCTCCGGCTACCTGGGCAGCCCGGAGGCGACCGCCGCCGCGTACACCGCGGACGGCTGGTTCCGTACGGGTGACATCGCGGCGATCGACGAGGCGGACGGCGCCCACCGGATCGTGGGCCGGGCCTCCACCGACCTGATCAAGTCGGGCGGTTACCGGATCGGCGCGGGCGAGGTCGAGAACGCGCTGCTGGACCACCCGAAGGTCAGCGAGGCGGCCGTCGTCGGCGTCCCGGACCCGGACCTCGGCCAGCGGATCGTCGCCTTCGTCGTCGCCGAGGGGGTCACGGCCGAGGAGATCACCGCGTTCGTCGCCGCCCACCTGTCCGTGCACAAACGCCCGCGCGAGGTCCGCTTCGTCGCCTCGGTGCCGCGCAACGCCATGGGCAAGCCGCAGAAGAACCTGCTGCTGACGGACGCCCCCGCGCGACGGCCGGCCCGGTAGCCGCCCTGGTCAGGCCCGGCCCCGACCGGCTCCCGCCGGGGCCGGGACCGTACCCTTCACCTCGGCGGACTCCCTCACGGACAGGCACGGCGCACATGACGAACGGCATCGGGAACGGGACCAGTGACGGGGGCGGTAACGGCGTCGGGAACGGGACGGCGGACGGCGTCGCCGCGTACGAGATCCGGCCCGGGGTGCCGGACGTCGAGACCTACCGCCTGCTGCGCGGCGCGACCGGGCTCGGCGCGAAGAGCGTGGAGGGCGCGGCGATCGGGCTGCCGAACTCCTGGTACTGCGTGACGGTCGGCCACGGCGGCCGGACGGTCGGCATGGGCCGGATCATCGGCGACGGAGGGTGCTTCCTCCAGATCGTCGACATCTGCGTCCTCCCCGACCACCAGGGCCACGGCCTGGGCAAGCGCGTCATGGCCGCGCTCTGCGCGGAGCTGGAACGCCGCGCCCCGCAGGGCACGTACGTCTCCCTGATCGCCGACGGCGACGCCCGTCACCTCTACGCGAAGTTCGGCTTCGCCGAGACCGCCCCCGCGTCGGTGGGCATGGCCCGCCTCCTCTGACCGGAACCGGAACCGGAACCGGAACCAACACCGGTGCCGGTGCCGGTGCCGGTGCCGGTGCCGGTACTCGGACGCCCCGTACCCCAGGGCTGCGGACCGGGCAGGTTCAGCCGGAGTAGCCGTCGCTGATGACGGTGTCGGAGTCGCGGACGGTCCACTCGGTGACCTTGGTGCCGTCCAGCCGCTCCAGGGTGTAGCGGTCCTCCTTGTACCAGATGGCCTCGCTGGCCCGCTTCCCGGCGGCGTAGGTGCGGGAGACGGTGTCGGTGCGGGTGCTCTCCTGTGTGGAGCTGGAGCTGGTGGTCACCTTGAGCTCCGCGCTCAGGGTCGCGCTGAGCGAGCCGCTGAACCCGCCGTAGCTGAACGACGCCTCCGCCGTGACCGAGATGCCCACCGTCGACTCGACCTCCCGGGAGTTGGTCGTCGTCAGACCGACCTTCACCTCCTGGGACTTGGTGTACTCGGAGGAGCCGCTGTGCTCGAAGTAGTAGACCAGCGACCAGTAGCCGTGCCGCTTGAGCAGGTAGTACGGGGACTCCTGGGCCTGCCGGTCCCGGGACAGGGCCGGGTCTTGGACCAGCGGGAACGGCACGGCCGCCTGGCCGATCAGGACCGCGTCGGTCTGCTTCTTGGTGGGCTGGCGGAAACCGGTCAGCCGGAGCACGTCACCGACGTCCGCGGGGTCGGTGACGATGTGGGCGAGGTCCAGGACGGACTTGTACTCGTCCTCCACCTCCAGGTCCCACACCTGCGCGGCGTCCGCGCCGTTCTGGTAGTGGTACTGCTCGACGCGCCCGTTGGCCGGATCGTTGCCCTGGATGTTCATGTAGAGGCCGCTGCGCTTGTTGACGACGAAGTACCCGCCGCCGGGAGCGGGGCGCAGCATCCAGGTCTGCATGGCCTCCGGAGCGGACTGCAAGGGGTACTGCTCCAGCCGGGTGGACGCGGCCGAGCTGTTGCCCACCACGTTGAGGACCTGGCCGCTGTTCTTGTTCACGATCAGGAAACTGCCCTGGTCCAGCGGGAAGAGGTGCCAGAGCTGGCTGTTGCGGTCGTGGTTCGTCTGAAGGTCCCAGGTGTCGATCTTCGCGGACGGGTTGGTCCCGTTGCCCGCGACGTTCAGTACGTACCCGCCCTTGCGGTTGCGGATCACGTAGCTGCGGCCCGCAGTGATTTCCGACGCCATCGTTGCTTCGTCCGTTCGTCGTCCAGAACCCGGAAGGAAGCACCCATCGTGGTCGGATCATCACACTGTGCATAGAGGGCAATATCGGCCACCGGGCCACCATCGGGTTACCGGGTCGCCGGGCCGCCCGTGTGTGCGCCGTCAGGCGATGAAGTCGACCTCCGGGTAGCGGGGTGACGGGCCTTCGAGGAGCCGGGCGCGGCGGTCGCACAGGTGGAGGTCGAAGTAGGCGAGCAGGAAACGGCGCTGGATCTCGACGGCCCGGGCTCCGTCGAGCGGCCCGATGGCCTCCGCGAGCTGCTCGGGGGTGGCTCCGAGCCGCTCGGCGACCTGCGGCAGGAACGTTTCGTAGTCCGTGTACGAGAAGTGCCGGGTGCCGGTCATCCGCAGGTGGCGGCGCCAGCCGCGCAGCCGGGGCCAGACCTCGTGCCAGCTCGGATGGACGTCGGCGTCCTCGCCCATCAGGAGGAACGGCCCGCGCAGCCCCTGCGTCACCACCGGGCCGAAGAGGCTGCCGTCGAGGTTCGCGCCCGCCAGGAACGGCACCTCGGCCGCCATCGCCGCCGCGGCGGTCGCGCCGCCCAGCGAGTGGCCGAACATGGCGGTCCGGGACAGGTCGAGGACCCCGGCGAGCCCCTGCGGGAGCGGGTCGCCGCCGGGGTGCGGGCCCCGGCCGGGGCGCGCCCACCGCGACAGCTCCTCCAGGACGAAACGGGTGTCGGCCACCCGCACGTCGACGGCCTTGAGGATGACCGGGTCGTCGTCCCGGTCCGAGAAGGGCGGCATGCCGTACGTCTCGACCCGGCCGCCCGGGAACTCGACCTGCCCGGCGTCGTAGGTGTGGTCGACGGTGACCACGACGTAGCCGTGGCTGGCGAGGTCCTCCACCAGCGCCGTGCTGGAGGCGCGGTGCTGGCCGTGCCCGTGGGAGTAGATGATCACCGGCCGTCGGCCGTCGCGCGTCCGGGCCGCCGCGCCCGTCCGGGCGTGGGTGTCCGGGAGGGTGGCGTACGGGGGGAGGAGGTATCCCGTCCGCTGGAAGACCTCGGCGGCCTTCGCGGTCATCCAGGGCGCCCGGTCCGGGCCGGTGGCGGTGGCCCGCGCGGGGTACCAGAGCTGGACCATCACCTCCCGCGCCGGCCGGGTGTCGGACCAGGGGTCCCGGCGGCCGTGGTCGGTGAGGTGCAGCGCCACGGTGCCGAGCGGGTGCGGGCCGCTCGGGCGGGGCAGGACGAGCCGTACGGGAGGAGGCTCGCCACCGGGCGTACGGGGCCGGGCGGCCCCCGGAGCCCGGCCGGGCGCAGCGGCGGCGGCCGTCGCGGCGGAGGCCGCGGGGGAGGCCGCCACCGCGAGGCCCGCGGCGAGCGCGGCGCCCGTGGCCACCAGCCGCCGCCGGCCGATGCCGCCGGTACGGGGGGTGCCGGACGGGGACGGGGACGGGGAGGAAAGCGAGGACGGAGGCGGGGACGAGGATGAGGACGAGGGCGGGGCCGGATACGGCACGGCGTTCTCCTTCACGGTCGTACACGCGCGGTGCGAGGCGCGAGGACGCCCCCTCCGAGAAGGCTAGGAGCCGTGTATCCGCTGGTCTGCTGCGATTCCTCACCTTTCCCGCTGACATTTGTCACTCGACCGCCAACTGCCGCCGCCGGTCCGGGCATCGCGCACCCGGACCGGCGGCGGCCGGTCACCGGTCCGTCACCGGCCGGCGGCCCCCGCGGGCACCGGCCGGAACGCCCCGGCGAGGGTGCACAGGGCGCGGACCGTCGTGGCCAGGTCGTCGGCCGTGGTGGTGAACGCCTCCGCCAGCGGGCGGGGCCGACGGCCGACGGCGACGATGCCCGCCGCGTGGTGGGCGTACAGCTCCTCCGCCTCGGCGGTGACCGTACCGCCGACGAGCGCGCACGGCACCCCGGCCCGCGCGGCGGCGGTCAGCACCGCGTGGGGCGTCTTGCCCGCCGCCGTGCTCCGGTCGATCCGCCCCTCGCCCGAGAGGCACAGGTCGACGGTGGCCAGCCGGGCGGCGAAGCCGGTCAGGTCGAGGACGACCTCCGCGCCGAGCAGCGGGGGCCGCTCGCCGAGCGCGGTCAGCGCCGCGCCGAGACCGCCCGCCGCGCCCGCCCCGCGGACGTCCGCCGCGCTGCCGAGCAGCGGCGCGAAGCGGCGCAGCCCCTCGTCGAGGCGGGCCACGTCCCGCGGACCGGCGCCCTTCTGGGGGCCGAAGACGAACGCGGCGCCGTCCGGCCCGTACAGCGGGCTCCTGACGTCGGTCGCCGCCTCCAGCGGGATGCCGCACAGTGCCCGGCGGGCCGGGGCGAGGTCGGCGTGGGCGATGCGGGCCAGCCCGGCGCCGGTACCGGGGACCGGCTCGCCGCGCTCGTCGGTGAGGTGCGCGCCGAGTGCGGCGAGCAGGCCCGTGCCCCCGTCCACCGTGGCCGTGCCGCCGAGGAACACCACGATGCGGCGGGCCCCTCCGGCGACGGCGGCCAGGACGGGCGCGGCCAGCCCCGCGCTGCCGGAGCGCAGCGGGTCGCGGTCGGCGGGGGCCAGCGCGGCCAGCCCGATCACCTCGGCCGCCTCGACGACCGCGGTGCGGTCCGGGAGCCAGCCCAGCCGGGTGCGGTGCGGCCGGCCCAGCGGGTCGACGGCGTCCACCGTCTGGTAACTGCCCCCGGCGCTGCCGACGACGGCTTCCAGCGAGCCCTCGCCGCCGTCGGCCAGGGGGTGGGTGAGGGCTTCCCAGCCCGCCAGCCGCGCCCCGGCCGCCATGGCCTCCGCGGCCTCCTGGGCGCTGAGCGCGTCCCGGAACTTGTCGGGTGCGCACAGCACCCGCGGGCGCCGGGCCGCTCCCGCGCCGCCCGCCGGGTCCGGGAGACCCGTCACCGGGTCCGACGCCGTGCCCGCCGCCGCGTTCACCGTCGTGCCCGCTGCCGTGCCCGCTGCCGTGTTCATCGTCGTGTTCATCGTCGTGTTCATCGTCGTGTTCAAAGCGCTCACCCTTACCCCGCTCACAGGGACTTGGTCATCCAGCCGAGGACCGGCGTGGACTGGAGGTAGACGAAGAAGGAGAACAGCACGATGAGTCCGAGGCTCCAGCCGATCACCTTGCGGAAGATCTGGCTCTCGGAGCCGGGCTGCCCGATCGCGGCGGCGGCGACGGAGAGGTTCTGGAGGGAGATCATCTTTCCGAGGACACCGCCGGAGGAGTTGGCGGAGGCCAGCAGGACCGGGTCGAGGCCGAGTTTCTGCGCCGCGGCGACCTGGGTGTTGCCGAAGAGGGAGTTGGAGGAGGTGTCGGAGCCGGTGAGGGCGACGCCGATCCAGCCCAGGATGGGGGAGAGGAAGGCGAAGGCCGGGCCGGTCTGGGCGAGGGCCTCGCCGAGGGTGGCGGTCATGCCCGAGAGGTTCATGAGGTAGGAGAGACCGAGCACGAGGGTGACGGTGACCACGGTCCAGCGGAGCTTGACGAGGTTGCCGCCGTAGGCGCGCACCGCCCGGCCCGGCCGGATCTTGTACAGGGCCATGGTGATCAGGCCGGAGAGCAGCAGGATCGTGCCGGACGCCTTGATGTGGTCGAGCTTGAAGGTCGTCAGGCCGACGGGCTTGTCCCCGGTCGGCGGGAGGACGTCGAGCCCCGGCCACGCGAAGGCGTAGGTGCCGTGGACGCCGAGCCACTGCTTGACCGGGCCGAACTGGGCGATCGCGAAGAGCGCGATGATGATCAGGTACGGGGCGAAGGCGAGCCAGGCGCTGCCCTCGCCGGTACGGGCCCGGTGGGTGTCGGCCGCGGTGGCGTCGGCGTCCAGGACGGAGGCCTCGTCGGCGGTGGTGATCCCGTCGCCCGTCCCGCCGTCGGTGTCGCCGTCGGTGTCGCCGTCGGTGTCGGTGGCGTCGTCGGTGGCGGACCTGCCCTTGCGGGCGTCCGTCTCGCTGTCCTTGCTCTCGGCGGTGACGACGGTGCGGGGGCGCCACACGCGCAGGAAGCCCAGCAGGACCACCAGGGTCGCGGCGCCGGCGGCGATGTCGGTGGTCTCGACGCTCACCCACTGGGCCCAGACGAACTGGCTGATGCCGAAGGTGAGACCGGCGACCACGGCCGCGGGCCAGGTCTGGCGCACACCGCGGGCGCCGTCGACCAGGAGGACCAGGATCAGGGGGACGAACACCGCGAGGACCGGTGTCTGCCGTCCGGCCATGGCGCCCAGCTCGTCGACGGGCAGGCCCGTGACGCCGGCCAGGGTGGTGATCGGGACGGCGAGGCTGCCGAAGGCGACCGGCGCCGTGTTGGCGACCAGTGCCACCGTCGCCGCCTTGATCGGCTTGAGTCCGGCGGCGATGAGCATGACGACCGAGATGGCGACGGGCGTCCCGAAGCCGGCCAGCGCCTCGATCAGCGCGCCGAAGCAGAAGGCGATGAGGATCGCCTGGATGCGCTGGTCGTCGGAGACCGAGCGGAAGGTGCGGCGCAGGACCGCGAACCATCCGGTGATCTCGGTGAGGCGGTACACGAACAGTGCGTTGATCAAGATCCACAGGATCGGGAAGAGGCCGTAGAAGATTCCCTCCGAGACGCCCGAGAGGGCCTGGAGGGCGGGCATCTTCCAGCCCAGGACCGCGAGGGCGACGGCCGAGGCCACCGCCGAGAGTGCCGCCCAGTGCGCTTTCACCCGGAAGACGCCGAGGAGCACGAAGAGGGTGACCAGGGGCAGGGCCGCGCACAACGCCGAAAGGATCAGGGAATCGGCGATGGGGTCAAGGATTTGTCGGTACACACGAACTCCCCAGCTGGGTCTCCGCGCTCCTGATGAGCCACCGGTGGTAAACTTGTAAGACAATATTTCTTGTCAGTCAACCCCTTGATATCGTTCGCCCAGGGCGCTACCGCTCCCCCGCGAAGACAGGTGTGGAGGTCTGGTGAGGGGCATCAAGCTACAGATGACATCGATCATCGACGCGCTCGCGGAGGACCTGCGCGAGCGCGTCTTCAGTGGCGAGATCCCGGTCAACGCGCTGTTGCCGGAGGCCGAGGTGGCCGGCCGGTACGAGGTCTCGCGGCCCACCGCCAAGGCGGCGATCGAGAAGCTGGTGGCCGAGGGCCTGCTGCGCCGTACCGCGCACAAGACCGCCCACGTGCCCGAACTCGGCGTCGCGGACGTCCGCGACCTCTACGACAGCCGGATGTGCATCGAGCGCGAGGTCCTGCGCAAACTCGCCGGGACCCGCCGGGTACCCCCGGGCGCCTTCGAGGCGCATGCGGAGATCGTCGCCCAGGGCGACATCCCGACGCTCGCGATCGTCGCGCCGGACATGCGGTTCCACCTGTCGCTGGTGGACGCCACCGGAAGCCCCCGGATGAGCAGGCTCTACGGCTCCCTCATGGGCGAGATGCGGCTGTGCATGGCACAGGTCCAGACCCGCCGGCTGCTCCAGCCGTCGGTCATCGCGGAGGAACACCAGGCCATCCTCGACCGCATCCTCGACGGCGATCCGGACGGCGTCGCCGAGGCGGTGACCGCGCACCTCACCCGCGCCCGCGACACCCTCGCGGGCTTCCTCCTCCCGGAGAGCACCGGCTGACTGCCGGACGGGTTCCCGGAGGGTGCCGGAGAGTCCCCGGAGGGCCCCCGGAGGGGCGTCGGCCGACGAACCCGCACCCGCAGGCCGTTCTCCGTGTGTCAGCCCCAACTCGCCTGCGGAGAAGGTGACATGACGATTCGTCAACTCCCGTGCGAAGGGTCCTCCGCCCTCGCCCGGACGGCCCGGACGCCCCTCGGCGAGCGCGTTCGCGCGCGCCCCGGGGGCCGTTTCGCGTGCCCACCCCGCCCCGCCGCGCGTTGCGCAGGATGCTCCGTCCGGTCACAGAGTGGTTGAGACCACTTGTCCCCGTGTTTGAGCCGCTCTAGCCTCCTCCTGTTGTGCAGTACGAAACATGCATTGCGTACGCCGCAATGCATTCGCACTCTTCTCCTGGGGATCGCCAATGAAGCTCCGCTCCCGCATAGCCGCACCCGCCGCCGCCCTCGTCCTGGCGGGACTCACCGCCACCGCCTGCGCCCCCCAGACCTCCGTCACCACCTCCTCGAAGGACGAGACGTCCGGCACCCTGCGCGTCTGGCTCTTCCAGGAGGTCAACAACGACCCCAAGAAGAAGGTCGTGGACGAGGCGATCGCCGCCTTCACCCAGCAGCACAAGAACGCCAAGGTCGAGGTCGAGTACATCCCGGTCGAGACCCGCGCCCAGCGCATCAAGGCCGCCTTCAACGACCCGAAGAGCGCGCCCGACCTGGTCGAGTACGGCAACACCGACACCGCCGGCTACGTCAAGGACGGCGGACTCGCCGACATCAGCAAGGAGTTCGGCGACTGGACGGAGGCGAAGGACACCGACCCGACCGCCGTCCAGTCCGTCACCGTCGGCGGGAAGGTGTACGGCGCCCCGTTCTTCGTCGGCGTCCGCGCCCTGTACTACCGCACCGACGTCTTCACGGAGCTGGGCGTCCAGCCGCCGAAGACCCAGGCCGAGCTGATCTCCACCGCCAAGAAGATCCGCAAGGCCAAGCCCGAGCTGTACGGGGTGGCCGTCGGCGGTGCGTACACCTACGGCGCGATGCCGTTCATCTGGTCCAACGGCGGCGAACTCGCCGAGGAGAACAGCGACGGCTACAAGTCCGCGATCAACAGCCCCGCCGCGCAGAAGGGCATCGAGGCGTACACCTCGCTCTTCGGCGACGACAACTGTCCGGCCGCCAAGTGCGCCGCCATGGGCGGCAACGCGACCGTCACCGCCTTCGCCTCCGGCACCGCGGCCATGGCCATCGGCGGCGACTTCAACCGCAAGGCCGTCGAGGCGAGCGCGGTGAAGGGCAAGTACGCCGTCGTCCCGCTGCCCGGCGTCAAGGAGGGCGACATCGCCCCGGCCTTCGCGGGCGGCAACAACATCGGCGTCCTCAAGAGCAGCGCCCGCCGCACCCTCGCCGTCGACCTGATGAAGCAGTTCGCGGGCAAGGAGACCCAGCGCAAGCTCTTCGACGGCATGGGCTTCCTGCCCACGTACACCGACGTCCGGTCCGAGATCGCCAAGAAGGACCCCTTCGTCGAGCCGTTCGTCAAGACCCTCGCGGCGGGCACCAAGTTCGTCCCGGCCTCCCCGGGCTGGGGCCAGATCGACGCCTCGACCGTCCTGCCCACGATGTTCCAGGAGATCGTCAGCGGCAAGAAGGACGTGGCCACCGCCTCCGGTGACGCGGCGAAGAAGATGGACACCGCCTTCACCAGCGCGCGCTGACCGGAACCGGAACCAGAACCCCCGACATGACGCACGACATGACGCACGAAACGACAGCCGCCCGGCCGGAGCGGGTCTCCCCGACCGCTCCGGCCCCGGCCGCACCACCCGAGCGGGCCTCCGGAGGGCGCCACGGCAGCCGCTGGACGCCCTGGTTCTACCTCGCACCCGCCCTCGTCGTACTCGCCGCGCTGCTGGTCTACCCGATCTACCAGCTCGGCCTGATCTCCTTCCTCGAATACACCCAGGCCCAGGTCAGCGGCGGCGAACCCACCACCTTCAAGGGCCTGGGCAACTACCGGGCCCTCTTCGCCGACAGCCAGTTCTGGCAGGTCCTGCTCGCGACCGTCGTCTTCGCCGCCTCCTGTGTGATCGCCACCCTGGGCGTCGGCTGCGCGCTCGCCGTGCTGCTGACCCGCATCCGGGCGCTCCCCCGGCTCGCCCTGATGCTGGCCGCGCTCGGCGCGTGGGCGACCCCCGCCGTCACCGGCTCCACCGTCTGGGTCTTCCTCTTCGACCCGGATCACGGCCCGGTCAACCGGCTCCTCGGCCTCGGCGACTTCTCCTGGACGTACGGGCGCTACAGCGCCTTCGCCCTCGTCCTCTTCGAGGTCGTCTGGTGCTCGTTCCCGTTCGTCATGGTGACCGTCTACGCGGGCATCAAGGCGATCCCCTCCGAGGTCCTGGAGGCCGCCTCGCTGGACGGCGCCTCCCAGTGGCGGATCTGGCGCTCCGTCATCGCGCCGATGCTGCGGCCCATCCTGATCGTCGTCACGATCCAGTCGATCATCTGGGACTTCAAGGTCTTCACCCAGATCTACGTGATGACCGCCGGCGGAGGCATCGCCGGACAGAACCTCGTCCTCAACGTGTACGCGTACCAGAAGGCATTCGCGTCCTCGCAGTACAGCCTGGGCTCGGCGATCGGCATCGTCATGCTGCTGATCCTGCTGACCGTCACCCTCGTCTATCTGCGCCTCATGCGACGCCAGGGAGAAGAACTGTGAGCCGCACCAGTACGCTCCCCGCCGGTACGGTCCGGTCCGGCGGGTTCCGTGTCCGCCGGCCCTGGCGGCTGGCCGCCGAGGCGTCCGCGCTCGTCGTCGCGGTGGTCGTGGCGTTCCCGCTGTACTGGATGGTGCTCTCCGCCTTCAAACCGGCCGGTGAGATCCAGTCGACCGAGGCGCGCCCCTGGACACTGGCCCCGTCGCTCGACTCGTTCCGCCGGGTGTTCGAACAGCAGGAGTTCGGGCGCTACTTCCTCAACAGTCTCTTCGTCGCGGGATCGGTGGTCCTGGCCTCCGCGCTGATCGCCTTCCTCGCGGCGACGGCGGTCACCCGCTTCCGCTTCAAGTTCCGCACGACGCTGCTCATCATGTTCCTCGTGGCGCAGATGGTGCCGATCGAGGCCCTGACGATCCCGCTGTTCTTCCTGATGCGGGACACGGGCCAGCTGAACACGCTCTGGTCGCTGGTCCTGCCGCACATCGCCTTCTCGCTCCCGTTCGCGATCTGGATGCTGCGCGGCTTCGTGAAGGCGGTCCCCGAGGCGCTGGAGGAGGCCGCGTACATCGACGGCGCGAGCCGTACGCGTTTCCTGTGGCAGATCCTCTTCCCGCTGGTCTTCCCGGGGCTGGTGGCGACGAGCGTCTTCTCGTTCATCTCCACCTGGAACGACTTCCTCTTCGCCAAGTCGTTCATCATCAGCGACACCTCCCAGTCGACCCTCCCGATGGCGCTGCTCGTCTTCTTCAAACCGGACGAGAACGACTGGGGCGGCATCATGGCCGGCTCGACGGTGATGACGGTGCCGGTGCTGATCTTCTTCGTCCTGGTCCAACGCCGCCTGGTCTCCGGCCTCGGCGGCGCGGTCAAGGACTGACCCCGCCCGCCCGCCCCGGCACCGGGGCCCGCCGCCGCCCCGGACCCCTGAGGGGGAGGTCCGGGGTGGTTCTGCCCACCCTCACCCGGCTGTTCTGCCCGGCGCACGATCCGTGCGGCCCAAGACGTGCACCACTCCAGAGGCCCGGCCTGTCCCTCGTCTCCCTCGTCCAGGTGAGGTGAACGCCGAACCGCCTCGGGGCGGACTGCTTGCCTCTACTCTCCCGACGACCACCCGGTCATACTCCCCGCGCCGAGGAGCCTGCCCGTATGAATGATCACGACAACAGCCGGCCGCACCCGACCCGTTCGCCCTACGTGGTCGAGTGGGACGAAGGCCCCCGGACGATCGCGGAGATGAAGACCGCGCTCGCCCCGTGGCCTGAAGCCTTGCAGAGCTTCGTGAAGGAGCTGGAATCCACCCCGTTCACCAGCGAGGGGGAAGAGCCTCTCACCAGGGTCCGTCAGGTCCTGGTGGAACACCGGGTGATCTGGCTCTCGCTGGTCCACCCCGTCATTCAGGACGCCGAGCGAGCCTCGCGGGACGGCACGGCCACGACCTACACCCTCGACGAGGTCATGACCGACTACGACCCGATCACCTTCGAACGCCGGGACGGAGGCGACCGGACGTGACCTACAAGGTGACCCTGGACGCTGACGCCAAGCGCGGCATGGCCGGGCGGGCTCACCCCGGCCCGCCGCCGCCCCGTGCCGCCCGCAGCACCGAGCTGTGGGGCCAGGGATCGACCGCGGTCGCCTCCGACTCCACCCACGTGCGCGCCTACGACCAGAACCTGTTCACCGAGTGGCACTCGCGCTACGGCGGCCGCGGGGTGCTCATCTACTGGCATGTGGAGAAGAAGTCGCTGGCCATCCACTCCCAGCTGATCCACTGCACCGCCTCCGAGGTCGCCGCGATGATCGAGGGCGCGATGCGGCACGGCACCACCATGGACGTCGAGGCCAACTACACGGACTCGCACGGCCAGTCGGAAATCGGGTTCGGCATCACGAGGCTGCTGAACTTCGACCTGCTGCCGCGTATCAAGCGGATCAACAAGGTGAAGCTGTACCGGCCGGTGGCCGGCGAACCGGACGCCTACCCGCAGCTCACCCCAGCACTGACCCGTCCGATCCGCTGGGAACTCATCACCCAGCAGTACGACCAGATGATCAAGTACGCCACCGCGATCCGTACCCGCACCGCGTCCACTGAGGCGATCCTGCGCCGCTTCACCCGCAACGCCTCCCACCCCACCTACGCGGCGATGCTGGAGGTCGGCCGCGCCCAGAAGACCATCTTCGTGGCCCGCTACCTGCGGCTGCGCGACCTCCAGCGGGAGATCGAGGAGGGCCTGAACGTCATGGAGTCCTCCAACGGCGCAAACTCCGTGATCGCCTACGGCAAGGGCGGCGAGATCGCCTCGAACCGGCGCGACGAGCAGGAGATGTTCGTCCTGTGCCTGCGGATCCTCCAGTCCGCTCTGGTCTACGTGAACACCCTGATGCTCCAGGACATCCTCGGCGAACCGGAGTGGGCGGACCTGCTCACGCCCGCCGACCGGCGCGGGCTGACCCCGCTGTTCTGGTCACACGTGCGGCCGTACGGGGAGGTAAATCTCGACATGGGCGCCCGTCTGAACCTGGCTGCGGCCACCGTTCCGGGCCCCCGCTCACCGGCGGACACCGACGACCGGCAGTCAGCCGGGCGCCCATAGTTTCACGTAATCGCCCGAGTTGGCGGTCATGCCTGGAGCGGGTTCTACGATGGGCTGGTGACCGAAACGCTGCCCCCCGTGGGCATTGATCTCTTCGACGTCGAACGGCTCCTGCTGACCGAAGCTGCGGAACCGCCCCTGCCGTCCCATGACGCTGAGGCCCGGGACCGGGTGTGGGAGAGGGCAGTCCGGGCCAACCCCGCTCTCTTCGACGGGCCTGTGGTGGCGTGTGGGGGACTGGAGCGGAGCGGACCGCGCATCCTGCGCCTGTCCTGGGTGCGTGTGACCTACCGGCACTACGCGCTGCGTCGTGTTCCCGGTGCCATCGCACTGCCCTCGCTGTTCGTGAACGTCGTTCAGCCGACCGTTGACGGCCGTGTGCTGGCGGCGAGGATGTCGCCCGCTACGGCTGCCCCGGGCCGCTGGCAACTGCCGGGGGGATCTGTGGAGCCGCCCGAGGCCGGGGCGGTGCTGGACGAGTCGGCGCTGGCCGGCCAGGCCGCGCGGGAGCTTGCCGAGGAGTTGGGGATCAGCGCGGCTGCGGAGGAGCTGAGGCTGTGGGCCGTCACCCGTGGCGAGAACGGCAGTGTCGGCCTGACCTACCTCGCACCTGCCCTTTCCGAGGCAACGTTGCGTGCGGACTTCACCGCCGTATCGGCAGCCGAGCGTGTTCAGGGCCGTGTACCTGAACTCGACGACATCGCCCTGGTGCGTTCACCGGACGAACTGGCTGCTCTGACGGGGCCGCACGCGGACTATCTGGAACCGATCGTTCGCCGCTTCGCCGGGTGCCGCTGAGGTCAGGCCCCGGCGAGGAAGTCGCGTCCCCGTTCGTCGAGGTCGGCCACGCACCGCAGGCCACGGGCCCGGAAGCGTGCGAGGTCGCCGCGCATACGGGAGACCGCCTTGCGGGTGCGGACGGAGCGGACTCCGTCCATGTGGTCGATGGCTCGGTGCCAGGTGGCGCACGCCTGCTCGATGCTGCCGCGCTTGAGGTGCATCTCCGCGCCCGCGACCAGGTCCAGGGCGACGATCCGCGCGTAGGTGTCTGCGGGGCGGGCCGTGGCGGCCAGCGCGTACTGTTCGGCGGCGGCCCGGTGGTCTCCTACGGTCTCGTGGACCTTGGCGGTGCGGGAGTACACCGACGCGGCCGGCGGGCCCCAGGTCAGCGCCCAGAACGGCACCTCGTCGCCGGGGGCACCGGTCAGCAGGATGCGGGCGTGTTCGGCCTCGGCCAGGGCCGCGCGGCGCTTGCCGCTTTTGGCCAGGGTGTGGGCGTGAACGACGCGGAAGAGCGCTTCGGTCTGGGCGTCCACTCGTCCCTTGGCCCGGTTTAGTCCGGTCTCGGCCAGGCCCAGGCAGTGCTCGGGGCGATGGAGCTTGAGGCCCTGCATGGCCATCGTGCGCATCACGAATCCGTCGTGCCCGCGCAGGCCGGATTCGGCGGCCAGAGCGTAGGACTGGAGGTAGTAGCGCTGAGCGAGTCCCTGCTGACCTGCGTCGTAGCTCTTCCAGCCCAGCAGGTGGACTCCTCGGCCGGCGGCGGACAGCATCTGCTGGCGGACTTCGTCGGTACGGAACCGGGCCCGGCACAGCGGGGCGACGTCGTCGCAGAGGTAGGTGACCAGGGCGCTGCGGCCGTGTTGTCCGCCGTGGCGTTCGTCCATCTCGGAGAACGCGTGGATCATGTCACGGACGGCGGCGACCTCGGCCATGCCGACGGTGTAGCCGGTGCGGGCGGCCGCGGTGCGGGCGGCGATGTCCTGGACGTGGCTGAGGGGTAACGCGGCGGAGGCCGCGGAGTAGGCGGAGGCCGTCAGGAAGCGGCGGCGGTCCAACTCGTACCTCCACATCGGCAGCAGAGCGTCCAGCGGGTCGCCCTCCAGGGACAGTCCGATGGTCTCATTCTCGGCTTCTGCCGGGGAGGGCAGGCCGAGGTCGGCGGTGGTCAGGAGGCGGCCCAGGCGCCGGGAGAGCGCGACCGCGAGGTAGCGGGGTGTGTCGCCTCGGGGCACGGATCCGCCGAGCCAGTGCTCGATGTTGGACTTGTTCGTGCGTAAGTCCGCACCGCACTCGGCGGCGACCGCGCGGACCGCCTTGGCCAGGGCCTCGTAGGTGAGGCCGGATTCGGCGACAAGGGCGCTGAGCTGGGCGTTCGGCGTGCGCGTGGTCATGAGTACCTGCCCCGTATATACGCGATATACCGCTTGGCCTGTCCATCACCGTACCGCTGCGGTGAGCCCCCGGGTTGACTGTTCATCAGGCCCGAGCCCGGCGGCCGGCATCTCAGCGCCGCGCCGGATCTGCTCCCGTGCCCACGTCTGCGAACCGTAGGTGATGCCCCATGCCCGAGGAGGAATCGTCATGGACGAGCCGGATGATCGCTGGATCGCCGCTACGGCGTCGGCTCTGCTGGCGGCGGAGTACGAGCGAGTGCCGATCGACGCACTGACCGTCCGAAGTCCGGAGCTGTCTTTGGAGACCGCCTACCGGGTGCAGGGGGCGGCGGTGGCCCGGCGGATCTCGGGCGGCGCCCGCGTCGTCGGTCACAAGGCCGGGGTGACCTCTCGGGCCATGCAGGAACAGATGGGCGTCGACGAGTCGGACTCGGGTGTCCTGCTGGACAACATGGTGATGCCTACCGGCAGCACCATGGCCCGGTCCGTGCTGATGCAGCCGCGGGTGGAGGCGGAGATCGCTTTCCGGCTCGGCCGTGACCTGGCGGGCGAGAACGTGAGTGTGGACGAGGCATGGGCGGCGGTGGAGAAGGTGTTCCTCGCCCTGGAGGTGATCGACACCCGGTTCACCGGCTGGCGCATCACGGTCGCGGACAGCATCGCCGACAACGCGTCCTGCGCCCGGGTGGTCACCGGGCCCATGGTGCCGCTCGGCGCGGACATGGACCTGGCCGCCGAACCGCTGGTCGTCAGTGTCAACGGCACCGCGGTCGCCACCGGAGAGGGCCGCGCCGTCCTCGGCGACCCGCTCCGCGTCCTGACCTGGCTCGCCGGACGGCTGCACCACGCAGGCGGCGGACTGCGCGCCGGGCAGCTGGTCCTGGCCGGGGCCGTGCACGCCAGCCTCCCGCTGGAGGCTCGGAGCACGGTGCGCGCCCGCTCGCCGCATCTCCCGCCGGTCGAGCTGCGCGTGCGCTGACCGCAGCACCCTGCTGACCCCGCACCTCGCACTCATGCACCCCCTCCCCTCGAATGAAGGAGCGGCCGATGGCTGCTGATGAACAGAGTCTGCGTGTCGCGGTACTCGGCGCGGGCCTGATCGGCGTCGACCTCACCGACAAGATCCACCAGTCGCAGAAGCTGGAACTGGCCCTGGTGGCAGGGCGCGACCGGGACAGCCTGGGGCTGCGACGGGCGGCCGAGATGGGCCACTCGACCACGGCCGGCGGGATCCGCGCCGTGGTGGATGCCGGGCCCTTCGATGTGGTCTTCGACGCCACCAACGCCGACAGCCACGCCGGACACTGGGCGGCGCTGCGTCCGACCGGCACCACCCTGATCGACCTGACCCCCACGGAGCTTGGCACGGTCATCGTCCCGGGGGTCAACAGCCACCGGTCGTCGGCCCACCGGCACGTGAACCTCGTCAGCTGCGGCGGGCAGGCGGCCATTCCGGTCCTGTACGCGATCTCCGGGCACTGCACCCCGACTTACATCGAGGTGGTCTCCACGGGGGCGAGCGCGAGCGCCGGCCGGGCCACCCGCCTGAACCTCGACCAGTACATCGCCACCACCTCCGCCGCGATCCGGACCTTCACCGGCACCCGGGACGTCAAAGTGATGGTCAACCTCAGCCCCGCCCGGCCCGCCCCGCCGTTCCGGGTGGCCATGACCGTCCTCGCGGACAGCATCCGTGCCGCACCGGTCCGCACGAGCATCGCGGCAGCCGCCCAGGCCGTGCGCGCCTACACGCCCGGGTTCAAGGTGACCTCGCTCGCCGTGGAACCGGGCCGGATCTCGGTCGCGGTGGAGGTGACCGCCTGCGGCGGCCGCCTGCCCGCTCACGCCGGAAGCGTCGACATCATCAACGCCGCCGCCGTTCTGCTCGCCGAGCAGTCCCGATGAAGGGAACCCCACCCGTGAACACATATCCGCACGAGCGGCCCCGGATCCTCCTGCACGATCCGACTCTGCGCGACGGACACCACGCCGTCGGCCACCAGCTCGACGCCGACCAGCTCCGCGCCTACGCCATCGCCGCGAACACCGCCGCCGTGCCGGTGGTCGAGGTCGGCCACGGCAACGGCCTGGGCGCCTCCAGCCTCCAGATCGGCCGCTCCAAGCTCGACGACGCCACGATGCTCACCACCGTCCGCGAAGCCCTCACCTCGTCGCGGATGGGCGTCTTCATGGCCCCCGGCTGGGGTACCTCCGACGATTTGGAGGCCGCCGTCCACCACGGCGCCGACATCGTACGGATCGCCGCGCACTGCACCGAGGCCGATGTCACCGAACGCCACCTCGGTGTCGTCCGCGACCTCGGAGCCGAAGCCCAGGGCGTCCTGCTCATGAGCCACATGACCGGCCCGGTTGAACTCGCCGAACAGTGCGCACTGATGGTGAAGTTCGGTGCTCAGGCCGTCGGCATCATGGACTCGGCCGGGTACTACCTCCCGTCCGACGTCACCGAGCGCGTGCACGCCATCGCCGACGCCGTCGGTGTGCCGGTCATCTTCCACGGCCACAACAACCTGGGCCTGGCCGTGGCGAACAGCCTTGCCGCCGTGGACGCGGGGGCGACCGTCATCGACGCGACCGCCCGCGGGTTCGGCGCCGGGGCCGGCAACACCCAGCTCGAAGTCCTCGTGGCAGTCCTGGAGCGCCGCGGCGCCGAGACCGGGATCGGCCTGCGCGAGGTCTTGGCCGCCGCCGACATCGCCGCCGACCGCCTGATGGAGGCCCCGCCGTCCATCGACTCGATCGCCGTGGCCAGCGGACTCGCCGGGGTGTTCTCCGGCTTCAGGCGGCCCGTCCTTCAGACCGCGCAAGCGGAAGGCGTCGACCCCATCGACCTGTTTCTCGCCCTCGGCGAGCGTCAGGTTGTCGCCGGACAGGAAGACCTGATCGGCGTTGTCGCCCGGAAGCTCAAGGCGGCCGCCCGATGACCGCCGCATCCGTCGCTGCCGGGAGAGCGGCCGTGATCTGCGCAGTCGGCGCGGCCCTGCCCCCGCACATCGTCTCGAACGCCGACCTGACCGCACGTCTGGAGACCACGGACGAGTGGATCCGCTCGCGGACCGGCATCACCCAACGGCACGTTGCCGGGGCGGACCTGTCCACGACCGACCTCGCCGTACGGGCCGGCGCCCAGGCCCTCGCCGACGGCGAACCGGTCACCGTGGAGGCACTGGTGGTGGCCACGACCACCCCGGACCGCTGCTGTCCGGCCACCGCCCCCGCCGTTGCCACCCGGCTCGGCCTGACCGGCATCCCCGCCTACGACCTCGCGGCCGGCTGCACCGGGTTCCTCTACGCCCTCGCCACCGCGGCCGGGCTCATCGCCGCCGGCACCGTAGGGACCGTCCTGGTCATCGGTGCCGACCGCCTCGCCGCCCTTCCCGACCCCGAGGACCGCACGACCGTCCCCCTGTTCGGCGACGGCGCCGGAGCCGTGGTGCTGCGCCACGGCAGCGCGGACGAAGCCGGGGCGCTCGGGCCGGTGGTCCTGGGCAGCGACGGCACCGGCGCCGGCCTGATCCGGGCCTCCCGTCCCGGTGCCCTGCACATGGACGGAGGCGAGGTCTTCCGGCATGCGGTCGACCGCATGTCCACCGCGTCCCGCCAGGCCACCGCCGCCGCCGGGTGGGAACTCGGCGACGTCGACCGCCTGGTCCCGCACCAGGCCAACAGCCGCATCACCGCCTTCGTCGCACGCAGGCTCGGCGTCCCAGAAGACCGTCAGCTCAGCAATATCGCCGAGACCGGCAACACCGGCGCCGCGTCCATCCCCCTGCTCCTGGCCCGCTCCGCCGCGGACGGCCGTCTCAAGCCCGGCCACCGCATCCTGCTCACCGCGTTCGGCGCCGGACTGACCTGGGGTGCCACCACCCTCACCTGGCCCGGCCTCTCCCCGCAGCCACCCACCGAATGGAGCCGGACATGACCGGTGATCTCACCCGCATCCTGACCGACGACCTCAAGCTGTCCGCCGACCGGCTCACCGACGACGCCAGCCTCGACCACGCCGGATTCGACTCTCTCGCCGTCGTCGAACTGTCCGTCCTGCTCACCGACCGCTACGGCATCGACATCAGCGACAGCGACATCAAGAACGCCGCCACCCTCGGCCGGCTCGACCTCCTCATCACCACCAAGCGCAACGGAAGGTGAACCACCCCATGACCAGCAACAGCCGCCGTCCCGGACGGGCCTGGATCATCACCCCCGGCCTGTACGAAGGCCGCTTCGCCACCGCGCGGAAGTCCGGCGCCGCGGTCGCCGTCGTCGACATCGAGGACTCTGTCGCCCTCCCCGACAAGCAGACCGCCCGCACCACCTCGGAGTCGTTCTTCGCCCACCCCGACCCGCCGTGCACCCTCGGCATCCGGATGAACGGCCTCACGACGATCGACGGCATCAAAGACCTCGCCGCCCTCGCCGCCTACACCGCCCGGCCCGACCTCATCGTGGTCCCCAAGGTGGAATCCCCCCGCGACATCGAACTCGTCGCCGCCGTACTCGACACCGACGGCTACACCCCCGACATCTGGGCGCTGATCGAAAGCCCCCGGGCCTTCGACACCCTCCCCGCGATCATGCGTGCACCCCGGCTCGGCGGCGTCCTCTTCGGCTCCGCCGACTACGCCGCCTCCGTCCGCTGCGGCCTGGACTGGGACACCCTCCACTATGCCCGCTCGGCCCTCATCAACGCCGCCACCGCCGCGAACATCCCCGCCATCGACGCCCCCACCTGGGAACTCGACGACCCCGGCACCCTGCGCCGTGACGCCGAACGAGCCAAGGAAATCGGCTTCTACGGCAAGGGCTGCGTCCACCCCCGCCACGTACAGGTGATCAACGAGGTCTTCACCTCGACCACCGAAGAGATCGCACAGGCCCGCGCCATCGTCGCGGCCGCCGACGCCAGCGGCGGAACGGTGACCACCGTCGACGGGCAGATGCGCGGCACCCCGTTCTTCAACCGGGCCCGCGCGCTCGTCGCCGAAACGGACCGTACGTCATGAGCACCGGCCTGCCCCACAGCTACCGGCAGATCGGCGAGGACCGGATCCGCGAGAACGTCGGCCTCTCCTACCCCGAACTCGCCCCCGGCCTGATCATCGAACACCGGCCCGGCCGGACCGTCACCGAACTCGACAACCTCCTCGGCGCCGCCCTGAGCGGCAACGTCGCCCCCATCCACACCGATGCCCACTACAGCAGCCAGACCCGGTGGGGCCGCATCCTGGTGTGCTCCGGCGTCACCCTCAACCTCGTGGCCGGCATGACCGTCCGCAGCGTCAGTGGCCTGACCGCCGCCAACGTCGCCGTCGACCACGTGCGCTTCACCACGCCCGTCCACATCGGCGACACCCTGTACGCCGAGACGAAGATCCTCACCCGCCGGGCCTCCGAGAGCCGACCCGACACCGGGGTCATCACCTGCCACACCACCGCACACAACCAGGACAACACCAGCGTCCTGGCCTTCACCCGCACCTTCCTCGTGCCTCTGAACGCGGACGCCGCTCGCGACGCCACCTCCTACTGAGGGCGAACCATGAATCAGCAGTTGACCTTCGCCCCGGCCGACGACGGCCTGTGGGAGCAGTACAACCAGCTCGCCACCCGCGCCTACGGCCACCCGGTCGGTGACATCACCCACCTGCGCGAGCACGCCGACCTCCAGGTCGCCGTCCGCGGCGGCCGGGTCGTCGCCGGCGGCCTCGGCCTCCTCGTCGATCAGTTCTTCGGCGGTGCTCCTGTCGCCAGCGCCTGCCTCGGCGACGGCTGCGTGGCCCCCGAGGAGCGCGGCGAGCACCTGGCCGCCGACATGGCCACCGAACGACTGCGCCCCCTGATCGATCGCGGAGCGGTGATCTCCACGGTAGTGACCTCCTCCACCGGCTACGCCCGCCGCCTCGGATGGGAAGCCCCCACCGGCGTCCTCGCCTGGGCGGTGGCCACCGACGACCTCAAACGCTCCTTCACCACCGCAGACTTCGAAGTCGAGCAGGGGCTCACCGACGAAGCCGAAGCTCTCCAACGCGACCTCGCCCGACAGTGGAACGGCCCCGTCCACCGACCCACCTGGTGGCCCCGGTGGAAGCACGACAAGAGCAACCTCACCACCTACCGCTTCGCCCAGCCCAGCCACCCCGTCACCGGCCTGCTCAGCCTCACCACCAAACGGCACGAGCGCCACGGCATGAGCCTGGTCGTCCATGATTTCTGGGCCGCCGGTCAGCCCACCGCCGCCGCCATGCTCGCCTTCCTCGGTCACCACAACACCCGCGCCCGCACCATCGAGTTCCGGCGCGGCGCCCTCCCGCCCTACCCCACCCTCCTCCACGGACTCCGCCACCACCGCACAACCGCCGAAGCCTGGCACCCCTGGATGCTCCGCATCCTCAACACCTCCCAGGCCATCCGGCTCCGCGGGTGGCCCACCGACCTCACCGCCGCCGTACCGATCGAGATCGAGAACGAGACCGGCGACTGTTCCCGGTGGATGCTTCAGTTCAGTGACGGAGCAGCCGAGATCATCCCCACCCACGTCGAGGGACAGGTGACCTTCACCCGGCGACAGCTCGCGGTCTGGTACGCCGGCGGCTACCGGTCCACCACCTCGGCCCGCATGGCCGGAGTCCACACCACATCGGACAAAGCCCTCACCACCCTCGTCCGCAGCACGACACAGTTCGAGCCCTGGCTGCCGGACCACTTCTGACAGCAGCGGGAGTCTCCCCGTTCTCACCTGCCCGAGTGTCGGCAAACCTTCGTCTGCCGACACTCGGTGTCATGTCACGAACCCGCAGGTGGGCAGTGTCGGCAACTCGCGTCGGAAATCAACTTCGGCGAACGGTCGTTGGGGTAATTTCCGACAATGCTTCTCGGATACTGCCGCACCTCGACGGCCGAACAGAACCCTGACCATCAGATTGACGCACTACTGCGCAACGGCGTCGACCGCGACAACATCCACGTCGACGTCGCCAGCGGCGCGAAGGCATCCCGCCCCAAACTCGACCTCGTCATGCAGCTGATGCGTGAGGGCGACACGTTGAAGGTCACCCGGCTCGACCGGCTCTCCCGCTCCGTCCTGCACCTGGTCACCCTCGGCTCCGAGCTGCGCGAGCGCGGCATTGGCCTGCACGTCATCGAGCAGGGCATCGACACCTCCACGATGGAGGGCCGGGCCATGTTCGGCATGCTGTCCGTACTGGCCGAGCTCCAGCGGGAGCTGATCGTGGCGAACACGAACGACGGGCTCGCCTCCGCACGGGCCCGCGGCCGGGTCGGCGGGCGCCGGCCCAAGCTCACGACCGATCAGGCCGAGCTCGCCCAGCAGCTCTACGACGCGCGCGAGAAGACCGTCCAGCAGATCGCCGACATGTTCAATGTGCCCCGTTCCACGGTGTATGGGCACCTCGACAAGACCAAGACCGTCCCCCGCCAGCCCAAGAAGACCGTGGTCACTAAGCCCTGACCCATCGTTTGCGGCTGGTGACAGCGTTCTTACCGGCACCCCGAGCGGCATGGCCGGTCCGGACTCCGACGACGGTGATGGCGACCACGGCTGACCGGAGCCGGTGGCCGGTGGCCGTCCGTCCCCCGTACGACGGAGCGCCGTGCCCCGAAGCCGCAGGTGCGGCCACGGGACACGGCGCCGTCGTGTCACCCGGTCGTGTCACCCGGTGACGTCATGGGTCACGTCATGGGTCACGTCACCGGGTCCTGGCAGGGCTCAGTACTCGTCCCGCTGCGGCAGCTCGGGCGCTGCGGGCGCCGTGGGCGACGCGCTGCGCGTACCGGCGGCGGGCACCGGCGGCTTGCCGCAGAACGCCGATTCGAGCGTCTCGCCGAGCGCGGTGTTGGCCGAGCCGCGGTTCGAGGTGTTGGCCATGGCGGTGAGGGTGCGCTTGCCGTCACGGGTGGAGAAGGCGTAGGTGTAGAAGCCCTGGACGGTGCCGGTGTGGCCGTAGATCGACGTGCCGCAGGACAGGTCGTAGCGGCGCACACCGAGGCCGTAGAAGCGGGTGTTCGCGGTGTTCACCGGGGTCATGGTGAGCATCTCTTCGAGCATGGCGGGACGCAGCAGCAGGCCACGGGTCAGCCCTGACACGAAGGTGCTCAGGTCGGCGGTGGTCGAGATCATCGCGCCGGCCGACTGGGCCCAGGACGCCGTCTGCTCGGTGGAGTCGACCTGCGGGAGGCCGCTCTGGTCCTCGTGGAGGTAGCCCCGCACGTGCAGCCCCGGGATCTGCGTGCCGGGATGCACGTAGAAGGTGTTCCGCAGGCGCAGCGGCTTGATGATGCGGCGCTCGTACTCCGTGGCGACCGGACGGCCGGTGATCTTCTCGATGAGCATGCCGACCACGGCGAAGTTGGTGTTCGAGTACTGGTACGCGACACCCGGCTGGCCCGTCCTCGGCTCGGCGAGCGAGAGGTCCACCAGCTCCTGGTACGAGAACACGCGGTTGCGCACGGACTCGAACCCGGGGACGGTGTTGGCGAACATGGCGTTGGTGTAGTCCGACAGCCCGCTGCGGTGGGTCAGCAGATGACGGACGGTGATCCGCTCGTCGGGCAGCAGGCCGGGCAGGTACTGGACCACCGGGGCGTCCAGGTTCACCCGGCCGTCGCTCACCAGCTGGAGCAGCACGACGGCCGAGAACGTCTTCGTGACACTGCCTATGCGGAAGCGGGCCTGCGGGTCCATCGCCTCGCCCGTGACCTTGTCACGTACGCCGAGCGACTCCGTCTGGACCCCGCCGGGACCGGAGACCCGGGCCATGGCGCCCGGCGCTCCGGCGGTGAGGGTCTTCTGCAGGGCCGCGAGGACACCCTCCATGTCGGGCGCCGTCTCCGTCGCCCGCACCACCGGGGCGGGCGCGGCGGGCGCGGCGTGGGCGGTCGCCGCCGGTACGACACCGGCCACCACCGCCAGGGCGGTGGTACTCAGGGCCAGACGACGTCTCAGGGTCAGGAGCACGTGTTCCTCAACTCGTTCTGTGCGATAACGCGGTGAAAGATGATGCTGATGAGGTGGTTGGGGCCACCTCATGCAGGAACATCATGCAGGGTGAGCGCCGGGTCCGACGCAGCCGACGTAGCCGACGCGGCGAACAACACGACCTGACCTGCGGTGTTGTGTGAGGTACGGGCATTTACTGCCCACTTGTGCCGACTTGCTTCCGGACATGTCCCCGTCCCCGTCTCCGTCCCCGTGCCCGTCCTTGTTCTGCTCCCCGTCCCTGATCCCGTCCTCCGGCCCGCCCCGGATGACCCTGACCGACTACCTCACCCAGTCCCTGGTCTGCGTGCTCCTCTTCACGGGCTACGGCGCCGCCCTGGTCGGCCGGGCCTCCCCGCCGCTGGTCGCCTGCACGGCGCTCGCCCTCTTCGCCGGGCAGGCCCTGGCATGCCGCTGGTGGCTCCGTACGCACCCGCACGGGCCGGTCGAGTGGCTGCTGCGCGCCGTGACCAACGGCGCCCGCCCGCGGTGGCGCGAGCCTGCCGGGCCCGCGCGCCGAGCCGTCCGCCGAGCCGTCCGCCGAGCCGCGCCGAGCCGTTCGCCGCCGACGGGCTCCCGGCCGGGACGGTGGGGGAGGCGGACTCCCCGGGCGGTGAGTGAGTACGGTCTGTCCATGCAGATCATCGAGCCGGGGCAGCAGCGGGGGCACGTGCTCCTCATAGCGGGGGATGCCGCTGTGCGTCGTCGCGTCGTGCAGGTGGCGCCGAGCGCCAACCTGGCCGCGCTGGGGGTGGTGCCGGTCGCCGCGCTGCTGAACAGCGAGGTTCCCAGCGACACGACCTGTCTGGACGGGGTCCGGGACCCGAACATGGTGCTGATGCGGCTGCGTACGGCCGCCGCCACGCCGGGCCCGCTGCTCGTCTACCTGTCGGGCAGGCTCACGGTCGACCGCCGCAGGGGGCGGCTCCACCTGGCCCTGGCCGGGACCACGTCCGTGTCGGTCCGTTACACGGCACTGCCCTGGGAGTGGCTGGGCACGGAACTGGGCCGCCGTCCCCCGGGGCTGAGCACGGTCCTGCTCGACCTGGCCGCGGACAAGGCCGCGTGGCCGCTGTTGCAGGAGTACGGCAGCCTGCCGGCCTTTCCGTCCGCCGAGGTGTACGGGGTGGTCTCCCCGCCGGGCTTCGCGGGCGGCGGCAACACGGTGAGCAGCTACACACGGCACTGGATCGACCAGCTCCGCAGCAGCCCCACCCGGCCGGCCAACCTGGCCCTGCACACCCTCGCGGTGGGGGCCGCGGCGCTGCCGCCGGGCGCCCTCATCCTGCCGACCGCCCGCGAACTCGGTGCGTCGGCCGGGCCGGCGCCGGACCGCCGTACGGGCGCGGCGGAGGGCCCGGCGGAGGACGGTGGCGGCTTCCCGCCCGGCGACGGCTTCCCGCCCGGCGACCGGGCGGCGGACGCCACGGCTCCGGGGGCGGCCCCGGGAGCGGCCGTGGCGACCAGGCGGCAGCGGGAACCCGGGGCGGGGGAAGGGGTGGGGGTGACGGCCGTCCAGGACGATCCACGGCCGCGCATCCATGCCCTGGCCACGTCCGGCCGGCACCGCGAGGCCGCCGAACTCGCACAGACGTGTGAGCAACAGGTCCTGGAGCTGTACGGGTTCACCTCGCCGCAGGTGACCCAGTGGGTGGAGATCCGGGCGGACCTCGCCCGGATCGCGGGTGACTTCCGCCTCGCGACCCAGCTGTGGACCGGCGCGGGCCGGACCCGTCTCGCCTTCCAGACCCCGGACGCGCCGGAAGTGCGCGCCGCCGCGGCCGGTGCCCTCTACTGCTGGACCCAGCTCAAGGACCAGGCGGCGGCCATCGAGGCCGGTCCCGAACTCATCCGCCTCCTGCGGGCCCTGCCGTCGCTCGACCCCCGGCACCTGCGGCTGGCGCAGCAACGCCTGGAACTCCTGCACCACACACCCGACCGGCGCTGAACCGCGCGCGTCTCCCGAACGGGCAGGGCGGGGCGGGGTGGGATGAGCCGGGCGGGGCGGGGTGGTTGCCGACCGGCGACCGGTGACCGCCCGCCCTCCCCCGTAGGTCTGACCCACGCCCCCCGATCCCCCGTGAGGTGGACGAAGAAGAAGGCTCCTGGGAGGGAT
This sequence comes from Streptomyces sp. NPDC051567, assembly GCF_044454165.1. Taxonomy (NCBI): domain Bacteria; kingdom Bacillati; phylum Actinomycetota; class Actinomycetes; order Kitasatosporales; family Streptomycetaceae; genus Streptomyces; species Streptomyces sp. NPDC051567. The sequence goes on along the minus strand of NZ_JBITDK010000034.1, from coordinate 4,473 downwards.
TCGCCCCGGGCACCGCGTGTAACAGGGTGTACCGGTAAGTGATTTTCCCGAAAGGAAGCTTCCCGTGCGCATCCAGCTCCTCGCCCCGCTGCTCGTCGCCGCACTCGTCGCGACCACCGTGCCCCTGCTCCTCGCGACCCGGGCGTCCGCCGCCCGGATACCCGGATACCTCGTGCAGGAACCCGTCTGGCAGCGCTGCGGCCCCGAGGGTCCGGCCGCGTACGAGTGCGCGACCGTGAAGGTCCCGCTCGACTACCGGCGTCCCGAGGGCCGGATGATCGACCTCGCGATAGCCCGGACGAAGAGCGAGAACCCGGCGGCCCGGCCAGGGATCTCCTCCTCGGAGGTGGTGTGGGCGCGCACGGTCGCGGAGAAGCGCCGGGACAGGGCCGGCCCGGCCCTGCCGCGCTCCAGCACGCGCAACACGGCCCGGGACGTGGCGACGGTCCGCGTGGTCCTGGGCGAGCGGAAGATCCCGCACCCGGGCCACGCGTACGGGACCCTCTGGCCGTACGGGACCTTCTGGCACGGCATGACCCGGGCCTGGGCGACGGGGACCGAGCCCGCCCACGACCGGTGGACCCGGTGGGCCCGGTGGACCCGATGGACGGCGGAACGCCCGGACAGGGGCGGGACCGATGATGTCGACGGCAGGACAGAAGATGTCGACCGCGACCACGACCCGAACTAACCTCGGCCTCATGAGCACCTTGCAGACGATCCACGACGTGCCGGTCCTGATGTGCGACACCGAAGGCGAGGCCATAGCCGGCGAACGCGATGCCCTGGACCTCATAGGCAACGCCTCCTACCAGGGCGCCCAGTGGGTCGTCGTCCCCGCCGGGCGGCTCGACGAGACGTTCTTCCGGCTGAGCACCCGCGTCGCGGGCGACATCGTCCAGAAGTTCGCCAACTACCGCATGGGGCTCGTCGTCCTCGGCGACATCTCCCACCACACGGAGGCCAGTTCCGCGCTGCGGGACTTCGTCCGCGAGTGCAACCGCGGGCGGCAGACGTGGTTCCTCGCCGATGCCGGGGAACTGCGCGAACGCCTGCAAGCATGAGCTGACCAGGAGGGCACCCCCCACCCGGCCGTCGAAGATCATCATGTGCAGGATGTCCGTATGGCGATAACGAACATGCCGAAGACGGCAGCGATCGACAACGCGGCACAGATCAGCCGCTCGCTGGCCCGAGCCTTCGACGACGACCCGATGATGCGCTGGTTCTTCCCCGACGACTCCTCGCGCGAAGCATCGCTGGGCAGCTACTTCACCACGATCTTCACCCGGCAGTACGTCCACAACGGGGTGTGCGAGTTCACCGGGGACGCGGCGGCCTTCTGGGTGGCGCCGGAGGCACAGGCCAAGGCCGTTCCCGACGAGGAGACCGTCCAGGAGCTGCGGAACCTCCTCGGCGACCGGGCCGGGCTGTTCGGGGAAGCCGTCGAGCTGGCCGCCGAGCACACACCCCAGGACCCGCACTGGTACCTGGCGGTGATCGGCGCCGACCCCGCCGCCCAGGGCCAGGGCCAGGGCGCCGCCCTGCTGCGCTCGGGGCTGGCCAAGGGCGACGCGGCGGGCCTGCCCGTCTGCCTGGAGTCCTCCAAGGCGTCCAACATCCCCTTCTACGAGCACTTCGGCTTCACCGTGCGCGGGGAGTTGCGGCTGCCGGGCGGCGGCCCGCCGCTGTGGTCGATGCGGCGCGAGCCCCGCCGCCCGGCCGACGCGTAGGGCCAGGGCTGCCGCCCAGGCGTACCGCCCCGGGTGACCGGGGGCAGCGCAGCGCCCCCGGTCACCGCACGGTGCGGGAGCCGGGGGCGCGGTGCGCGGGAACTGTCCGGGCCGGGTGACCGGCCTCGGTGAGCGGTGAGCGGTGAGCGGTGAGCGGTGACCGGCTGACCGGTCCCAGCGCTCAGCCCTCAGCTGTCAGTCATCAGCTCTCAGTTCTCACTGCCTGTCCTGCGGACCTTCCTCAGTACGTGTCCTCGCCCAGTCCTAGTCCTTGTCCTTGTCCTTCGCCTTGACCGTGCCGTGGGTGGTGCAGCGGCGGTCGGTGCCGGCCTGGGGGCAGTTGTTGCCCGGGGTGTCGGAGACGACCGTGTTGTCGAGCTTGAGGTCGCCGAAGGTGCGGACGTTGGTGGTGAGGGAGAAGGTGATGGTGGCGCTCTGGCCCGGGTCGAGCGCCCCTGACCAGCTCAGGACGGGCCGCCCGTAGGAGACCTCACCGCTGGTGGCGGTGGCGTCGTCGTTGTAACGGCCGTCGTCGAGGAGTGCGCTGAGGTCGTCGGTGAAGGAGGCCGGGTTCGCGGCGGTGTAGGGCAGGGTGCCGCTGTTCGTGACCGTGATCGTGTAGTCGACGGTGGCGCCGGCCTTCACGGTCGCGGGGCCGTTCTGCTTCTTGGTGAGGGTCAGACCGGGGGTACCGACGACGGTGGTGAAGGTGCTGGTGTCGTTGGCGGGGTTGGGGTCCGGGTCGTTGCCGTGGACGACGGCGGTGTTGACGATGCTGGTGGCCCCGGCAGCCGCGGTACCGGTCAGGGTGATGTTCGCGGTGGCGCCGACGGCGAGGGGGCCGTTGGTGCAGGAGAGGTTGCCGCCGGTGACGGTGCAGCCGGGGGTGGTGGTCGCGGCGTTGGCCAGCGTGGCCGGGATCGCGTCGGTCAGGGTCCAGCCGGAGGACGCGTTGGGCCCGTTGTTGGTCACCTGGATCGTGTACGAGACGTTCCCGCCCGGCAGCACGGTCGCCGGGCCCGTCTTGGTCACGCCCAGGTCGACCGGGAGGACGAAGCAGGAGGTGGCGTCCACGAGCCGCGACATCGCCGGGGCGGTCTGCGAGGAGAGCTGGGTCAGCGTCGGGGAGGCGGGGTTGGTGAGCTGGACCCGGACGATGAACCCGTTGTTGTCGTAGAACCCGAGGTCACCGTTGCCGTAGGTGAAGGCGCCCCCGTACCCCTGCGTCGAGGTGCTGACGATGCCGGGGTACGTGGTGACGGTGCCGGTGACCGGGTCGATCCGCCAGACGGCGCCCGTCGGGTCCGCGCCCCACAGGTAGCCGCCGCTGTAGGCGAAGTCGATCACCTGGGCGAGGGGCTGGCTGAGGGTGGTCGTGGTGAACGTCTTGGTGGCGACGTTGATCTTCTGGAGCTGGTTGTCGTACCCGCTGGCGACGTAGAAGTTGCCCGCCGGGTCGAAGGCGGCGGAGTAGTAGAAGGGCTGGGGGGACGGGGTGGGCAGGCCCACGGTGCCCAGGTCGGTCACCGCGCCGGCGTTGTCGATCCGCAGCAGGTCCCAGCCCGGCCCCTGCGTCTTGATCGCGTACAGGAACCGGTCGAGCGGGTTCACCCCGGTCGCGTTGTAGAGCGTGGTGGCCGGACCGACCGGGTTGAACGCGATCGTGCCGGGACCGGAGACTCCGTCGAACAGCTGTGACGCGTCCGCGCCGGCGGACAGCAGGATGTCACCGGCACAGCCGAACGGAGCCCGCGCCTTCGCCGTGGCTTTCGGTGCGGACGAGGGGGGAGCGTCGGACGCGACGGCCGGTGCGTTCACACCGGCCGTCACCGTCAGCACGGCCAGCGCGGAGCAAGCCCACGCGCGTGCCAGGAGTCTTCGCATTCGGATACGCCTTCCTGCCAGGACCGGGGGAGCACCGGGCAGGCAACGCGGGCCCCGGGCGGGCCGCATGCCCGCCGCCCGCCCGTTCAGATGTCCGGCTCTCCATGAACTGTGTGACAAGACGACAACACGAAGGCCCGGCTGATCCGGCGCTGTACCCACCGTTTCCCCGCGCGTTCACCCGCGCGGTCCACCGGCCCGGTCCACCCGGCCCACCACCGGCATCCCCAGGCCCCGGCCTTCCCCGGCCCACCGTCGGCGCGGCTCGGTAAAATGGCCCGGTCCCGGCGGGTCCGGTACCGAGTTCCAGGGGGAGCCATGTCGTTCGAGGAAGAGTGGGGCCGGCACAAGCAGGCCGTGGCCGAGGGTCCGCCCGCGCAGACCCGGCTGAACCAGCTCCCCGCCGAGCAGGGCGGCTCCACGGCGCCCGGTGGCGGCCCCGGAGGAACCCTGGAGACCACCCCCGCCAAGAAGAAGAAGGCGGCCGACACCATCGAGAACGTCCTCCAGCCCGGCACCACGAAGGCCGCCGACGCCGCCGACGAGCCGACCAGGGCCGCCGTCAAGGCGTTCAACGGTTGGGAGACGGCGGCGGGCCTGACGAAGGCGCACACCCACTGGGACGACCAGGTGAAGCGCCTGATGGCGCGGCTGCACTCGGAGAAGACGGCACTGCGCGCGGCGACGAACCTGTTCGCCGGGAACGACGTGCTGACGGGCCAGAACTTCCAGCCGCTCCAGCTCCCCCAGTCCAAGGTCTCGGGCCTCTAGTGCTGTGACCGGAAAGGTTTGCCGGTAGGCCCGCGGCGTCCGGTGCGGTGGATCGCAAGGCGGAGGGTCACGGCTTGTACTGGAC
>NZ_JBITDK010000033.1:0-65714 GCF_044454165.1 Streptomyces sp. NPDC051567 | reverse complement strand
ATCAGACTCTTTCGTGTCCGACTTCCCCGGCGCTTTCCAGATCCAGCACTTCCGCGCTTTCCCTTTCCGGCGAGTCCGACTCTATCAGATCCTTTTCCGTGTCCGCTTCCAGAAGAGAAAGCAGTCAAGCGGATTCGAATTCCGATGGCCTTCGGAGGGCCTGTGCCTTTCGGCGCTCCACCACATTAGCGCTCATCCCTTGCGGCTCATAATCGGGCCACCGGTTCAGAATTCGGGCGCGCCGAAATCTTCCCCGCCAGGGGTAAGTCGTAGGTAGTGGGTTGGCCGCTCCGGAGTCTGCTGACAGCAGTGCCCCGTTCAAGCGGCTCGGGCTACGTTAGGCCTCCGTCAGGGGCGAGTCAAGTTGAGCGGCGGCGTGGTGCGTGGGCGCGGTACGGGCTCACCGTCGGGTCGTGGGTGATCCAGTAGCGGTAGGGGTGGAGGGCGCCCGCGCCGCCCACTCCGGTGCGGGGGCCGCTGCTCACCAGGGCGGGCGGGACGGGGGTGCCCGTGAGGAGGGACAGGGGGGAACCGGGGCCCGCGCAGAGGTCGGTGCCGTCGAGGGAGCGGTCCACGTCCAGGGCGGTGGCCAGGCGGGCCGGGCCGCTGGCCAGCTCCCCGGGGGTCCTGGCGGAGGGCCGGCGTCCGGCCGCGAGGCCGGCGCCCATCGTGACCTCGCCCGCGCGCAGGAGGACGCCGCTCGCGTGGCCCGGCGGGCCGCACACCAGGTTGAGGCTGAACCACATGCCGTAGATGAAGTAGACGTACGCGTGTCCGGGCGGACCGAACATCGACGCGTTGCGTGCGGTACGGCCCCGGTAGGCGTGGGAGCCCGGGTCGGTCTCGCCCGCGTACGCCTCGACCTCGGTGATGCGCAGTTCGAGGGGGCCGTCCGGGGTACGGCGGACCAGGACGCGGCCCAGGAGGTCCGGGGCCACGGTGAGGACCGGACGGTCGTAGAAGGAGCGGGGCAGGGGCGTACGGTCGGGGCGCGCGCTCATCCGGTCGAGGGTAGTCGAGGGTGGTGGACGCGCACCCCTGGAACCGGACCCTAGGGTTCGGCGTTGACAAGGGGTAGTAGCCAAACGCGTTCGAGGAGAGATCAGAGCATGGGGTTCAGGAAGCTGTTCGCGAGCCTGGGTGCCGGTGGTGCTTCGGTGGACACGGTCATCACCGAGCCGAACGTGGTGCCGGGCGGGATCGTCCAGGGCGAGGTCCGTATCCAGGGCGGGTCCGTGGAGCAGCGGATCGAGGGGCTGTCCGTGGGGCTGCAGGCGCGGGTCGAGGTGGAGGGCGGCGAGCAGGAGCACAAGCAGGACATCGTCTTCACCACGCAGCGCCTCGGCGATGCCTTCCAGATCGAGGCGGGCGCACTGCACGTGGTGCCGTTCGGGCTGGAGATCCCCTGGGAGACGCCCGTCACCCATGTCGGGGGCCAGCACCTGCACGGGATGAACATCGGGGTGAGCACCGAGCTGGAGATCGCGCGGGCGGTGGACGCGGGCGACCTCGACGCGATCAACGTGCATCCGGTGCCGGCGCAGCAGGCGATCCTCGACGCGTTCGCGCAGCTCGGCTTCCGTTTCCGCAGTGCGGACATGGAGCGCGGGCACATCCGCGGGACGCGGCAGACGCTCCCCTTCTACCAGGAGATCGAGTTCCTGCCGCCGTCGCAGTACCGGGGTCTGAACCAGGTGGAGCTGACCTTCGTCTCCGACGGACGGGAGATGGACGTCGTCCTGGAGATGGACAAGAAGCCGGGCCTGTTCAGCGAGGGCAGTGACACCTACCGCTGCTTCCAGGTGGGGCTGCAGTCGTACCAGGAGACCGACTGGGCGGCGTACCTGAACCAGTGGATCGCCTCCGTCGGTTCCCAGCGCAACTGGTTCTGACCTCCCGGGGGCCGGGCGGAGCCGGTGCGGGCACGTACAGCGGGACAGGTGAACGACGAGGAGGGACGGCAGTGACCGAGCAGAGCAGGGCGCCGCTTCCGCACGACTTCCATCCCGGGGTGGACGCCTTCACCGTGACCGGCGCGGATCTCGCGCCGGGTGCGGATCTGGGGGAAGCCCAGGTGCTGGCGGGCGGGAACATCTCGCCGCAGCTGCGGTGGGAGGGGTTCCCGGAGGGGACGAAGAGTTTCGCCGTGACGTGCTTCGACCCGGACGCGCCGACGGGCAGCGGGTTCTGGCACTGGGTGCTGTTCGACCTGCCGGCCTCGGTCACCGAACTGCCGGCCGGGGCGGGGAGCGGGGCGTTCGAGGGGCTGCCGGCCGGGGCCGTGCACGTGCGCAACGACTACGGCACGAAGGACTTCGGCGGGGCGGCTCCGCCGGCCGGGGAGCGGCACCGGTACGTGTTCACCGTGTACGCGGTGGATCAGGAGAGGCTCGGTCCCGGTGACGGGGCGTCCCCGGCCGTCGTCGGGTTCACTCTGCGGTTCCACACCCTCGGGCGGGCTCAGCTGATCGCCGAGTACGAGGCGCCCGCGGCCTGATCCTTCGCCGTGTGTTTGCCCGGTCCTGGTCTAAAGACGGCCAGGACCGGGCATTTTTATTGCGTTGTCCCGCGTGGCGCGCGCGGCCAGAGTGGTCGCGGGCCCTGCTGCCGGGGTGGTCGCGGGCCTGCACACGGGAGGTGGGCGAGATGCGGGACACGCTGGTGCTGAATGCGAGCTTCGAGCCGCTGTCGACGGTGACGTTGAACCGGGCGGTGGTCCTGGTGCTCCAGGACAAGGCCGTCGTCGAGCAGTCGCATCCCGAGCTGCGGGTGCGAGCGGCCAGTGTGGATCTTCCGATGCCCCGGGTGATCAGGCTCTGCCGGTATGTCCGGGTGCCCTTCCGAAGACATGCTCCCTGGTCGCGGAGGGGGGTGCTGGTCCGGGACCAGCACCGGTGCGCGTACTGCGGGAGGCGCGCGACGACCGTGGACCACGTACTGCCGCGGGCTCAGGGGGGCGGGGACACCTGGCTGAACACGGTGGCCTCCTGTGCCGAGGACAACCACCGCAAGGCGGCCCGGACTCCGGAGGAGGCGGGGATGCCGCTCCTCCGGAAGCCGTTCGTGCCGTCCCCGGCGGACGCCATGCTGCTGGCCCTGGGGGGTGCCGGCCGGGAGGCGCTGCCGGAGTGGCTGGAGCGCTCGGCCTCGTAGGAAGTCCGGGACGCGGTCCGGGACGCGGGTACTGCTCTCCGCCGGGCGGCGTAGGACGGCTACGTCGTTCAGCGGAGCAGTAGTTGGACGATCGCGAGGGCGCCGACCACGACGATCACCGCGCGCAGGGCGGTCGGCGGGAGGCGGCGGCCGACCTTGGCGCCGATCTGGCCGCCGAGGGTGGAGCCGAGGGCGATGAGGACGACGGCCGTCCAGTCGAATTCGGCGACGAAGAGGAAGAAGAGGGCCGCGACGCTGTTCACCAGGACGGCGACGACGTTCTTGACCGCGTTGACCCGTTGCAGGTCCTCGTGGAGCAGCAGCCCCATCAGGCCGAGGTAGAGCACGCCCTGGGCGGCGCCGAAGTAGCCCCCGTAGGCGCTGGAGAGCAGCATTCCGGTGAGCAGGGCGGGGCCGCCGTCGGGGTGGCCGGTGTCTCCGGCGGCTTCCTGGCGGCGGCGCAGGGCCTTGGCGAGCCGGGGCTGGAGGACGACGAGCACGAGGGCGAGGGCGATGAGGACGGGCACGATCGTGTCGAAGGAGTCGGACGGCAGGGTGACCAGCAGGACGGCGCCCGCGAGTCCTCCGACGAGGGAGACGGCGCCGAGCCTCAGGACGCGGGCGCGCTGGCCCCGGAGTTCCTTGCGGTAGCCGATGGCTCCGCTGAGGGAACCGGGTACGAGGCCGAGGGTGTTGGAGACGTTGGCGGTGACCGGTGGCAGGCCGGTGGCCAGCAGGACCGGGAAGGTGATCAGGGTCCCGGAGCCGACGATGGTGTTGATGGTGCCCGCGCCGATACCGGCGGCGAGGACCGCGAGTGATTCCCAGACGGACATCGAGAGTGCAGCCATGGACCGGGCCGTCCCCTTTGCGTGAGTGAGTCGCCTCCCCGCCATGAAGGTCGAGGGGCCTCACTGATCATGCAGGAGGGGACGGGCGGTCGGGCGCAGGGGGTCCGGGGGCGGTCGGCAGAGGTCGGCCGGTGGGGTCGTTCGACGGGGGTCAGTCGATGGAGGGCTGTTCGCGGCGGTCCGGTCCGCTCTTGTCCAGTTTGTCGCCGCCCGGGGCGTCGTTGCCGGTGTCCTTGCCGGAGCCCTGCGGGTTGAATCCCGAGGCGGCGCCCATGGGGCCGAAGTTGCCCATGGCTCCGGAGAGGCCCTTGAGGGCGTCGCCGATCTCGCTGGGCACGATCCAGAGCTTGTTGGCGTCGCCCTCCGCGAGCTTCGGGAGCATCTGGAGGTACTGGTAGGCGAGGAGCTTCTGGTCGGCGTCGCCGGCGTGGATGGACTCGAAGACCGTACGGATGGCCTGGGCCTCGCCCTCGGCGCGCAGGGCGGCGGCCTTGGCGTCGCCCTCGGCGCGCAGGATGGAGGACTGCTTCTCGCCCTCGGCGCGCAGGATCTCGGACTGGCGGACGCCCTCGGCCTGGAGGATCGCGGCGCGCTTGTCGCGGTCGGCGCGCATCTGCTTCTCCATCGAGTCCTGGATGGAGGTCGGCGGCTCGATGGCCTTGAGCTCGACGCGGTTGACGCGGATGCCCCACTTGCCGGTGGCCTCGTCGAGGACTCCGCGCAGGGCGGCGTTGATCTCCTCGCGGGAGGTGAGGGTCCGTTCCAGGTCCATGCCGCCGATGATGTTGCGCAGGGTGGTGACGGTGAGCTGCTCGATGGCCTGGATGTAGCTGGCCACCTCGTACGTCGCGGCGCGGGCGTCGGTCACCTGGTAATAGATGACGGTGTCGATGTTGACGACCAGGTTGTCCTGGGTGATGACCGGCTGCGGCGGGAAGGGGACGACCTGTTCGCGGAGGTCGATCCGGTTGCGGATCGAGTCGATGAACGGGACGACGATGTTGAGGCCCGCGTTGAGGGTGCGGGTGTAGCGGCCGAAGCGTTCGACGATGGCCGCGCTGGCCTGCGGGATCACCTGGATGGTCTTGACCAGTGCGATGAAGACCAGAATCACCAGAATGATCAGGACGATGATGATCGGTTGCATGCGGTTCCCCGTGCCCTTCCGGCTGTCTGTGCTGCCCCGTTGAGCGGAGTCTCGCAGACCCGCGGGCCGCGGGTCGGCTGGTTTGTCACATGACCACGGCGGTCGCCCCGTCGATCTCCACGACGTCGACGGACTGTCCGGGTTCGAAGCTGGTGTGCGCGTCGAGGGCGCGGGCGGACCAGATCTCGCCGGCGAGCTTGATCCGGCCGCCGTCGCCGTCGACGCGTTCGAGCACGACGGCGGTTCTGCCCTTGAGGGCGTCGATGCCGGTGCGGTGCCGGGGCCGCTGGTCGCGGTGGCGGTTGGCGATCGGCCGGACGACGGCGACCAGCGCGACCGACACGATCACGAAGACCAGGACCTGGGCCACCACTCCCCCGCCGAGGGCTGCCGTCACGGCGGCGGCGACCGCCCCGACGGCGAACATGCCGAACTCCGGCAGTGCCGTCAGGACCAGGGGGATGCCCAGTCCGACCGCGCCGACGAGCCACCACACCCATGCGTCGATGTCCACATGGTCATGGTAGGTCGGCGGGCACGGTCGGGACAGGGTGCGAGGGGGGGCGGGCCGGTTCGCGGCGGCCCCCTCCCGCGCTACCGCAGCGGGAGGCCCTGGGCGCTCCAGCGGTCGTGCGCGTTGCGCTCGACGACCAGGGGGAGGCCGAAGCAGAGCGAGAGGTTGCGGGAGGTCAGTTCGAGCTCGATCGGGCCCGCGGTGACGACCTTGCCCTGCCGGATCATCAGGACGTGGGTGAAGCCGGGGGCGATCTCCTCGACGTGGTGGGTGACCATGACCATGGAGGGCGCGAACGGGTCGCGGGCCAGGCGTCCGAGGCGGCGTACGAGGTCCTCCCGGCCGCCGAGGTCCAGTCCGGCGGCGGGCTCGTCGAGGAGGAGCAGCTCGGGGTCGGTCATCAGGGCGCGGGCGATCAGGGTGCGCTTGCGCTCGCCCTCGGAGAGGGTGCCGAACTTCCGGTCGAGGTAGTCCGTCATGCCGAGGCGGTCGAGGAAGGCGCGGGCACGCTGCTCGTCGATCTCCTCGTACTCCTCCCGCCAGGTCGCCGTCATGCCGTAGGCGGCGGTGAGGACGGTCTGCAGGACGGTCTGCCCCTTCGGGAGCTTGTCGGCCATCGCGATACCGGCGATGCCGATGCGGGGGCGCAGCTCGAAGACGTCCACCTTGCCGAGGGTGCTGCCGAGGATGGTGGCCGTGCCCTTGGTGGGGAAGAGGTAGCTGGAGGCGAGGTTCAGCAGCGTGGTCTTGCCGGCGCCGTTGGGGCCGAGGATCACCCAGCGCTCCCCCTCCTTGACCGACCAGGAGACCTGGTCCACCAGCGCCCGGCCCTCGCGGACCACGGATACGTCCACCAGCTCCAGAACATCGCTCATGAGCGTGTTGTCACCCCTTGCAGTCACGGTTCTCTGTGCGCCGGCAGGCGCAGCCCCAGGCAAAACCTACGCCACTGGGAGAGGGGTCCGGGTCCGGGGCCGGGTCCGTAGAGTTGGGGGATGCTTTTCGAACCGCGTTCAGGGCGGCTGGCCGCCTGGGGGAACGCTCTGCTGGCCGGTCTGGTCTCGCCCGACGAGGCCGCGCTGTCGATCGTGGGCGAGGACGCCGTGCACCGGGTGGCGGGGCTGCCGGGGGAACCGGGTCCGGTGGGTCTCACGCTGGCGCTGGGGCGGATGCGGGCGCTGGGGGTGACCGGGCTGCGGGTGGCCCTGCCGGCGCCGGGGCATCCGCTGGGGCTGAGCGGTCCGCCGGAGTTCAACGCGCGGGCGCTGGAGGCCGGGGAGGCGGTCGTCGCGGTGGGGGCGGCGCTGGGGCTGGTGCCGGAGGTCCGTGAGGCCGGGCCGGCCGGGGACGTGCACGTGGAGGTGGTCTGGCACTGCCTGCCGGTGCGGGAGGCGCCGCCGGCGGACGTGCCGTCGCTCGGTGAGGCGGAGCGGGAGCTGGCGGAGGCGCTGCGCGAGGCGACGGTGGTGCTGACCCGGCTGGACGTGGCGGGGTCGGGGCCGGTGGCCGCGGCGGCGCTGTCGGCGTACCGGGCGCGGGCGGACGCCGGGCGGGAGGCGCTGGCCCCGGGGTATCCGCCGCGGGCGGCGCGGGTGCTGGCGCTGGCGCAGCGGGTGGACCTGATGGTGTCGCTGGCGTACGGGAACGGGCACGGCGGGGCGGTGGCCGCGTCGGAGATGGCGGCGCGGGCCGAGGCGCTGCGGCCGGTGGAGCGGGTGGCGCGGCGGGCGCTGGTGGCGGCGTACAACGCGGCGGTGGAGGAACGGGAGCGGTAGCGGGTCCGGCGGGGCCGGGGCGGGTGGCCGTGCCCGGGGCGGGAACGGGGACGGCCCCGCCCCGCCCGGGAGACGGGGGAGGAGCGGGGCCGCGGTGCGGGGTGGGGGTCAGTGGTTGACGCCCGTGTTGCCCCAGGCGCCGTTGAGCAGGCCGATGACGTTGACGGTGTTGCCCACGGCGTTCACGGGGACGTGGACGGGGACCTGGAGCAGGTTCCCGGAGGCCACGCCGGGCGAGTTCAGGGCCTCGCCCGCCGCCGTCGCACCGCCGTACGCCGAGGAGACACCGGCGCCGGCGGCGAGGAGGCCACCCGCGATCATGGTGGCGGCGGCGGCCCTCTTGATGTTCTTCACGTTCTCTTCCTCCAGTACGTCTGTCGCGACCAGCCGTCGCGGCATGTCCTGGAGAACGTCCGGGCCCGCCCGGGGTTACGCCATGTGGGGTACATACACCCGACCGTATGAATCTCCGACCATCCCATGACCGTGTTCCGTGGGATCTCGGGGGGGCTCTGGGGGTTTTGTGAGGGGGGGTCTTCGCGGTGGCTCGCGCGGCCCCGTCAGTCCGCGATTCCGTGCCTGACCGCCCACAACGCCGCCTGGGTCCGGTCCGCGAGGTCGAGCTTCATCAGGATGTTCGAGACGTGGGTCTTGACCGTCTTCTCGGACAGGACGAGCGCGCGGGCGATCTCCCGGTTCGAACGGCCGTCCGCGATGTGGCAGAGGACTTCCCGTTCCCGGTCGGTGAGCGAGCCGCCCCGGCCGGGCGACGGGCCCCGGTCGTCCTCGGAGAGGAGGGCGAGCGCCACCTCCGGCTGGAGGAGGACGTGGCCCGCGTGGACGGAGCGGATGGCTCCGGCCAGGGCCTCGGGGTCGATGTCCTTGTAGACGTACCCGGCCGCGCCGGCCCGCAGGGCGGGGACCACGGTGCGCTGCTCGGTGAAGCTGGTGACGATCAGCACCCGGGCCGGGTTCTCCAGCGCGCGCAGTCTGCGCAGCGCCTCGATGCCGTCGGTGCCCGGCATCTTGATGTCCATCAGGATCACGTCGGGCCGCAGCTCCTCGGCGCGGGCGATGCCCTCGGCTCCGTCGGCGGCCTCGCCGACCACCTCGATGTCGTCCTGGATCTCCAGGAAGGTGCGCAGGCCCCGCCGGACCACCTGGTGGTCGTCGACCAGCAGGACCCTGATGGAGGGGCTGGAGCGGGCGGAGGGGGCAACGGGGACAACAGGGGGGACAGCGGTGTCAGCCACCGGGGATCTCCATCTCGATCGTGGTGCCCCTGCCGGGCTCCGAGTGCACGGTGAGCCGGCCGCCCGCGCCGCCCGCGCGGGCCCGCATGGAGACCAGGCCCAGGTGGCGGCCCGCGTTGCGGACCGTACCGGGGTCGAAGCCGCTGCCCGAGTCGGCGACCTTGAGGACGGTCCCGCCGTCGGCCGTCCTGGCCAGGGTGACCGTGACGCGGTCGGCGCCCGAGTGGCGCAGGGCGTTGTGGAGGGCCTCCTGGGCGACCCGGAGCAGCGCCTCCTCCTGTGCCGCGGGGAGGGCCCGTACGCCGTCGCAGGTGAAGGTGACGTGCGCGGTGTGGGCGCGGTCGAGGACGTGGACCTGGGTGCGCAGGGTGGCGACGAGGCCGTCCTCCTCCAGAGCGGCCGGGCGGAGCTCGGTGACGGCGGCGCGCAGTTCGTCGGCGGCCTCGGCGGCCAGGGCGGCGACCTGCTGGAGCTCTTCCTTGGCGCGGGCCGGGTCGCGGTCGACGAGGGCGGCGGCGGCCTGGGCGGTGAGGCGCAGCGAGAAGAGCTTCTGGCTGACGGCGTCGTGCAGCTCGTGGGCGAGGCGGGAGCGTTCCTCGGCGATGGTCAGCTCGCGGCTGCGCTCGTAGAGCCGGGCGTTGGTGAGGGCGATCGCCGCGTGCTGGGCGAGGAGGCCGAGCAGTTCCTCGTCCTCCTCGGTGAAGCCGCCGCCGGCTGTGGGGCGCGGGCCGCGCTTGTTGGCCAGGAAGAGGGCGCCGAGGGTCTCCTCGCCGTCCCTGACGGGCATGCCGAGGAAGTCGGACATCTCGGGGTGGGCGGGGGGCCAGCCCCCGAAGCGCGGGTCCTCGCGCACGTCGGCCAGGCGCTCGGGGCCGTCCCGGTGGAGCATCGCGGCGAGGATGCCGTGCTGGCGCGGGAGCGGGCCGATGCGGCGCCACTGTTCCTCGCTGATGCCGTCCACGACGAACTGGGCGAAGCCGCCGTGGTCGTCCGGGACGCCCAGGGCGGCGTACTCGGCGTCCAGGAGCTCGCGGGCGGAGGCGACGATCGTGCGCAGGACGTCGTGGACCTCCAGCCGGCGGCTCATGGCCAGCAGCGCGGTGCTCACGGCGGCCAGCCCACTGCGGGGTCCGTTGTGCATGGCCTCACCGTACTGGCGGCTCCCGTGCCGGGGATCGGACCCGGGTCCTACCTCCGGGGCCGTACGGCGTAGGGCGGAGGGAGGGGGTCCGGGGGCGGGTTCTCCTCCTCAGGGCGGAGAGCGTCACGCTGTGCATCACGAGTGCAACGTATGGCCACAACGTTACGTGCCCGATGTGAGCCCGGGCATAGGACCCAGATCACTTACGAAGTTCCTTAGTGGACGGATAAAGGCGCCGTCAGGACGGGCGCGAGTAAAGCGGATGCCTCAGAACCGGGGACGGCGGGGGGGCTTGATCCACTAAGCGGGATCGTACGTCACACCTTTGCCAGGGGTTTTTGCCACCGCTAAGAATTGCTCTCGTCGCACAGCACCGCAGATCACCGATCACCGTGGCGCTCCCCTGCGGCTCCCGCTCCCCCAGACGCCGTCCGGGGTGTCCCCGTCGAAGAGGTTGCCCCCGCCATGTCTGCTTCCCGTACCCCCGGTCACAGTCGTCTGACGAAGGCACACAAGCTGTCCGTCGCAGGTGTCGCCACCCTCGGTGCCGCCGCGCTCGCCTTCTCCCTCGTCCCGGCCGGCGCCGGTGAGGCCGAGACGGTCGCCATGGCCCCCGTGGCCTGGACCCAGGCCGTCGACGGCGCGCAGTCCAAGACGGTTCAGCAGCACCTCACCGCCCAGCACGTCGTCGCGGACAAGCAGGCGAAGGCCACGGCCGAGGCCGCCGCGCTGAAGAGCCGCGAGGTGAAGGAGGCCGCCAGCCGCGCGGCCGCCCGCAAGCCGGTCTACGCGAACAACCTTGACGGATGGATCAAGGAGTCGCTGTCGATCATGAAGCAGAAGAGCATCCCGGGCAGCTACCACGGGCTGTACAAGAACATCATGCGCGAGTCCAGCGGCAACCCGCGGGCGATCAACAACTGGGACATCAACGCCAAGAACGGCGTGCCCTCGATCGGTCTGCTCCAGGTCATCCGCCCGACCTTCCTGGCCTACCACGTGCCCGGCACGCCCAAGGACCAGTACCACCCGGTCGCCAACATCGTCGCCGCGGCCAACTACGCCGCCGACCGTTACGGCTCGATCGACAACGTCAACAGCGCCTACTAGGCCACACTGACGCCCCACACCCCCCATGCGCCTCAGGGCGGCCCCCGGAGTCCCGGGTGGCCGCCCTGAGGCGTTTCGCGCGTCCCCCGCGCACGGGCGGGCCCGTACGCGGGGACCTGCGCCGTCCGTACGCCGTACGCCGTACGCCGTCCTACTTGCGCATGACCTCGGGCTCGTGGCGGCGCAGCAGGCGGGAGACCACGAAGCCGCAGGCGACGCCGAGCAGCAGCAGGACGGTGACGTTCAGTCCCCACTGGCCGGCGGTGGCCTCCCAGAGCGGGTCGGTGTTCGAGGGGGCGTCGCGGTCCCACGGCGGCATCAGCGCGGCGAGGTCCAGCGTGGTGCCGGTGGCGGCGACGGCCCAGCGGGCCGGCATCAGCCAGGCGAACTGCTCCAGGCCCGGCGAGTCGTACACCTGGAAGAGGACGCCGGTGAAGACGATCTGGACGATCGCGAACATGACCAGCAGCGGCATGGTCTTCTCGGAGGTCCGCACCAGCGAGGAGATCACCAGGCCGAACATCATCGAGGTGAAGCCGAGCGCGATCACCGACAGGCAGAGCTCGACGGCCGGCGGCAGCAGCAGGCCCTGCTCGGGCAGCTCGCGCGGGAAGAAGCCGATCCCGCAGATGATCAGGCCCTGGACGGCCGTGACGGCGCCGAGGACGATCACCTTCGACATGAGGTAGGCCGACCGGGAGAGCCCGGTGGCGCGCTCACGCTCGTAGATCACGCGTTCCTTGATCAGCTCGCGGACGGAGTTCGCCGCGCCCGAGAGACACATGCCGACGGTGAGGATCAGCATGATCGTGCCGGCGGTGCCGTTGAACGGGTTCGGCGGGGTCGGGGCCGCGAGGCCGAAGGGCGCGGGGACGAGGGTGGAGACCACGCCCAGGACCGCCGGGAGGATCACCATCAGGCCGATGAAACCCTTGTCGGAGGCGATCACCGACACATAGCGGCGGATCAGCGTCCCGAGCTGTGCGCCCCAGCCCTGCGGCTCGGGCGGGCGCACCTGCGCGGCGGGGGCGGAGACCGGCTGGGGGGCCACCGCGTCGAGGTCGGCGGCGTGGAGCTGGTAGTGCTGCGAGCCCTTCCAGCGGCCGGCCCAGTCGTACTCCCGGTAGTTCTCGAAGGCGGAGAAGACATCGGCCCAGGTGGTGTAGCCGAAGAAGTTCAGCGCCTCGTCCGGCGGGCCGAAGTACGCGACCGAGCCGCCCGGGGCCATGACGAGCAGCTTGTCGCAGAGGGCCAGCTCGGCGACGGAGTGGGTGACGACCAGGACCGTGCGGCCGTCGTCGGCGAGGGCGCGCAGCAGCTGCATGACATCGCGGTCCATGCCCGGGTCGAGGCCGGAGGTCGGCTCGTCCAGGAAGATCAGCGACGGCTTGGTGAGCAGCTCCAGGGCGACCGAGACGCGCTTGCGCTGGCCGCCCGAGAGCGAGGCGATCTTCTTGTTCTCGTGGAGGTCGAGCTTGAGCTCGCGCAGCACCTCGTCGATGCGGGCGGCGCGCTCGGACCCGGCGGTGTCGCCGGGGAAGCGGAGCTTGGCCGCGTACGTCAGGGCCGTGCGGACGGACAGCTCCTTGTGCAGGATGTCGTCCTGCGGGACCAGGCCGATGCGCCGGCGCAGCTCCGCGAACTGCTTGTACAGGTCGCGGTTGTCGTAGAGGACCTCGCCCTCGTCGGCGGGACGGTAGCCGGTCAGCGCCTTGAGCAGGGTCGACTTGCCCGAGCCGGACGGGCCGATGACCCCGATCAGGGACTTCTCCGGGACGCCGAAGGTGACGTCCCGCAGGATCTGCTTGCCGCCGTCGACGGTGACCGTGAGGTGGCGGGCCGAGAAGGAGACCGCGCCGGTGTCGACGAACTCCTCCAGCCGGTCGCCGACGATCCGGAAGGTGGAGCGGCCGACGCCGACGACGTCGTCCGGGCCGAGCAGCGCGGCGGTGGACTTGGACAGCGGCTGGCCGTTGACGTAGGTGCCGTTGTGGCTGCCGAGGTCGTGGATCTCGAACCGGCCGCCGGGCATCGAGCGGAACTCGGCGTGGTGGCGGGAGACCTGGAGGTCGGAGACGACCAGCTCGTTCTCCAGCGCACGGCCGATCCGCATGACGTGGCCCAGCGCGAGCAGGTGGAACGTGGTCGGGGTGCGGTCGGCACCGGCCTCGCCGGGCGCCGGGCCGGGCGCGGCGACCTGCGGGTACGCGTGCGGCTGCGGCTGTGGCTGCGACGGCTGGTACGGGACCTGCGCCCGGAGCTGGGTCTGCGCCTGGGCATGGGCATGGGCCTGCTGCTGGGCCTGGACCTGCTGCGGTACCTGCTGCTGAGCCTGGTGCGGGACCTGGTACTGCTGCTGCGACTGGGGCTGGGTGTACTGGTGGGGCTCGGTGTACGACTGGGGCTCGTGGTGCTCCTGCTGGTACGGGTACTGCTGCGGTGCCTGCGCGGGCTGCTGCCAGCCCTGCTGGGGCTGGTGTGCGTACGGCTGGTGCGCGGCGGGCTCGTACGGCGGGGCGACGGCGTCGAGTCGCGGGCCGTCCGTGGCGTTGCCCAGCCGGACCGGTGTGCCGGGCGCGAAGGCGGCCCGCTGGACCCGGGCGCCCTGCGCGTAGGTGCCGTTGGTGCTGCCGTGGTCCTCGATCTCCCAGCCCTGCCCGGTCCAGGCGAGCGTGGCGTGCCGCCACGAGACCCGGGCGTCCTCCAGCACCACGTCCCCCTGGGGATCACGCCCCAGCACGTACGACCTGGACGGATCGAGCGTCCAGGTCCTTCCGTTCACTTCCAGTACGACTTCCGGCACTGCAGCCCCACTTACGGTCCCCCGGGAATCCCCCCGCGAGCAGGGAGTTCCAGGAATGGCGAACATCCGGGGGGAACTATTTCAGGCTCGCGCCCACCCGCTGAATCCGGGCCTCGCCGCCCGGTCCGCCCCGGGCCGGTGCGGCGGCGGGCCGGTGGCGCGGACCTTCCCGGCGGGCCGGGACGGCGGCGGGCGACCGCAGGGTGGGACGGGGGTCCACCCGTGGGGAACGGGGAGATACGGTGAGTCCACCATGAGCGCTTCGCAGACCTCCGACGTCCCCACCCTCCTCGTCAAGATCTTCGGCAAGGACCGTCCCGGGATCACCGCCGGGCTGTTCGACACCCTCGCCGCCTACTCCGTCGACGTCATCGACATCGAGCAGCTCGTCACCCGTGGCCGCATCGTCCTGTGCGCCCTCGTCACCCAGCCCGGCAACGGCGCCGAGGGCGGGCTGCGGGCCACCGTCCACAGCTGGGCCGAGTCGCTCAAGTTGCAGGCCGAGATCCTCTCCGGCACCGGCGACAACCGGCCGCGCGGCAGTGGCCGTTCCCATGTCACCGTGCTCGGGCACCCGCTCACGGCCGAGGCCACGGCCGCCGTCGCCGCCCGGATCACCGCGACCGGCGGCAACATCGACCGGATCTTCCGGCTCGCCAAGTACCCGGTGACGGCGGTGGAGTTCGCCGTCTCCGGCACCGCGACCGAGCGGCTCCGCACCGTCCTGGCCACCGCCGCCTCGCACATCGGGGTGGACGTGGCCGTGGTCTCGGCCGGGCTGCACCGCCGGGCGCAGCGCCTGGTCGTCATGGACGTGGACTCGACCATGATCCAGGACGAGGTCATCGAGCTGTTCGCGGCGCACGCGGGCTGCGAGGCCGAGGTGGCCGAGGTCACCGAGCGGGCCATGCGCGGCGAGCTGGACTTCGAGCAGTCGCTGCACGCCCGGGTGGCGCTGCTGGCGGGCCTGGACGCCTCCGTCGTGGACAAGGTCCGCTCCGAGGTACGGCTCACCCCGGGCGCCCGGACCCTGATCCGCACCCTCAAGCAGCTCGGCTACCAGGTCGGCGTGGTCTCCGGCGGGTTCACCCAGGTGACGGACGACCTCCAGGAGCGGCTGGGGCTGGACTTCGCCTCCGCCAACACCCTGGAGATCGTCGACGGGAAGCTGACCGGCCGGGTCACCGGCGAGATCGTCGACCGGGCGGGCAAGGCCCGGCTGCTGCGCCGCTTCGCCGCGGAGGCCGGCGTACCGCTGTCCCAGACGGTGGCCATCGGCGACGGCGCGAACGACCTGGACATGCTGAACGCGGCCGGGCTGGGCGTGGCCTTCAACGCGAAGCCGGTCGTGCGCGAGGCCGCGCACACCGCGGTGAACGTGCCGTTCCTGGACGCGGTGCTGTACCTGCTCGGGATCACCCGGGAAGAGGTCGAGGCCGCCGGCCTGGCCTGAACCGTACGGTGCCGCAGGAACGCGGGACGCAGGACGGGAACGGGGCCGACGGGCCCCGGCGGCCTTCGCGGCTGCCGGGGCCCGTCGTGCGTGCGTCACCCCGGGGGTGCGTCCGTCCGTGTGCGGTACGTCCGTCCGTGGGGGTGCGCCCCCTGTCGCGGTCAGTGGTCCTTCGGGGTCCAGAAGTCGAGCAGGGTGCCCACCCCGGGTTCCAGGGACTTCCAGGAGCCGGTGAAGGAGACGACGGCGAGCGCCGCGGTCGGGAAGCCGGAACGGTTCATCCGGGCGAGGCCGTCGCCCTCCGCACGGCCGGAGAGGAGGTCGGCGAGGGCGTGCGTGCCGGGGTTGTGGCCGATGACCAGGAGGTCGGCGACCTCGTCGGACGTCTCGTTCAGCAGGGCGACGAGCTCGCCCGGCGAAGCCTCGTACAGCCGCTCCTCGTACACGGTCCGCGGCCGGTACGGCAGTTCCTGGACGGCGAGCTTCCAGGTCTCGCGGGTGCGGGTGGCGGTGGAGCAGAGGGCCAGGTCGAAGACGATGCCGGTCTCGGCGAGCTTCAGACCGGCGGCCGGTGCGTCCTTGCGGCCCCGCTCCGCCAGCGGACGGTCGTGGTCGGACACCTCGGGCCAGTCGGCCTTGGCGTGCCGGAGGAGGACGATCCTGCGGGATGTGTCGGCGCTCATGGCTCCCAGCTTCGCATGAAATGAGCCATGGGGCGCAGGGTGTTGGGGGCTCGCCACGTGGAGCGGGGGCGTGCGGGGCGCGGGGGCGTGCGGGGCGCGCCGGGGACGTCAGCCGACGACGCGCAGGACCTGGGTGGTGACCTGGAGCAGCGTGGGGCCGTCCCCGGTGGCGGCGCGGGCCTCGCCGGAACCGGCGAGGAGGAGCAGGAGGAGCCCGAAGGCGAGCGCGGGCAGGGCCAGCGCCCACCAGGGCAGCCGGGTGTCGGCGCCGGTCGCGGTCCGGGAGGCGGACGGGCGGGGCCGGGGGAGGGCGGCTGCGGGCGGCGCGGAGGCGAGGGCCCGTCGGGCGGGGAGGACGGTCCGTCGGGCGAAGGGGAGGGACCGGGTGTGCGTGGGGGCCGACATGGCCGCCTCCGTGGGTGCGGGTGGGGCGGGGTTCGCTCCGTCGAATCTATGGATTCGAGGCAGCCGCTCCCATCCGGGGCGCACCCCACTTCCCCCTGAGCCTGACCCCCTAAGGGTCGGTGGGGGTAGCCCTACCGGCCCTTGGAGGGGCCTGTCGTCACGGGGAGATGATGGTGGCGATGACGGCGATGACCACGGTCACGAGGATCATTGCGCCGAAGACGAGGCCGAGCTTCTTGCGGCCGTCCTGCGGGTTGGGTTCAAGTACGGGCGACATGCCGTTCAGTCTCGCATGCCGCATTCGTCCTCGATCGTGCGGTCCCGGCCGGCCAGGACGCCCAGGGCGATCTGCGGGACGAGCAGTGCGGCCATCACCGCGAGGGGGATGTCCCAGCCGCCGCTGTGCTGGTAGAGGGCGCCGATGAGGAGCGGGCCGGGGAGGGAGATGAGGTAGCCGGTGCTCTGGGCGAAGGCGGAGAGCTTGACGACTCCGGCCGGGGACTTGGCGCGCAGCCCGATCAGGGTGATGACCAGCGGGAAGGCGCAGTTGGAGATGCCGAGCAGGAGCGCCCAGACCCAGGCTCCGGCGACGGGGGCCAGGTAGAGCCCGGCGTATCCGACGAGGCCGAAGAGGCCGAGGGTGACGGCGATCGGGCCCTGGTTCCTCATCCGGCCGGCCAGGCCCGGGATGACGAAGGCGAGGGGGACGCCCATGACCATCGTGACGGCGAGCAGGACTCCGGCGGTGGAGGCGGAGACCCCGGCGTCGCGGAAGATCTGCGGGAGCCACCCCATGGCGACGTAGGCGCCGGTGGCCTGGAGGCCGAAGTAGCAGGCCAGGGCCCAGGCGGTGCGGCTGCGGAAGACCTTCGGGCCGGTGTCCGCCCGGACGGCCGTCCCCGGGCCGGAGCCCGCGGTGGATTGCGCGGCGGATTCCGCGGCGGCCCGTTCGGTGCGGCGGGAGGCGCGGGCGATGGGCAGCCAGGGCAGTACGGCGGCTGCCGCGAGCACGGCCCAGATCAGCAGGCCGGTGCGCCAGGTGCCGCCGAGGGCGGAGGTGAGGGGGACGGTCACGGCGGCGGCGAGCGAGGTGCCGGCGGCCAGGGCCATCGAGTAGAGGCCGGTCATGGTCCCGACCCGGTCCGGGAACCAGCGCTTGACGATCACCGGGAGGAGGACGTTGGTCAGGGCTATGCCGGCCAGGCAGAGGGCGCTGGCGGCGAGGAAGGCGGCGGCGCCGGTCGCGAACGGGCGGATCAGCAGGCCGGCCGCGATGGCGGCCATCCCGGCGCAGACGACGGCGGCCGGGCCGAAGCGGCGGGAGAGCCGGGGCGCGGTGACGCCGAAGACGGCGAAGCAGAGGGCGGGGACGGAGGTGATCAGTCCGGCGACGGTGCCGCTCATGCCGAGGCCGGTACGGGTCTCCTCGAAGACGGCGCCGAGGCTGGTGATGGCGGGCCGCAGGTTGAGGGCGGCCAGCACGATTCCGACGATGAGCACCGGGCCGAGCCACGTGGGGGCGACGTGGGCGGAGGGAGGAAGGGGAGCGGCGGTGGCGCCGCGCACGACCTTCGGGCGGTTCATGGTCTGGATTTCTTCGTCGGACATTGAACCATCATAGAATCATGGGATGATTGGTTGTCCAGTCGCCCTCTCCGGCCCCGCGTCCGGTCACGGCGCCGGACCCCGCCCCTTCCTTCCGTCCCGTCGTCCCCGAAGAGGAACCCATGCCGCTGACCTCGCCACGGCGCTCCGCGCTCGTCGACCAGGTGATCGCCCAGCTGCGGAACCAGATCACCTCCGGTGAATGGCCGGTCGGCTCCCGCATCCCCACCGAACCGGAGCTGGTGGAGCTGCTCGGCGTCGCCCGCAACACCGTGCGGGAGGCCGTCCGGGCCCTCGCGCACAACGGCCTCCTCGACATCCGCCAGGGTTCGGGGACGTACGTCCTCGCCACCAGCGAACTCGCCGGGGTGATGCACCGCCGCTTCGCCGGGGCCGATCCCCGGCACGTCGCGGAGCTGCGTTCGACCCTGGAGTCCTCGGCGGCCCGGCTGGCGGCGGAGCGGCGCGGCGCGCGGGACCTCGTCCAGCTGGACGTGTTGCTGGCACGGCGCGAGCAGGCGTGGGCGAGCGGGGACGCGGAGCTGTTCGTGGCGGCGGACGTGGCCCTGCACATGGCGGTGGTGGCGGCCTCCCACAACGACGTGCTGATCGGGCTGTACGCGGACCTCGGCGATCTGATGGCCGACTGGCTGCGGACCGACGTGGGCACCGAGCTCGACCCCGCCTCCCTCCCCGACCACGCCCGGCTGGTCGAGGCGGTCCGGCGCGGTGACGGGGACGCGGCCGCGTCGGAGGCGGCGGGTCATCCGTTCGCCTGTCCGGCCCGGGGCGAGGCCCGGCGGTCGCTCACGGGCGCCGGTGACTGACCCAGGCCGAGCGGACCTCTTTCCAGCAGCGGCCGACGAGTTCGGTCCGCCCGGCCGGGTCGAGCGCCACGGCGGCGCCGTCCACGTCCACGTCCCACCAGCGGTCGCACTCCACGTGCAGCCGCAGCAGGTCGGTCCGCGGGTAGCCGTTGTGGCAGTGCGCGGTCACCTGCGAGCCGTCGATCTCGGTGTCGCAGTCGGCGCCGAAGAGTTGCGCTCCGGTGGGCGGGCGGGGCTGTACGGGCGGCTCGGCGGGAAGTTCGGCGGGCGGTTCGGCCAGGCCGCCGTCGGCCCGGCCCGGGCCTGCTCCGCCCGTGTCGGCCCGGCCCGCAGCAGGAGCCGGGGCCGCGGCTCCGGGGCCCCCGGTCGGGCGTTCCCCGGCCAGGTGCTCCCCGGCCAGGTGTCCCGCGAGGCCTCCCGGGGCCAGGATCGCGGTCAGGGCCACTGCGGCGACCAGTAGCGATACCGCCCGGCTCCGCCTCGCGCGCACTCCCGTACCTCCTCCCCGCAGGAACCGGGAAGATCCCGGCCCGGCCAGTTTGCAGGCATATGTTCAGGTTTTCGACTCGGGAGACTCCGGCCGGACGGCAGACCCCCGGCCCTGACCCCGGCCCGGCACCGGCCCCGTACGAGGACCGGCCCACCGGAGAACGGCGGGGGGGGGGGGGGGGGGGGGGGGGGCGGGGGGGCGCGGCGGCGGGGGGGGGGGGGGGGGGGGGGGGGGGGGGGGCGGCGGCGCGCGGGGGGGGGGGCGCCCCGCCGGGGCGGCGGCGCCCCCGCCGGCCCCGCCCCCCCCCGCCCCGCCCCGCCCCCCCCCCGCGCCGCCCCCCCCCCGCCCCCCCCCCCCCCCCCCCCCCCCCCCCCCCGCCGTACGGAGGGAAGAGGAAGGACGGGCCCGGTCAGGCACCCATCGCGTGCAGGCCGCCGTCCACGTGGACGATCTCGCCGGTGGTCTTCGGGAACCAGTCCGACAGCAGGGCCACGACGCCCCGGCCCGTCGGCTCCGGGTCGCTCATGTCCCACTCCATCGGAGCGCGGTGGTTCCAGACGTCCGCCAGCTCGGAGAAGCCCGGGATGGACTTCGCGGCCATGGAGCCGATCGGGCCGGCCGAGACCAGGTTGCAGCGGATCTTCTCCTTGCCCAGGTCGCGGGCGAGGTAGCGGCTGGTGGCCTCCAGCGCGGCCTTGGCCGGGCCCATCCAGTCGTACTGCGGCCAGGCGTACTGCGCGTCGAAGGTGAGGCCGACGACCGCCGCGCCCTCCTCCGGGAAGAGCGGCTTGCAGGCCATGGTCAGCGACTTCAGCGAGAACGCCGAGACGTGCATCGCGGTGGCGACCGACTCGAACGGGGTGTTCAGGAAGTTGCCGCCGAGGGCGTCCTGCGGGGCGAAACCGATGGAGTGGACGACTCCGTCGAGGCCGCCGAGCTCCGCCCGGACCAGTCCCTCCAGCCGGGCGAGGTGCTCGTCGTTGGTGACGTCGAGCTCGATCACCTTGGCGGGCTTGGGCAGCTTGCGGGCGATGCGCTCCGTCAGCGTCGGCCGCGGGAACGCCGTGAGGATGACCTCGGCGCCCTGCTCCTGCGCCAGCCGGGCGGTGTGGAAGGCGATGGACGACTCCATCAGCACCCCCGTGATGAGGACGCGCTTGCCGTCGAGAATTCCACTCATGGTGATCAGTGACCCATGCCCAATCCGCCGTCAACGGGAATGACGGCTCCGGTGATGTACGCGGCGTCGTCGGACGCCAGGAAACGCACGGCTGCCGCGATCTCCTCGGGCTGCGCGTAACGGCCGAGCGGCACCTGGCCCACGATGCCCGCGCGCTGCTCGTCGGTGAGCACCTTCGTCATGTCGGTGTCCACGAAACCGGGGGCGACCACGTTGAAGGTGATGTTGCGGGAGCCCAGCTCACGGGCGAGCGAACGGGCGAACCCGACCAGGGCCGCCTTGGAGGCGGCGTAGTTGGCCTGTCCCGCCGAGCCGAGCAGTGCGACGACCGAGGAGATCAGGACGACGCGGCCCTTCTTGGCACGGAGCATGCCGCGGTTCGCGCGCTTGACCACCCGGAAGGTGCCGGTGAGGTTGGTGTCGACGACCGAGGCGAAGTCCTCCTCGGACATCCGCATCAGCAGCGTGTCCTTGGTGATGCCGGCGTTGGCCACCAGCACCTCGACCGCGCCGTGCGCGTCCTCGATCTCCTTGTACGCCTGCTCCACCTGGCCGGAGTCGGTGATGTCGCAGCGGACCGCCAGGACGCCCAGGGAGGTGAGCGCCTCCGGCGGCTCGCCCGAGCGGTACGTGATCGCGACCTTGTCTCCGGCCTCCGCGAAGGCACGGGCGATGGCGAGGCCGATGCCCCGGTTTCCTCCGGTGACGAGAACCGAGCGGCTCAACGGATCACCCTTTCGCTAGCGGTCTGAATACCAAAAACCTATAGGTCGTACCCCTTGTACGGAGAATCGGTCCCCGACAGGGCCTCGGTACCGGCTCTGTCGAGTCCCTACAGAAAGATGTAGTCACACAGGCCCTGGTCACGACATGATCGGGGCGACCGGTCCCGACTCCGGGAGGACTCCCGTGCCCCATTCCATCGACGCGGCCTTCACCGCGCTGCCCTTGCGGGCGCTCGCCGACGCGGCGCTCGCCCGGGCCCGCGCGCTGGGCGCCGACCATGCCGACTTCCGGCTGGAGCGCGTCCGCAGTGCCGCCTGGCGGCTGCGGGACGCCAAGCCCGCGGGCAGCTCCGACACCACCGACCTCGGGTACGCGGTCCGCGTGGTGCACGGGGGCAGCTGGGGGTTCGCCTCCGGGGTGGACCTGACCATGGACGGCGCCGCGAAGGTCGCCTCGCAGGCCGTGGCGATGGCCAAGCTGTCGGCCCAGGTGATCAAGGCCGCCGGTTCCGGTGAGCGCGTGGAGCTGGCCGACGAGCCGGTGCACGCCGACCGGACCTGGATCTCCGCCTACGACGTGAACCCCTTCGAGGTGCCGGACGCCGAGAAGGCCGCGCTGCTCGCCGACTGGAGCGCCCGGCTGCTGGCGGCCGACGGGGTGGCCCACGCGGACGCCTCGCTGCTCGCCGTGCACGAGAACAAGTTCTACGCCGACACCTCGGGCACCTCCACCACCCAGCAGCGGGTGCGCGTCCACCCGCAGCTCACCGCCGTCGCCGTGAACACCACCACCGGCGAGTTCGACTCGATGCGCACCCTCGCCCCGCCCGCCGGGCGCGGCTGGGAGTACCTGACCGGCACCGGCTGGGACTGGGACGACGAGCTGGAGCGCATCCCCGGGCTGCTCGCCGAGAAGATGCGCGCGCCGAGTGTCGAGGCCGGGCGTTACGACCTGGTCGTGGACCCGTCCAACCTGTGGCTCACCATCCACGAGTCCATCGGCCACGCCACCGAGCTGGACCGGGCGCTGGGGTACGAGGCGGCGTACGCGGGGACCTCCTTCGCCACCTTCGACCAGCTGGGCACCCTCGCGTACGGCTCCCCGATCATGAACGTGACGGGCGACCGCACCGCGGAGCACGGGCTGGCCACCATCGGCTTCGACGACGAGGGCGTCGAGGCGCAGAGCTGGGACCTGGTCAAGGACGGTGTCCTGGCCGGCTACCAGCTGGACCGCCGGATCGCGAAGCTGACCGGCCTCGGGCGCTCCAACGGCTGCGCCTACGCGGACTCCCCCGGGCACGTCCCGGTCCAGCGGATGGCGAACGTGTCGCTCCGGCCGGACCCGGACGGGCTCTCCACCGAGGAGCTGATCGGCGGGGTGGAGCGCGGGATCTACGTGGTCGGTGACCGCTCCTGGTCGATCGACATGCAGCGCTACAACTTCCAGTTCACCGGGCAGCGGTTCTTCCGGATCGAGAACGGCCGGCTGGCCGGGCAGCTGCGCGACGTCGCGTACCAGGCGACGACCACCGAGTTCTGGGGTTCGATGGAGAAGCTCGGCGGGCCGCAGACCTATGTCCTGGGCGGCGCCTTCAACTGCGGCAAGGCCCAGCCGGGGCAGGTCGCGGCGGTCTCGCACGGCTGCCCGTCCGCGCTCTTCCGTGACGTCAACATTCTGAACACCACGCAGGAGGCCGGGCGATGAGCACGCTTTCGGGCAAGCGCGGCACCAGGCCGCACGAGATCGTCGAACGGGCGCTGGAGCTGTCCACCGCGGACGGCTGCGTCGTCATCGCCGACGAGGAGTCCAGCGCCAACCTGCGCTGGGCGGGCAACTCGCTCACCACCAACGGGGTCACCCGCGGCCGGACCCTCACCGTCATCGCCACGGTCGACGGCGCCCAGGGCACGGCCTCGGGGGTCGTGTCCCGCTCCGCCGTCACCGCCGCCGACCTGGAGCCGCTGGTCAGGGCCGCCGAGGCCGCCGCGCGCGCGGCGGGACCGGCCGAGGACGCCCAGCCGCTGGTCACCGGGACCCCGGCCGCCCCCGGTTTCACCGAGGCCCCGGCCGAGACCTCCTCGGCCGTCTTCGCGGAGTTCGCCCCGGCCCTCGGCGAGGCCTTCGCCCGCGCCCGCGCGGGCGGCCGGGAACTGTACGGCTTCGCCAACCACGAGCTGGTCTCCACGTACGTGGGCACCTCGACGGGGCTGCGGCTCCGCCACGACCAGCCCACGGGCACCCTGGAGCTCAACGCCAAGTCCTCTGCGACTGCCGATGGCCGTTCGCGTTCGGCCTGGGCCGGGCGCTCCACCCGGGACTTCACGGACGTGGACCCGACCGTGCTCGACGCGGAGCTGGCCGTCCGGCTGGGCTGGGCGGAGCGGAAGATCGAGCTGCCCGCCGGCCGGTACGAGACGCTGCTCCCGCCGACGGCCGTGGCCGACCTGCTGATCTACCAGATGTGGTCGGCGGCGGCCCGGGACGCGGTGGAGGGCCGGACGGTCTTCTCCAAGCCCGGCGGCTCCACCCGGATCGGCGAGAAGCTGTCCGGTCTGCCGCTGACCCTGCGCAGCGACCCGTACGCCCCGGGCCTGGAGTCGGCGCCGTTCGTGATCGCGCGCAGTTCCGGCGACGACGCCTCGGTCTTCGACAACGGCCTGCCGGTCCCGGCGACCGAGTGGATCAAGGACGGCGAGCTGGCCCGGCTGACCACCACCCGGCACAGCGCCGCCCTGACCGGGCTGCCGGTCGCCCCGGCCTTCGGGAACCTGCTGCTGGACGGGGGCGGCGACGCGTCGCTGGAGGAGATGGTGGCGGGGACGGAGCGGGGTCTGCTGCTGACCTGCCTCTGGTACATCCGCGAGGTCGACCCGGCGACGCTGCTGCTCACGGGGCTGACCCGGGACGGCGTCTACCTGGTGGAGGACGGGCAGGTCGTCGGGGAGGTCAACAACTTCCGGTTCAACGAGTCGCCGGTGGACCTGCTCTCGCGGGCCTCGGAGGCGGGCCGGACCGAGAAGACGCTGCCGCGCGAGTGGAGCGACTGGTTCACCCGGGCCGCGATGCCCGCGCTGCGCATCCCGGACTTCAACATGAGCTCGGTCAGCCAGGGGGTCTGACCGGCCTAGACTGAAGTGTTGCACCACAACCCACCTGACTGCATCGAAGGAGTCGAGAGACCGTGACGGACATCGTCGACGAACTGAAGTGGCGCGGGCTGTTCGCCCAGTCCACCGACGAAGAAGCGCTGCGCAAGGCGTTCGCGGACGGTCCGGTCACGTTCTATTGCGGCTTCGACCCGACGGCGGCCTCGCTGCACGTGGGGCACCTGGTGCAGGTGCTCACCGTGCGCCGGCTCCAGCTCGCCGGGAACCGGCCGCTGGCGCTGGTCGGCGGGGCCACCGGCCAGATCGGTGACCCGCGCCCGACCGCCGAGCGCACCCTGAACGATCCGGAGACCGTCGCGAACTGGGTGTCGCGGCTGCGCGGCCAGATCGAGCCGTTCCTCTCCTTCGAGGGGGAGAACGCGGCGGTCATGGTGAACAACCTGGACTGGACGGCGGGCCTGTCCGCCATCGAGTTCCTGCGGGACATCGGCAAGCACTTCCGGGTCAACAAGATGCTGACGAAGGACTCGGTCGCCCGGCGGCTGGAGTCGGACCAGGGCATCAGCTACACCGAGTTCAGCTACCAGCTCCTGCAGGGCATGGACTTCCTGGAGCTGTACCGGCGCCACGGCTGTGTCCTCCAGCAGGGCGGCTCGGACCAGTGGGGCAACCTGACGGCCGGGCTCGACCTGATCCACCGCCTGGAGCCGGACGCGCACGTGCACGCGCTGGCGACGCCGCTGATGGTCAAGGCGGACGGCACCAAGTTCGGCAAGTCCGAGAGCGGGGCCGTCTGGCTCGACCCGGAGATGACCACCCCGTACGCCTTCTACCAGTTCTGGCTGAACGTGGACGACCGGGACATCTCCGCCTACCTGCGCATCCTGTCCTTCCGCACCCGTGAGGAGCTGGAGGCGCTGGAGGCGCAGACCGCCGAGCGACCGCAGGCGCGCGCCGCCCAGCGGGCGCTGGCCGAGGAGCTGACCACGCTCGTGCACGGCGCGGACCAGTGCGCCGCCGTGATCGCGGCGTCGAAGGCGCTGTTCGGTCAGGGCGAGCTGGCGGAGCTGGACGAGGCCACGCTGGCCGCGGCCCTGTCCGAGCTGCCGCACGCCCGGGTCGGCGAGCTGACGCAGGTGGTGGACCTGTTCGCCGAGACGGGACTGGTCGCCAGCAAGTCGGCCGGGCGGCGGACCGTGAAGGAGGGCGGCGCCTACGTGAACAACGTGAAGGTCACCGCCGAGGACGCGGTCCCCGCGCGCGAGGACCTGCTGCACGGGCGCTGGCTGGTGCTGCGCCGCGGCAAGAAGAACCTGGCCGCGGTGGAGGTCACGGGCGCCTGACACCCCGGCGCACCGCGGGGGCGGGTACCGGCCGGTCGGCCGGTACCCGCCCCTGCGCCGTGCGCGCGCGGTACGGGCCGCGCGCACAGGTGGGCGGGCGGTGGGCGCCCGCCGTCAGGTCGTCCGTCTGTTGCCCCGCAGCGCGACGTAGACCACGTCACCGACCCCGACGACGACCACGGCCCCGACGAGCTGGAGCAGGTGCCTGATCCAGTCGATGCCCCCGGTGTCGTTGACCCCGATCCA
Source organism: Streptomyces sp. NPDC051567 (assembly GCF_044454165.1). Taxonomy (NCBI): domain Bacteria; kingdom Bacillati; phylum Actinomycetota; class Actinomycetes; order Kitasatosporales; family Streptomycetaceae; genus Streptomyces; species Streptomyces sp. NPDC051567. The sequence goes on along the minus strand of NZ_JBITDK010000033.1, from coordinate 39,899 downwards.
GGTGGCGACGGCGTTGCCGAGGACACTGCCGAGCATGCCGAAGACAACGGTCAGCCAGAGGGGCTGGTGCTGTTTGCCCGGCAGGATGGCCCGGGCGATCAGACCCAGGACGAATCCGACGATGATGGCCCACAACCACTGCATGTCGAGCCTCCTCCCGGCGCGTTGTGCGCACGTGCGCCCAGTCTCGGGCCACCCGGCCCGCGGCGCATTCCGGACGGCCCCGTCCGGGGGACACCCGCCCTCCCCACGGCCGGTGCGGCGGCGTACCGTGGGAGGGTCCGGGCCGGGAGTGTCCGGCGGGTGATCGGGTGGTGGAGCGTGACACGGAAGAAGCGGAACGAGACCGGGGTCTTCCGGATCACCGGGGCGCGGATGGGGCTCGCCGAGGACGTGCGGGGACGCCAGCGCCGGTATGTCATCTCGATGATCATCAGGACCCTGTCGGTCATCGCGACCGTGGTCCTGTGGAACGTGGAACGCCACGTGGCGATCGTGACGCTCGTGGCCGGCGCCCTCCTGCCCTACATCGCGGTGGTCATCGCCAACGCCGGACGCGAGTCGACGCCCTCGCTCCCCTCGCACTTCGCACCCGCCCCGGTACGGCCCGCGCTGGAGCCCGGAGACCTGACCAAGAGCCCGGATCAATCATGACGTTCCGCTGCACCGTACTGGGTCCTGCGTGACATACTGCCTACGCGCTCCGCATCCCCCGTCGGAGCGACGGACCGACGCCGGGCAGCTCCCCCCGTGGCTGCTCGGCGTCGCCCTTCCGGCCGGGGGGTTTGTAGGGTTGAGGCGTGAACTCCCCTGAACTTCCCGGCGCTCCCGGCACCGACGGTCCCGGCACCGACGCACCCACCTGTTCCGCCAAGGGCTGCCGCGGGACGGCCGTCTGGGTGCTGGCCTGGAACAACCCCTCGCTGCACACGCCGGAGCGGCGCAAGACCTGGCTGGCGTGCGAGGAGCACCGCGAGCACCTCTCCCAGTTCCTGGGGGTCCGCGGCTTCCTCAAGGACGTCGTGGCGCTCGCCGACTGGGTGCAGCCGGAGGGCTCGGACCGCAGGCGCTGACCGCCCGTACCCCTGGCCGCGCTGCCCGCTGCCCGCCGGTCCCCGGGTCCTCAGCCGCCGATCGCGGACATCGGGCGGTCGGGCTGGAGGAAGGACGGGTCGTCGAGGCCCGATCCCGCCTTCTTGCCCCACATCGCCGCCTCCCACCGCCGGGCGATCTCCTCGTCCGGCGCGCCCGAGCGCAGGGCGGCCCGCAGGTCGGACTCCTCGGTGGCGAACAGGCACGTACGGATCTGGCCGTCGGCGGTGAGCCGGGTGCGGTCGCAGGCTCCGCAGAACGGGCGGGTGACCGAGGCGATGACCCCGACGGTGGCCGGGCCGCCGTCGACGAGCCAGCGCTCGGCGGGGGCGGAGCCGCGCTCGGCGGCGCCCTCCTCGGTGAGGGTGAAGCGGGTGCGCAGGGAGTCCAGGATGTCCCCGGCCGTGATCATGCCGTCGCGCTTCCAGCCGTGCTGGGCGTCGAGCGGCATCTGCTCGATGAAGCGCAGCTCGTAGGCGTTCTCCACGGCCCAGGCGAGGAGGTCGGGGGCCTCGTCGTCGTTGAGGCCCGGCATCAGGACGGCGTTGACCTTGACCGGGGTGAGGCCGGCGGCGCGGGCGGCTGCCATGCCGTCGAGGACGTCCCGGTGGCGGTCGCGCCGGGTGAGGGTCTTGAAGACCTCGGGCCGCAGGGTGTCCAGGGAGACGTTGACCCGGTCCAGGCCGGCGGCCTTCAGGGCCCGGGCGGTCCGCTTGAGGCCGATGCCGTTGGTGGTCAGCGACATCCGGGGGCGGGGTTCCAGGGCCGCGCAGCGCTCGACGATCCCGGTCAGGCCGGGGCGCAGCAGGGGTTCGCCGCCGGTGAAGCGGACCTCGGTGATCCCGAGCCGGGTCACGGCTATGCCGATCAGCCGGACGATCTCGTCGTCGCTGAGCAGGTCGGACTTGCCGAGCCACTGCAGCCCTTCCTCGGGCATGCAGTAGGTGCACCGCAGGTTGCACCGGTCGGTGAGCGAGACGCGCAGGTCGGTGGCCACGCGGCCGTAGGTGTCGCGAAGCATGGTGGGCCCCCTCCCCGGTCCGGTTCCGTCAGGTGCGCGCGGTCCTGGGCGGGCCGGTGCGCTGGGGTGGAGCCTACGCGACGCCTGTGGCGTGCAGAGGGGCCCGAAGGGGCGGGACGCACCGCGGCCACGTCCTAGGCAAGTACGACGTGGCCGCGGCGGGCGTCCGGACGGGGTCAGTGCGCCCCTGTCCCGGTGAGGGAGCGGACCTCCAGCTCGGCGAACTTCTGCGGGTCGGCCTTCTCCTTGGACAGGACGGTTCCCAGCCAGCCGAGGAGGAAGCCGAGCGGGATCGAGATGATGCCCGGGTTCTCCAGCGGGAACCAGAAGAAGTCGGCGTCCTTGAACATCGAGGTGGGCTTCCCGGAGACGACCGGGGAGAACAGCACCAGGACGACCGAGGAGACCAGGCCGCCGTAGATCGACCAGAGCGCTCCCCGGGTGGTGAAGCGCTTCCAGAAGAGGCTGTAGAGGATGGTCGGGAGGTTGGCGGAGGCGGCGACCGCGAAGGCGAGCGCGACCAGCCCGGCGACGTTCAGGTCGCGGGCGAGGGCGCCGAGGCCGATGGCGGCGGCGCCGATCACCACGGTCGACCAGCGGGCGGCCCGGACCTCCTCCTTCTCGGTGGCCTTGCCCTTGCGGATCACGTTCACGTAGAGGTCGTGCGCGAAGGACGAGGAGGAGGCGAGGGTGAGGCCCGCGACCACCGCGAGGATGGTGGCGAAGGCCACGGCGGAGATCACGGCGAGCAGGATCGCGCCGCCGGTGGAGCCCTCGCCGCCGCCGACGGCCTGGGCGAGCAGGGGCGCCGCGGTGTTGCCCGCCTTGTTGGAGGCCAGGATGTCGGCGCGGTTCAGCAGGGCCGCGGCGCCGAAGCCGAGGGCGATCGTCATCAGGTAGAAGGCGCCGATGATGCCGATGGCCCAGTTCACGGACTTACGGGCGGCGTTGGCGGTGGGCACGGTGTAGAAGCGGATCAGGATGTGCGGCAGTCCGGCGGTGCCCAGGACGAGGGCGAGGCCCAGCGAGACGAAGTCCAGCTTGGAGGTGGCGTCCTGGCCGTACTTGAGGCCGGGCTCCAGGAACTTGGCGCCCTGCCCGCTGTTCTCGGCGGCCTTGCCCAGCAGGTCGGAGATGTTGAAGTCGAACTTCATCAGCACCAGGAAGGTGATCAGCAGGGCTCCCGCGATGAGCAGGACGGCCTTGACCATCTGGACCCAGGTGGTGCCCTTCATGCCGCCGATGGTCACGTAGACGATCATCAGGAGGCCGACCAGGGCGACGACGGCCACCTTGCCGCCGTCACTGGTGATGCCCAGGAGCAGCGAGACGAGCACGCCGGCGCCGGCCATCTGGGCGAGCAGGTAGAAGATCGAGACGACGATGGTGGAGGTGCCGGCCGCGGTGCGGACGGGCCGCTGGCGCATCCGGTAGGCCAGGACGTCGCCCATGGTGTAGCGGCCGGAGTTGCGCAGCGGCTCGGCGACGAGCAGCAGCGCGACGAGCCAGGCGACGAGGAAGCCGATGGAGTAGAGGAAGCCGTCGTAGCCGAAGAGGGCGATGGCTCCGGCGATGCCGAGGAACGAGGCGGCGGACATGTAGTCGCCGGAGATGGCCAGGCCGTTCTGGAAGCCGGTGAACTGGCGTCCGCCCGCGTAGAAGTCGGCGGCGCCCTTGGTCTGGCGGCCGGCCCACACGGTGATGATCAGGGTGGCGACGACGAAGAGCCCGAAGAGGGTGATGATCAGCGGGCGGTGCTCGGTGGCACCGACGGCGACCGTCACCGGGTGGGTCAGGGCGTCCGGTGCGGCCGGGCCCGTCAGGAACAGGGCGGGGGCGCTCACTTCCCGGCCTCCATCCGTGCCTTGATGGCCCGTGCCTTGGGGTCGAGCTTCGCGGCGGCGTGGTGCGAGTACCACCAGGCGATGAGGAAGGTCGTCGCGAACTGGCCGAGGCCCAGCACGAGGGCGACGTTGACGTTGCCGAAGAGCTTGGTCCCCATGAAGCCGCCCGCGTAGTTGGACAGCAGGACGTAGAGCAGGTACCAGGCGATGAAGGCCACGGTGAGCGGGAAGGCGAAGGATCGGTAGGAGCGGCGCAGTTCGGCGAATTCGGCGCTCTGCTGGACGCTCATGAACTCTTCGGCCGTGGGGGTCGCCGGCGGCGAGCCCGCGCTGCCCTGCGGCGGCGCTGCTTCGGTGGTCACGGGGGGCTCTCCTTGTGACGCGGGTGCGGTGGGGACGACGGACAAAACAACCTCCGTGCGGGGGGACGACGTGCTGATTCCCCCTGACAACGGCACGGCCGACACATCGGGACGGTTCAACACCTGCTGTTTCTCTGAAAACTGGCCACTCGAACTGATGGCGCAAAGGGGAACGTCGGCACTAGATTCCCTTGTCATGGACCCGTCCTGGGTGACCGCACAGGACGGCTTTTTCGAAGATGATGTGGAGAACCCATGGCTCATCTGGGATTCGGCCGCCGGCGTGCCCTCGCCGTACCGGTCGGCCTGGCGCTCACCGCCTCGCTCGCCTTCCTGCCCTCGGCCGCGGCGTCAGCCGCTCCGCTGGGCAACACGGCGCAGACCGCGACGGCCTCGAAGCCCAGCACCTCCGGCCCCAAGCTGTCCTACGTGGCGAACCTGACCGCGTACGGCACGGTGAAGCAGGCCCGGAAGGCCATCGAGCGGGCCGGCGGAACGGTGGTGATCGCCCACGAGAAGATCGGGGTCGTCGTCGCGCATTCCCAGAACCCGGAGTTCGCCAAGGAGCTGCGGACCCAGCGCAGCCTGTTCGTGTCGGTCGGCGCCACCCGCACGGCCCCCCTCCAGACGGTGCAGACCACCGAGGAGGGCACGACGCAGCAGCTGAGCACGGCGGACGCCGCCAAGTCCGCGGCGAAGGCCGCGCCGGGCCAGGAGCCGCTGGAGCCCAACCAGTGGGACCTGCGGAAGATCAAGGCCGACCAGGCCCACGCCATCGACGACGGCAGCAGGAACGTCACGGTGGGCGTCATCGACACGGGCGTGGACGACACCCACCCCGACCTCGCCGCGAACTTCTCCAAGAGCCAGTCGGCCAACTGCGTCGGCGGTGTCCCGGACACCTCCGAGGGCGCGTGGCGTCCGTACGCCGACGGCAGCGACCACGGCACGCACGTGGCGGGCACCATCGGGGCCGCCCGTGACGGCGCCGGCATCAGCGGTGTCGCGCCCGGCGCCCGGATCGCCGCGATCAAGGTGAGCGAGCCCGGGACCAGCCTCTTCTTCACCGAGGCGGTCGTCTGTGGCTTCATGTTCGCCGCCGAGAAGGGGATCGAGGTGACCAACAACAGCTACTACGTCGACCCCTGGAACTTCAACTGCAAGACGGACGACGACCAGAAGGCGCTGGTGGAGGCCCTCACCCGGGCGAGCAAGTACGCCGAGCGCAAGGGCGTGCTGAACGTGGCCGCCGCGGGCAACTCGAACTGGGACCTGGCCGCCGACTCGATCGTCGACAACACCAGCCCCAACGACACCACTCCGGTGCCGCGCACCATAGACCCGAAGACCTGCCTGGACCTGCCCACCCAGCTCCCGGGCGTGGTCACGGTGACCTCGACCGGTGACCAGGGCCTGCGCTCGTACTACTCCAGCTACGGCCTGGGCGTCGCGGACGTCACCGCCCCCGGCGGCGACAAGTGGCAGGTCCCGGCCACGCCGGACGGCAACGGCCGCATCCTGTCCACCCTCCCGGGCGGTGGCTACGGCTACAAGCAGGGCACCTCGATGGCCACCCCGCAGGTCGCGGGTGTCGCGGCGCTGCTCAAGAGCGCGCACCCGAACGCGACGCCCTCGCAGCTCCAGGCGATGCTGAAGAGCCAGGCCACCAAGATGGCCTGCCCGGAGCAGATCTACGACGCCAAGGGCGTCCTGATCCCCGCCAACACCTGCGAGAGCAAGTGGGGCCAGACCGGCTACTACGGTCACGGCCTGGTCGACGCGCTGAAGGCCGTCAAGAAGTAACGCGTCCGACAGGACACGGCAGAACACGGCGGGCCGCCGCGGGCCGCGGCGGGCCGCGAAAAGAAAGGGGCCGGACGGGGACCATCCCCCGTCCGGCCCCTTCCCCGTGGGCCCCGTCCGGGTCAGGGCGTGATGAGCACCTTGAGCGCGCTGCGGTCGTCCATCGCGCGGTAGCCGTCGGGGACCTCGTCCAGGGACACCGTCCGGTCGAAGACGGGTGCCGGGTCGATCGCGCCGCTGAGCACGTCCGCCAGCAGCTCCGGTATGTAGGCGCGGACCGGGGCGACGCCGCCGCGCAGGGTGATGTTGCGGTCGAACATCACGCCGAGGTCGACGCCGGTGCCGCTGCCGTGCGGGACGCCGACGTAACCGACCGCCCCGCCGTCGCGGGTGATGTTCAGGGCGGTGCGCATCGACTCCTCGGTGCCGACCGCCTCGATGACCGCGTGCGCGCCCCGGCCCGCGGTGAGTTCGCGGACGGCGGCCACGGCGGCCTCGCCCCGCTCGGCGACGACGTCGGTGGCCCCGAAGAGCCGCGCGACGTCCGTACGGGCGGTGTGGCGGCCCAGGGCGATGATCCGCCCGGCACCCAGGCGCCGGGCGGCCAGGACGCCGCAGAGACCGACCGCGCCGTCACCGACCACGGCGACGGTGGAGCCCTCGCGCACGCCCGCGCCCAGCGCGGCGTGGTGCCCGGTGCCCATGACGTCGGAGAGCGCGAGCAGCCCGGTCAGGAGGTGGTCGTCGGAGGCGGCGTCGGCGGGCAGCTTCACCAGGGTGCCGTCGGCGTGCGGGACGCGCACGGCCTCGCCCTGCCCGCCGTCGGAGCCGACCGAGCCCCAGAACCCGCCGCGCGCGCAGGAGGTGTGGAGTCCCTCGGCGCAGTGGTCGCAGGTGCCGTCGGACCACATGAAGGGGGCGACGACGAGGTCACCGGCGCGCAGGCCCGAGACGGCGGAACCGGTCTCCTCGACGATGCCGAGGAACTCGTGGCCGATGCGCTGGCCGGGCTTGCGCGCGGACTCGCCCCGGTAGGCCCACAGGTCGCTGCCGCAGATGCAGGAGCGCAGGACGCGGACGACGGCGTCCTCGGGGCGCTGGATCGCGGCGTCGGGCACCTCCTCCACGCGGATGTCGTGCGGGGCGTGGATGACGGTGGCGCGCATGAGGGTGCAGTCCTCCGGGTCGGAAATGGTTCAGCTTTGTATGACCGGGTCCACGGTACGCCGCCCGCCGGCCCCGAGGACCCCGGTGACCAGGAGGTACTGGGCGGCCAGGTAGGTGGCCATGACCCAGAAGCCCGGCCGGAACGGCTGCGGCCACCCGGCGACGTCCATGGCGATGAGCGTGTCGGAGAGCAGGAACAGCGCCCCGCCCGCACCGGCCCGCAGCCCCAGGGCGGTGGAGCGGGCGGCCACGGCGGTGAGCAGCAGGCTGTACGCGGCCACGGGGACGCGCAGCCCGGCCGGCAGGTCGCCCCAGAGCGCGGTGACGGTGGCGACGAGGGCGACGGCGTACGCGGGCCCGGCCGTGGGGTGCCCCGGGCGCCTGCCGAGGAGGACGAGGTAGCAGACGTGCCCGGCGGCGAAGCAGCCCATGCCGGCCAGGAAGGCGGCCTCGGCGTCGAGGAGCAGGGCCAGGTCCCCGCACCAGCCGAGGGCCAGGGCCGCGGTCAGCAGCCGGGGCGCGCCGCGGGTGTGGGCGTACCCGAGGAGCAGCGGCATCAGCAGCGGCTTGGCGATGACGTGGCCGGGCCCCCAGCCGGCCAGCAGTGACCCCAGGTCGAGGGCGGCGGCGAGGGCGAAGCCGACGAGGGCGGCCCGGCCCAGGCGGGTCCGGGCGGCCGGTACGGGGGCGGCGGCCCCGGCGGGGACCGGGCGGCCGGGGAATTCTGCGGTACTCACGCGGTGGACTCCTGTACGGCCTGCGGACCGCCGTCGGGGGCGGGCGCGCAGGCGGGCGGTGGGACGGATACGGACGGGGACGCGGGGGCAGGCGGTGCGGGCGGTGCGGGCGGTGCGAACGCGGACGGTGCGGGCGGGGCCCCGGCGCCGGGGCCGTCGCCCGGCCGGTCGCGAACGTCGCCGCGAGGGGCATCATGAGGGGCGTCACGAACGCCGTCACACGCAACGCCGTCACACCTACCGTCACGCCCCTCGTGGCGGGCCGCGTCCGGCCGCCATCCGGGGCCGCGCAGGAGGTGGCCCGCCCGTTCGCGCCAGCCGTCCGCGGCCCGGAGGTCCCGGGCGAGGGCGGCGTACTCGTGGGTGGCGACCCGCAGCGGGTTGTGGGTGTCGATGTTCTTCGTCAGGCCGAAGACGGGCCGCTCGCCCTCCCCCGTCCAGGAGCCGAACGCCCGGTCCCAGACGATCAGTATCCCGGCGAAGTTGCGGTCCAGGTAGCCCCCTTGGGAGCCGTGGTGGACGCGGTGGTGGGAGGGGGTGTTGAAGAGGTACTCCACGGGGCGCGGCAGCCTGCCGACGCGCTCGGTGTGAATCCAGAACTGGTAGACGAGGTTGACCGCGTAGCAGAAGGCGACCACGGCCGGATGCACGCCGAGGGCGATCATCGGCAGGTAGAACGGCCAGGAGGTGACGCTGGTCCACGGCTGGCGCAGGGCGGTGGTCAGGTTGAACTTGCGGCTGCTGTGGTGGACGACGTGACAGGCCCACAGGACGCGGACGACGTGGTGGCCGCGGTGCTGCCAGTAGTAGAGGAAGTCCTGCGCGAGCAGGATCGGCGGGACCGTCCACCAGAGCAGGGGGACGCGCAGCGGGGTCAGTTCGTACACCGCCGTGCAGACGGCGGCGATGGGAATCTTCCAGAGGAAGTCGAAGGCGAGGCTGCCCAGCCCCATGCCGAGGCTGGTGACGGTGTCCTTGGCCGCGTACCCGGCGGCGTCCTCGTCGGGGTGGACGCGGTAGCTCACCAGCTCGACGGCGGTGAGCAGCGCGAAGGCGGGCACGGACCACAGCACGACATCCGGCAGGTTTGGCATGTCCGCACCATAAAGGCGACTCCAGGGCTGCCGCCAGGGGTTGTTACCGATCGGTATTCTTCGGTGTCACCGCAGGTACCCGCAGCCGGGCGAGGGGCGGGCGGAACCCACGCGGCTGACGGCCCGTCGGTCCGACGGGCCGTCGGACCGAGGCGCGCGGGCTCCCGCCGGGGTCTCGCCGAGGGGGCGCCGAAGGGTCCCGGGAGCCGGTGCGCGGCCGGTCGACGCCCGGTCCGCGCCCCGGGAAGGCCTGCGGGGGACCGGGCTGTCGGTGCGGGCCGATATCCTCTGTGACCATGCTCTACGACCGTACGACCGCAGAGGCGATGTGGCCGCCCGCGTACCCACAGGGGTACGCGGTCGTCGACGTCGAGACGACCGGGCTCGCTCGCGACGACCGGATAGTCTCCGCCGCCGTCTACCGGCTCGACGCACAGGGCAATGTCGAGGACCACTGGTACACCCTGGTCAACCCGCAGCGCGACCCGGGGCCGGTGTGGATTCACGGCCTGACCAGCGCCGTGCTCCAGGACGCCCCGCTCTTCGAGGACATCGCCGAGGAGTTCGCCGGACGGCTCGCGGACCGGGTGCTGGTCGCGCACAACGCCCTCTTCGACTGGCAGATGATCGCCCGGGAGTACGCGCGGGCCGCCGGGGCCGCGCCGGTCCGTCAGCGGCTGTGCACCATCGCCCTGTCGAAGGAACTGAACCTCCCGCTGCCCAACCACAAGCTGGCCTCGCTCGCCGCGCACTTCGGGGTGGTCCAGCAGCGCGCCCACAACGCGCTCGACGACGCCAGGGTCCTGGCGGAGGCGTTCCGTCCCTCGCTGCACGCCGCCGCGCGGGACGGCGTACGGCTGCCCCTGCTGGAGTGCCGGCCGCTGACGGAGTGGTCGGACTCCCCCGCCGCCCCGCGCGTCGGCTACCAGTCCTCCTACCGGGGCACGAGCTGGCGGCCCTCGCGCAGGCGCCCGGTGTGCCCGTACCCGAACCCGGGGCGTTTCGAGGACGGCAAGCCGCTCAAGCAGGGCATGCGGATCGCCTTCTCCGGTGACACCTCGGTGGACCGGGAGCTGCTGGAGGACCGCGCCGTCGAGGCGGGGCTGCACATCGCCACGAGCGTGTCCCGCCTCACGAGCCTGCTGGTGACCAACGACCCCGACTCGGCGACCTCCAAGACGGTCAAGGCCAAGTCCTTCGGCACCCCGGTCGTCGACGAGGCCGCCTTCACCCACCTGCTGCGGGACGTGGCGGCGGCCGGCTAGTGCTGTGACCGGAAAGGTTCACCGGCCGCGTCCGGTCCCGTACGGCCACCCGGCCGCCGGGACCGGTCCGGCGGGGGGGTACCGTCGTGGGCGTGTACCGCTTTGTGCTGACCCGGCAGTGGGTGTGCCTCACCCTCGTCGCCCTGGCCCTCGTCCCCGCCATGATCGAGCTGGGGTTCTGGCAGTTCCACCGCCATGAGCACCGGGTCGCGCAGAACCGGCTGATCGCGGCGAACCTGGAGGCGGAGCCGGCCCCCGTGACCGCACTCACCTCCCCCGGCCACACGGTGCCGCGCGCCGACTTCTGGCGGACGGTCACCGCGACCGGCACCTACGACCCCGCGCACGAGGTCGTCGTCCGGATGCGCACCTCCAACGACGACAAGGTCGGCTTCCACGTCGTGACCCCGCTCGTCCTCGGCGACGGCCGCGTGGTGCTGGTCAACCGGGGCTGGGTGGCGGGCGGCGCCGACCTCCGCGCCTACCCGCCGGTACCGGCCGCGCCCCCGGGCGAGGTGACCGTGACCGGCCGGCTGAAGGCCGACGAGACGACCGGCGGCAGCGGCATCAAGGACCGCAAGGGGCTGCCGGACCGCCAGGTGATGCTGATCAACAGCGCCCGGCAGGCGGAGTCCCTGGGCAGGCCCGTCCTCGGCGGCTACCTGGAACTGACCGCTCCGGCCCCGGTGGACGGCGGCCCCGAGCCGGTCGGCGAGCCCGACCACCGGTCGATCGGCGCGCACATGGCGTACGCGGTCCAGTGGTGGCTGTTCACGGCCGGGGTCCCGGTGGGCTGGGTGGTCCTCGTCCGGCGCGAGAAGCGCGACCGGGAGCAGGAGGCGGCCCGGGCCGCCGTGCGGGAGACGGCGACGGCGTAGCGTGTCGGCATGGATCTTGGACTGAAGGACCGTGTCTATGTCGTCACCGGGGCCACGCGCGGCCTCGGCCACGCCTGTGCCCGTGAACTGACCGCCGACGGCGCGAAGGTGGTGCTGACGGGCCGGGACGCCGCGCGCGCGGCATCGGCCGCCGCCGCGCTGGGCCCGAACGCGGTCGGCGTGGCGGCCGACAACGCCGACCCCGGGGCGGCCGGGCGGCTGATCGCCGCCGCGCGGGAGCACTTCGGGCGCTTCGACGGCATCCTCATCAGCGTCGGCGGACCCGCTCCGGGCTCGGCCGCGCAGAACACCGACGCCCAGTGGACGGCGGCCTTCGAGTCGGTCTTCCTGGGCGCCGTCCGGCTCGCCCGCGCCGCCGCCGCCGAACTGGGCGAGGGCGGGGTCATCGGCTTCGTCCTCTCCGGCTCGGTCCACGAGCCGATCCCGGGCCTGACCATCTCCAACGGGCTCCGCCCCGGCCTGGCCGGCTTCGCGAAGTCCCTGTCGGTGGAGCTCGGCCCGCGCGGCATCCGTGTCGTCGGGCTGCTCCCGGCCCGCGTCGACACCGACCGGGTGCGCGAGCTCGACGCCCTCTCCGGCGACGCGGCGGCGGCCCGCGCGGCCAACGAGTCCCGCATCCCGCTGCGGCGCTACGGCACCCCGGAGGAGTTCGGCCGCGCCGGGGCGTTCCTCCTCTCCCCCGCCGCCTCGTACCTGACGGGTGTGATGCTCCCGGTCGACGGCGGTTCCCGGCACGGCTTCTGACCGGCCGCGTCCACCGGGCCCGGCGGGTCGGGTCACCCGGCGCCGGGCCCGGTGGGTCAGGTCACCCGCCGGGCCCGGTGGGAGGCGGCCGTGAGACGGGCCTCCGCGGGCAGCGCGGGAAGCCCCGTCGAGCTGCGGGCGTGCGCCAGCACCGGGCCCGCGAGCCCGGCCAGGGCGTCGGCGGGGACGGCGTGCGGCTCCAGTTCCAGGGCGATCCGCAGGGACGGGGAGCCGCGCCGGCCGCGCAGCGCGACCCGGCAGCGGGCGACCCCGTCCAGCGCGCCCGCCTCCGCGGCCACCGCCGCCTCCAGCGCCCGCCCCCGCAGCAGGGCGAACGCGCCGTCCCCGGTGTCCACGACGAGCGCCGGCAGCCGTGAGCGCCGCAGCTGGGACAGGAGCCACCACAGCGCCAGCAGGACGCAGAGCGCGAGCCCGGCGAGGACCACCCACCGCCACCAGTCCTCGGCGTGTCCGTACCGGTGCCGGGCCGCCTCCGTCAGCAGCGGCGCGTGCCGGCCGGCCGGCGGCCACCAGCCCGTCAGCAGGGCGGCCCCGGTGGCCGTCAGGACGAGTCCGGCCAGCGCCAGCAGGGTCCGGTTCACCACCCCGAGCATCCCCTCACCCCTTTCCGCCGGCCCGGCCGACGCGCACCCTCGGCCGGGGCGGCCGGGCCAGGCCCAGTTCCCCGATGCCGACGGCGAGCACCGCGTCCAGGTCGGTCCGTACGTCGTCCAGGTCGCGGAAGTGCGAGGTGGCCCGGACCCGGACGCGGGAGCGGCCCACCCGGACCCGCGCCGACCGCACCCCGGACACCTCCATGGCCCGGTCGCGCAGCACCTGCGCGGCGGCCTTCCGGCCGAGCCCGGCCCGTACGGGGGCGCCCTGGTCCGGGGCCGCGCCGGGTGTCCGCATCGGCAGGAGCCCCCGCAGCCCGGGGGTGAGGGCCAGCAGCAGGAGCACCGCGCCGGCCGCGACGAGGACCCCGGCGCCCACCTGCACCGCCAGGTCGGCCGGGGTGTGCCGCTCCAGCTGGTGGGCCAGTTCGCGGCGCCAGCGCATGCCGGGCCGGTGGGCCCGTACGGCGGCCAGGTCGTAGAGGAAGAGGCCCGCCACCGCCAGGACGGCGAGGGCGGTGAGCGCGGCCGGAACGCGGCGGGCGGAGCGGAAGCGGGGGGCGGGCGCGGCGCCGGGGGCCGTCACCGCAGCCGCCGGTCCCGCCCGGCGGCGGCCCGGACGTCGGTGGGGTGCAGGTGCTCGATCTCGACGTCCACCTCGGGCACGGTCATGCCGGCGTACTCCTCGACCCGCAGGGCGACCTGGCGGCGCACGGCCGCGCAGCGGGCTGCGAGGTCCGAGGGGTAGTCCAGTTCCAGGCTCACCCGAACCCGTGCGATGTCGTGGTGCACGGTGACATCGGCGTGGGGGGAGGAGGCCTCCGGGAGTCCGCCCGCGCCTTCGGCGAGCGCTTCCCGGGCGGCCCGGGCCGCGATCTTGGCCACGACCCGGTCGGCGATGCGGGTGGCGCCCCGCTCGGCGGGGGCCACCCGGGGCGGTGGGGTCTGTGCCGGGGTCATCAGGGCCTCACCCGCGCCGGCCGTCGCGGCCACGGGGCCGGAAGAGATCGCCGGGTTCCAGGTCCCCGTCGAGGAACCTGCCGACGACGAAGCCGATGGCGCCGAGCGCCGCCACCAGCAGAAATGCTCCGAAGCCGCCGAAATACCCGGCGAATCCGAGTGCCATGCCGGCCACCAGGCCGACGACCGCCATGCTCATGCGGGCTCCTTTCGGCGGGACGGGACGCTGTTACTGGAGCCGGGGCTCCGGCTCGGCGTCCTCTTCGTCGGGCAGCTTCACGTCGCTGACCGCGATGTTCACCTCGACGACCTCCAGGCCCGTCATCCGCTCGACCTCCGAGATCACGTTCTCCCGTACGGCGCGGGCCACGTCACGGATCGACACGCCGTAGTCGACGACGATCTCCAGGTCGAGGGCGGTCTGCACCTCCCCGACCTCGGCCTTGACGCCCCGGCTGACGGCGGCCTTCGCGCCGCCGGGGACCCGGTCGCGGACGGCGCCGAAGGTGCGGGAGAGGCCGCTGCCGCTGCCCATGGCGTGGACGCCGGCCACCTCGCGGGCGGCCATTCCGGCGATCTTCTCGACCACGCCGTCGGCGATGCTCGTGCGGCCCCGGTCGGCGGGGTCCTTGGCGTGGCCCTTCGCTGCGGTTTCGGTCATCACGTGTCCCTTCGCGCGGTGCGGACTCCCCCACCACCGTAAGCGGGCGACCCCGTCACCGCTCCCGGTCGCTGCGCCGGTCGGCCGGTACCGGTCCCCCGGACCCCGCCCCGTGGCGGTACGGGACCGTCGGGGCCCGGGCCGTCAGTCGGAGAGGCCCGCCAGGTCGCGCAGACGGCGGGCCTGGGCGGCGCGCTCGGCGGCGCGCTGGCCGTCGTAGGTGCGGGTGTGCGCCGTCGCGAGCAGGGCCTTGGTCTCGATCACGGCGTCACGCGGCGGGGCCAGCAGGGCCGTGGTGAGGTCCTGGACGGCGGCGTCGAGTTCGTCCGCCGGGACGACGAGGTTGGCGAGGCCGGTCCGCTCGGCCTCCTCGGCCTGGACGAAGCGGCCCGTCGCGCAGATCTCCAGCGCGCGGGCATAGCCCACCAGGGCGGTCAGGGGCTGGGTCCCGGCGAGGTCGGGGACCAGACCGAGGCTGGTCTCGCGCATGGCGAACCGCACGTCGTCCGCGACGACGCGCAGGTCACAGGCGAGCGCGAGCTGGAAGCCGGCGCCGATCGCGTGCCCCTGCACGGCCGCGACGGAGACGAGGTCGTGGCGGCGCCACCAGGTGAACGCCTCCTGGTACTCGGCGATGGTCGCGTCCAGGGCCTCGTCCGACGCGCGCGCCAGGTCGAGGAGGGACGGCTCGCCCTCGAAGCCCTCGGGGGTGAACGCCTGCCGGTCGAGGCCGGCGGAGAAGGATGTTCCCTCGGCGCGCAGCACGACGACCCGGACGGTGCCCGGCAACGACCTTCCGGCCTCCGCCAACGCCCGCCAGAGCGCGGGGGACTGGGCGTTTCGCTTGGCCGGATTGGTCAGTGTCACCGTGGCGACCGTGTCGTCGGCGGTGAGCCGTACGCCGTCCTTGTCGAGCAGAGCCATCCGTGTGCCTCCGGTGTGCAGTCGGCCGCAGTCCGGCCTAAGTGACTGCACAGTAACCACCCGGCCGGTCCGAGGACAGGCCGGGGGGTCACCGAAGGAACCTCGGAAAACCGTTGCAACCGTTGGGAACAGGGTCAGGCCGAAGCAGCCTTCTTGCCGCGCGTCGCGCCTCCGCGACCACGCAGGACGACTCCGGACTCACTGAGCATCCGGTGCACGAATCCATAGGACCGGCCGGTCTCTTCGGCCAGCGCCCGGATACTCGCACCGGAGTCGTACTTCTTCTTCAGGTCTGCCGCGAGCTTGTCGCGCGCGGCGCCGGTAACCCGGCTGCCCTTCTTCAGAGTCTCGGCCACCCGTGCCTCCTCGTGGGAAGTGCGCTCTGGTCTTCTCATGATCACCCCTCCCCGGCTTCCTGGCCACCCATTCGGCAAGGTCGGTACGACGGCAATCCCCCGGAGGTGGACACCCGAGCAGAGCGGAATCCCTCTTTCCGTTAGGCGCGCTCGGCCGCTCTCTCCCGGGCCCTGAGTGAATTCCCAGGTCAGGGCCGGTCTGCCGGAAACCGGAAGGCCCCGGCCGCACACCCTCACGGGTGTGGCCGGGGCCTTCGGACGGCGTGCGGCGGTACGAGACCGTCTCACTCAGATGATGGATCACTCCTGAGCCGAATGATCCATAAGGAACTGGATCACGACCCGGCGGGGGCGGATCAGGCGAGGGCGACCAGGTCCCGGTAGTCCGGGCCCCACAGGTCCTCGACACCGTCCGGGAGCAGGATGATCCGCTCCGGCTCCAGCGCCTCCACCGCGCCCTCGTCGTGCGTGACGAGGATGACGGCGCCCTTGTACGTGCGCAGCGCGCCGAGGATCTCCTCGCGGCTGGCCGGGTCGAGGTTGTTGGTGGGCTCGTCCAGGAGCAGCACGTTCGCCGAGGAGACGACCAGCGTGGCCAGGGCCAGCCGGGTCTTCTCGCCGCCGGAGAGCACCCCGGCGGGCTTGTCCACGTCGTCCCCGGAGAAGAGGAAGGAGCCCAGGGTCTTGCGCACGGCGACCAGGTCCAGGTCCGGCGCGGAGGAGCGCATGTTCTCCAGGACCGTGCGCTCGGGGTCCAGGGTCTCGTGCTCCTGGGCGTAGTAGCCGAGCTTGAGCCCGTGGCCGGGGACGACCGTGCCGGTGTCGGGCTTCTCCGTGCCCGACAGCAGACGGAGCAGGGTGGTCTTGCCGGCGCCGTTGAGGCCGAGGATGACGACGCGCGAGCCCTTGTCGATGGCCAGGTCGACGTCGGTGAAGATCTCCAGGGAGCCGTACGACTTCGACAGGCCCTCGGCGGTCAGCGGGGTCTTGCCGCAGGGCGCCGGGTCCGGGAAGCGCAGCTTGGCGACCTTGTCGGAGACGCGGACCGCGTCCAGGCCCGACAGCAGCCGCTCGGCGCGCTTGGCCATGTTCTGCGCGGCGACGGTCTTCGTCGCCTTGGCGCGCATCTTGTCGGCCTGCGAGTTCAGGGCCGCGGCCTTCTTCTCCGCGTTCTGGCGCTCGCGCTTGCGGCGCTTCTCGTCGGCCTCGCGCTGCTGCTGGTAGAGCTTCCAGCCCATGTTGTAGACGTCGATCTGGGCCCGGTTGGCGTCCAGGTAGAAGACCTTGTTCACGACGGTCTCGACCAGGTCGACGTCGTGGGAGATCACGATGAAGCCGCCGCGGTAGCTCTTCAGGTAGTCGCGCAGCCAGACGACGGAGTCGGCGTCGAGGTGGTTGGTGGGCTCGTCGAGGAGGAGGGTGTCGGCGTCCGAGAAGAGGATGCGGGCCAGCTCGACGCGGCGGCGCTGGCCACCGGAGAGGGTGTGCAGCGGCTGGCCGAGGACCCGGTCGGGCAGGCCCAGGGCGGCCGAGATGGTGGCGGCCTCGGACTCGGCCGCGTAGCCGCCCTTGGTCAGGAACTCGGTCTCCTGGCGCTCGTACTGGCGCATCGCCTTCTCGCGGGTGGCGCCGGAGCCGGTGGAGATGCGCTCCTCGTTGATCCGCATCTTCTTGATCAGGACGTCGAGGCCGCGGGCGGAGAGGATGCGGTCGCGGGCCAGGACGTCGAGGTCACCGGTGCGCGGGTCCTGCGGGAGGTAGCCGACCTCGCCCGAGCGGGCGATGGCCCCGGCGGCGGGCTGACCCTCGCCGGCGAGGCACTTGGTGAGCGTGGTCTTGCCCGCTCCGTTGCGGCCGACCAGGCCGATGCGGTCGCCCTTGGCGACGCGGAAGGAGGCGGACTCGATGAGGACGCGGGCGCCGGCGCGCAGCTCGACGCCGGTGGCGGTGATCACGGAAATACTCCAGGGCGGGTGGGTACGGCGGAAGGGGGGCAGGACGCGAAGCTTCGACGCCGCTAATCCGCGAGGAGATTTGCCATGGGGACATTCTACCGGTGACGCGCAACTACTTATCGGACCGCCGAAACGCCCCGGCCCCCTCCCGCGCGCACCGGACCCGTCCCCCGTACGGCTGCGCGTACGGCCTCTCGCACGGCTGCGGGGCCGTACCGGTGGGCCGTGGGGCGTACCGGGGCGAAGGGGGTGATACTCGCCCCAGGAGCGGTCGCGGGGCCACGGGAACCGAGGGCGGTACGGGATGCAGTTCGACGACGACGCCAGGCTGGACACCTCCGAGGTCAAGGACGTGCGCGGCAGCCGCATCCCGGGCGGGCGGGCCACCATCGGCGGCGGGGTCGCCGGTCTCCTCGCGCTGATCCTCGGACTGCTGTTCGGTGTCGGCCCGGAGCAGCTCGGGCTCTCCTCCGGGGACCGGGCCCCGGCGCCCGTCCCCTCCACCGTGAGCCAGGTCCAGCAGACCTGCCGCACGGGGCAGGACGCCAACGCGCGGGAGGACTGCCGGCTGGTCGCGGTCGTCAACAGCGTCCAGGACTTCTGGAAGCAGGAGTTCACCCGGCGCGGGGCCGTCTACGGCCCGGCGCAGACGGTCTTCTTCACCGGCCGGGTGGCGACCGCCTGCGGGACGGCCACCTCGGCGGTCGGCCCCTTCTACTGCCCCGCCGACCGGAAGGTCTATCTGGACCTGGGTTTCTTCCAGGAGCTGCGGACGAAGTTCGGCGCGAGCGGCGGACCCTTCGCCCAGGCGTACGTCGTCGCCCACGAGTACGGGCACCACGTCCAGAACCTGACCGGGACCCTCCAGAAGGCCCAGGACGGCAGCCAGGGCGCGAACAGCAACGCGGTCAAGGTCGAACTCCAGGCGGACTGCTACGCCGGGGTCTGGGCCCGTCACGCCACCCGGACCCCGGACCGGTCCACCGGCCGGCCGCTGGTCACCAGCCTGACCGACCAGGACATCCGGGACGGGCTGGACGCGGCGGCGGCGGTCGGCGACGACCGCATCCAGGAGAAGTTCCAGGGCCGGGTGACCCCGGAGTCCTGGACGCACGGCTCGGCGCTCCAGCGCCAGCAGTGGTTCTACCAGGGCTACCGGACCGGCGACATGGCCCGGTGCGACACCTTCCGCTGACGGCGCCCGCCCCGGAGGAGCACGAGCGGTACGGGCGGTACGAGCGGCACGGAGATGCACGGGAGGCGGTGACCGTCATGACCGGAACAGGAAGGGGTGCGTCCGTGACGAACGGTGGCGCGTCCGTCTTCCCCGCGCTGCTCCACCGCGACGCGCGGGCCGTGATCCGGCAGCTGACGGAGGCGTTCGGCTTCACCCCGGTCGCGGTGCACGAGGACGACGACGGTGTCGTGCTGCACGCGGAGCTGTCGTACGGCAACGGCGCGGTGATGCCCGGCTCCAAGGGCCGGGGCGGCGCCTTCGACCGGGCGATGGAGGGCGCCGGGCCGACGGGCGTCCACGTCGTCGTCGGTGCCGTGGACGCCCACCACCGGCGGCGGGCCGTCGAGCACGGCGTGGAGATCCTCGTGGCCCCCGCCGACCAGGAGTACGGCTCCCGGGACTGCACGGCCCGGGACGCCGAGGGCAACGTCTGGAGCTTCGGGACGTACGCGCCCCGGCTCTGACCGGGACCGCCGTCTCCCCGGGCGCCGTCAGACGCCGCCCGTGTGGAGCTGGAAGGCGGCGCGGCGGACCGCCTTGGCCAGGGCCGGGTCGGGGTGGGCGGCGGCCAGTGCGACCAGGACCTGGACGGTGCGCGGATGGCCGACCGCCCGGACCTCGTCCAGCAGCCGGGGCACGGTGGTGCGCACGGCCGAGTCCAGGTGGCGGGCGAGCAGGTCGGCCTCGCCGTGGTCGGCGATGGCGGCGGCGGTGTCCACCCAGAGCCAGGTCGACTCCTCGGGGGTCAGCACGTCCTGGGCCTCGTCGGGGTCGACCCCGTCGTGCTCGGCGAGCCAGAGCAGGGCGTACGGGCGCAGGGCGGGTTCCCGGACGGCGGCGCGCACCTCGGGCTCGGCGGGGGCGCCGACCACGCGCAGCGCCTCGAAGGCGAGGCCGCGCAGCAGGGCGTCCTCGCCCCGGGCGGCGTGCAGGAGCTCGCTGACGGCGTGGCCGACGGGGCGGGCGGCGAGCCAGGCCCGGTACTCGGCGCGGGCCGGTCCGGGAGTGAGGCGGGCGCAGCCGTGCAGCATGGCGGCGGCGGACTGCTCGATGTTCCCGGCGGGGCTCTGCGCGGCGACGCAGATCTGTTCCAGCTTGACCCAGACCGCCCAGCTCCCGAGCGGGGTCAGGGCGGCCCGCGCGGGGCCGAGGGTGACGGCGTCCACGGCGGCGAGCCCGCCGAGGGCCCAGCGCAGCAGCCGGGCCAGCGGGACGGGCCCGGTGGGGGCGGCCTCCGGGCCGGTGGCCTCCTGGGGCGGGGCGTCGTACGGGACCTCGCACCGCTCGTCGCGCAGTTCGGTGACGCGCTGCCCGAGCAGGTCGAGCAGGTCGGGGACGGTCACCGGGCCGGCGGAGAGCTGGAGCAGGGAGAGGAGCTGGGGCATCGCCTCGACCACTTCGGCGACGGCCCCGGGGGCGAGGTCGGCGGGGGCCGGGTGGACGAGCGACCAGGCGTCGAAGAGGGCGACCCAGCCGCGCAGCACGGCCGTGTCGTCGCGGTCCCAGGCGTGCAGCCGCCAGCCGGGGCGGGCGTGGCCGCCGTGCACCTCGACGAGTCCGGCGAGGCGGGCGCGGTCCCAGCCGGCCTGGATCTGGCCGTGCGTCAGCCGTAGGTCCCCGGCGGCGCGTTCGGCGTCGGCGGCGGGCAGGGCGCCCGCCGGGGCGGGCCTGCCGCCGTCACCGGCGCCGAGGTTGCGCTCGGCCCAGCGGGCCAGGCGCACGGCGTCGGCGAGGGAGGTCCGGGCCCGGTTCGCGAGGTCCGCCGTGGCGGGCGTGCCCGCCGGGGGCCGCTGGGCGGACCGGGTCCGCCGGTCGGTCACCGCCTTGCGGGCCGCGGCGACGGACCGCGGGGAGACGAGTCGGAGTCTGGAGTCGCGAGCCAACTGCTCATCAGGCTTTCGGGACGTCACGGAAGCAGTCTCGCCCGTCACCGGCCGAAAGCCCAAACGGAACCGGTCGTTACTGTCACCGGCCGGAGGAACAGAACGGGACAACCCGCCCCTCGCACCCCGCCCGCCGCAGGACTTCCGCCGGAGAACGCGCAGGAACCGACAAGAAGAGGACAGGAAGCCGGGGACAGGAACCCTTCGCGCGGGTTTCACATGAGGGGGACCAGGAAGCGGCGCAGGGCCTCCTCGTACCCGGCCTGGTCGGCGTTCCACATCGCCGCGTGCGGGGCCTCGCGCACGGGGCGCAGGGTGACCAGGTCGGGGCGGGCGGCGGCGAGCCGGCGGGAGGGTTCCCAGGGGGCGACCGTGTCCTCCGGGCCGTGGAAGATCAGGACCGGGACGCGGAGCGCGCCGGGGTCCGCCCCCGGCGACGGGAGGTCGGCGTGGAGCCGGGCGCGGCTCTCGGCGGCCCGTAGCGCGAGCGGCAGCACCAGGGGCGGGGTGCGGCGGGCGGCGGCGAGCCGGCGGAAGGTGGCGCGCCGGTCGAGGACGGGCGAGTCCAGCACCACCCCGGCGATCCGGCTCGCCAGGGCCGAGCGCTCGGCGGCGTACAGGGCCATGGTGGCGCCGGTGGACCAGCCGTGCAGGACGACGCGGCGGGCGCCGTGGCGCAGGGCGTGGCGGATGGCGGCCTCCAGGTCCCGCCACTCCGTGGCGCCGAGGTGGCCGAGGCCGTCCGGGGAGGCGGGGGCGCCGGGGTCGCCCCGGTAGGCCAGGTCGAGGACGGGCAGCCGGTGCCGGTGGAGGAAGGGCATGACCACCATCGGGTGCTCGCGGCCCGCGCCGAGCCCGTGCACGGTGATGACCCAGGTGTCCCGGGCGGCGGGCACGAACCAGGCGGGCAGCGGGCCCAGCTCCCCGGGGACCGCCACGTCGGCGTGGTCGAGACCGAGGGCGGTGCGCGGGTCGCCGGAGTGGAGCTGGGGGGTGAGGGAGACCCGGGTGCCGGGGGCGAGGCTGCCGTGGGTGACGGCGAGGAGCCGCCGTACGACGGTGTCCGGTTCGGCCGGGACGTCGGTGAGGACGGAGCCGACGACGGCGTGCACCCCGGGCGCGGTCAGGCCGTAGGTGCCGGGGCGCAGGGAGGCCAGGGAGCGGGTCAGCGCGACCCGGCCGGCGGCGGTGGAGTGGACGCTGAGCCGTCGTCCGCCGGGCAGGGGGCGGCCCGGGCGGGGCCGCAGGGTGGCGGCGGCGTACCGGCCGGCCGCGAGCGCGGCGACCGAGGCACCCAGCAGGGTCGTGGTGACGGCCGCTGCCGTCGCTGTGGCGGTACGCACGGCTCCAGTGTCGGGGCGCGGGTTCCGCCGGGCCACCGGAGCGGGCCCGATGGAGGCGCACAGGAGTGCGAACAGGGCCCCGATGGGGTGATGGCGGTGGTGCGACGGAGACCTCGTGGGGCTCCGGTGGGGCCCCGATGGAGTGATCTGGATCTCTTCCGGGGTTCCGGGCCGTTGGTCCGATGAACAGAAAGATGCGGGTCAGCGGGCCCGTCGACCCCTCTCTGACGTGCACTAATCGCTCCATCTACGCCAGAAACGGGACGAACATCCCGATCAGCCCGCGCACCAGTACACCGGTCCGCCCGTGTCAGTTCACCTTCCGTTCATCCAGGTTGCCTACGGTCGCCGAGCCACTGACGTCAAACAGAAGCCTGGGTAAATGGAGCACGTAACGCTTCTCCTCGGGATCGTGATCATCACCGCTCTCGTGTTCGACTTCACGAACGGTTTCCACGACACGGCCAACGCGATGGCCACCACCATCTCGACCGGCGCCCTCAAGCCCAAGACGGCGGTGGCCATGTCCGCCGTACTGAACCTGGTCGGCGCGTTCCTCTCGGTGGAGGTCGCCAAGACCATCTCCAGCGGACTCGTCAACGAGGACGGCATCCAGCCCGAGGTGATCTACGCCGCGCTCGTCGGCGCGATCCTCTGGAACCTGCTCACCTGGCTGGTCGGTCTGCCCTCCAGCTCCTCGCACGCCCTGATGGGCGGCCTGGTCGGTGCCGCGGTCGCCTCGGCCGGATTCTCCGCCGTCAACGGCGGTGTGGTCGTCACCAAGGTGCTGCTGCCCGCCATCGCCGCGCCGCTGGTCGCCGGCCTCGCCGCGTACCTGGCCACCAAGGTCACGTACCGGATCGGCAACCAGATGGGCGAGAAGACCTCGGCCAAGGGTTACCGCGCCGGTCAGATCGCCTCGGCCGGTCTGGTCTCGCTCGCGCACGGCACCAACGACGCGCAGAAGACGATGGGCATCATCACGCTGGCGCTGGTCGCCGGAGGCATCCTCGCCCCCGGTTCCAACCCGCCGGCCTGGGTCATCGTCTCCGCCGGTGTCGCCATCGCGCTGGGTACCTACCTGGGCGGCTGGCGCATCATCCGCACCATGGGCAAGGGCCTGACCGACCTCCAGCCGCAGCAGGGCTTCGCCGCCCAGACCTCGGCCGCGAGCGTCATCCTGGCCTCCTCGAACCTCGGCTTCTCCCTCTCCACCACCCACTCGTGCTCCGGCGCGGTCATGGGTGCGGGCCTGGGACGCAAGGGCGGTGTGGTCCGCTGGTCCACCGCCACCCGCATGTTCATCGCCTGGGGCCTGACCCTGCCGGCCGCGGCCCTGGTCGCCGCGGGCGCCGAGCTGGTCATGCGCACCGGTGACATCGGCATCGCCGTCGTCACGGTCTTCCTGGTCGGCTCCTGCCTCGCCATCTGGCTCATCTCGCGCCGCCAGGTCGTCGACCACCACAACGTCAACGACGTCGAGCCGGCCGCCGCCGAGCAGCCGGGCGTCGTCACCACGGCCATCGCCGCCGTCGCCGTCCCCCCGATCGCGGGCGGCGCCCCGGCCGGTACGACCGCCGCCGTGACGGACGAGGACCTCAAGGCCACCATCCCGGCCGCGACGGCGACCCCGGCCGCTCCGGCCGCCACGGTCTGATCCCCAGAGACACAGAGGAATCCGCAGTATGAAGATCGACTGGGCAGCACTCGGCTCCGTCTTCGGGGTCAGCCTCTCGGCCACCGTCGCCCTCGTGGCCCTCTTCACCCTGGGCCTGGTGGGCCTCTCCCGGCACGAGGCCGCCACCGAGCAGGGGGGCGCCGCCACCCTGGCCCGCAGCGGTGCCTACGTCTGCTTCGCGCTCTGCGCGGTGGCCGTGACCTTCGGGATCTACCTGATCGTCAACTGAGCCGCCCGCACGCGGCGCACGAGAGCTCCCCCCGGGTCCGTCCCGGGGGGAGCTTTCGTATGCCCGCCGGGTGTCCGCGGCCCGCTCCGCCGCGCCCCCGCCCCGCCCCCGCTCCTCCTCCGCCGCGCCCCCGCCGCAGGTCAACAGCGAGTTGACGGGTGTTCGAGGCGCGTGGTGGACTGCCCGAGCCAATACGGCGGCAGAAGAGGAAGTCCGGTGCGAGTCCGGCGCGGTCCCGCCACTGTCACCGGGGCGCGGCCGGTACGGCGTGCGCCCCGGGAGCCAGGAACTCTCGCCGCCCGTCACGTCGAACCAGGGCGCGGACCCTGAGTGAGGACATACCTGCCACCATGCGTGCCGACCGCGTCTTCGCGTACGGCGTCACGGCGGGCCTGATCGGTGACCGGATTCTGGGCGATCCGCGCCGTGGGCACCCCGTGGCCGCCTTCGGACGGGCCGCCGCCGCCGTCGAACGTGCCCTGTGGCGCGACGACCGGGCCCGCGGCCTCCTGCACACCCTGGTGTGCGCCGGGGGCGCCGCCGCCGTCGGCGCGCTGGGCGCCCGCGCCGTGCGCTCCCGGCCCCCGGCCGCCCGGATCGCCCTGACCGCCGCCGCCACCTGGGCCGTCGTGGGCGGCACCTCGCTGGGCCGGGAGGCCCGTGCCGTCGGCGGGGCGCTCGCCGCCGGGGACACCGGGGCCGCCCGGGAGCGCCTGCCCCACCTGTGCGGGCGCGACCCGCAGGCCCTGGACGGGCCGGAGCTGGCCCGCGCCGTCGTGGAGTCCGTCGCCGAGAACACCTCCGACGCGGTGGTCGGGGCCCTGGTGTGGGGCGCCGTCGCCGGGGTCCCCGGGCTGCTGGCCTTCCGCGCCGTGAACACCCTGGACGCGATGGTCGGCCACCGCTCGCCCCGCTACCTGCGCTACGGCTGGGCCTCCGCCCGCCTCGACGACCTGGCGGGCTGGCCGGGGGCCCGGCTGACGGCGCTCGCGGCCGTGGCGGCCGGGCCCGACCGGCGGGGCGCCGTACGGGCCTGGCGCGCCGACGCGGCCGGGCACCCGAGCCCGAACGCCGGGCCCGTGGAGGCCTCGTTCGCCGGGGCGCTCGGCGTCCGGCTGGGCGGGACCCTGGCGTACGGCGGCCGGGTCGAGCACCGGGCCGTCCTGAACGGCGCGGCCGGGCGGCCGGTGGAGGTCGCGGACATCGAGCGGGCGGTCCGGCTGTCGCGGCGGGTGACCTGGCTGGCGCTGGGCGCCTGTGTGACGGCCCGGCTGCTGGTCTCCGCCACGAGGGTTTCCGGTACGAGGGTCACCGGTACGAGGGTCTCCGGTACGGGAAAGGGACGCGGATGAGCGGCGCGAGGCGCGGCGGCGGACTGCTGGTCGCGGGGACCACCTCGGACGCGGGCAAGAGCGTGGTCACGGCGGGCATCTGCCGGTGGCTGGCCCGGCAGGGCGTGAAGGTGGCGCCATTCAAGGCGCAGAACATGTCGCTGAACTCGTTCGTGACGCGCGAGGGCGCCGAGATCGGACGGGCGCAGGCGATGCAGGCCCAGGCGGCCCGGGTCGAGCCGACCGCGCTGATGAACCCGGTGCTGCTCAAGCCCGGCGGCGACCAGAGCAGCCAGGTGGTGCTGCTGGGCAGGCCGGTCGGCGAGATGAGCGCGCGCGGGTTCTTCGGGGAGGCCGGGCCCTCGGGCGCGCTGCCTCCCGGCACGGGGCCGCGCGGCGGCCGTCGGGAACAGCTCCTCGGTGTCGTCACGGACTGCCTGGAGCAACTGCGGGGCACGTATGACGCCGTGATCTGCGAGGGGGCGGGGAGTCCGGCCGAGATCAACCTGCGCCGGACCGACATCGTGAACATGGGGATCGCGCGGGCCGCGCGGTTCCCGGTCGTCGTGGTCGGGGACATCGACCGGGGCGGGGTCTTCGCCTCCTTCTTCGGGACGACGGCGCTGCTGTCGCCCGAGGACCAGTCGCTGATCGCGGGGTACCTGGTCAACAAGTTCCGCGGTGACGTGTCGCTGCTGGAGCCGGGCATGGAGATGCTGCGCTCCCTGACCGGCCGGGCCACGTACGGGGTGCTGCCGTTCCGGCACGGGCTGGGGATCGACGAGGAGGACGGGCTCCGGGTCTCCTTGCGGGGCGCGGTGCGGGAGTCGGTGGTGGCGCCGCCGGTCGGGGCCGACGTGCTGCGGGTCGCGGTGTGCGCGGTGCCGCTGATGTCGAACTTCACGGACGTCGACGCGCTGGCCGCGGAGCCGGGGGTCGTGGTGCGGTTCGTGGACCGGGCCGAGGAGCTGGCCGACGCGGACCTGGTCGTCGTCCCCGGTACGCGCGGGACGGTGCGGGCGCTGGAGTGGCTGCGCGAGCGCGGGCTCGCGGACGCGCTGGCCCGGCGGGCGGCCGAGGGCCGGCCGGTGCTCGGCATCTGCGGCGGGTTCCAGGTGCTGGGCGAGCACATCGAGGACGAGGTCGAGTCACGGGCGGGTTCGGTGGACGGCCTGGGGCTGCTGCCGGTGCGCGTCCGCTTCGCGCGGGAGAAGACCCTGGCCCGGCCGGTGGGTTCGGCGCTGGGCGAGGAGGTCTCGGGGTACGAGATCCACCACGGCGTGGCCGAGGTGCTGGGCGGGGAACCGTTCCTGGACGGCTGCCGGACCGGGGCCGTGTGGGGCACCCACTGGCACGGCTCGCTGGAGTCGGACGGCTTCCGCCGGGCCTTCCTGCGCGAGGTCGCGGCGGCGGCCGGGCGGCGCTTCGTCCCCGCCCCGGACACCTCCTTCGGGACGCTGCGGGAGGAACAGCTGGACCTGCTGGGCGACCTGATCGAGGAGCACGCGGACACCGCCGCGCTGCTGCGCCTGATCGAGGGCGGGGCCCCGGCGGGCCTGCCGTTCCTGCCGCCGGGCGCGCCGTGAAGGGCCCCGTGAAGAGCGCCGTGAAGGGCGCCGGCCCGGACCCGGCGGGCCGCGGGGCACCACCCGCGCGCCGGGGCGGGGAGCCGAAGGCCGGCCCGGCCCAGGGGCCGGGGACCGGTCCGTCCGGGGCGGCGAGATCCGCCGTCCCGCATCCGAGAGAGCCACTCGAAGGAGTGATCACCGCATGAGCACCACCCGATACCCCTTCACCGCCGTCGTCGGCATGGACGACCTCCGGCTCGCGCTGCTGCTGAACGCCGTGAGCCCGGCGGTCGGCGGGGTGCTCGTGCGCGGGGAGAAGGGCACCGCCAAGTCCACCGCCGTGCGCGCGCTGTCGGCGCTGCTGCCGCAGGTGGACGTCGTGCCCGGGTGCCGGTTCTCCTGCGCGCCCGCCGCGCCGGACCCGGCCTGCCCCGACGGCCCCCACGAGCCCGGCCCGGGGACGGCCCGGCCCGCCCGGATGGTGGAGCTGCCCGTGGGCGCCTCCGAGGACCGTCTCGTCGGCGCCCTGGACATCGAACGGGCCCTCTCCGAGGGGGTGAAGGCGTTCGAGCCCGGCCTGCTGGCCGACGCCCACCGGGGCATCCTCTACGTCGACGAGGTCAACCTCCTCCACGACCACCTGGTCGACGTCCTGCTGGACGCCGCCGCCATGGGCGCCTCCTACGTCGAGCGCGAGGGCGTCTCGGTGCGGCACGCCGCCCGTTTCCTGCTCGTCGGCACGATGAACCCGGAGGAGGGCGAGCTGCGCCCGCAGCTGCTGGACCGGTTCGGGCTGACCGTCGAGGTCGTGGCCTCCCGGGAGCCCGCGCAGCGCGTCGAGGTGGTGCGGCGGCGGATGGCGTACGACGACGACCCCGAGGGCTTCACGGCCCGCTGGGCGCCGTCCGAGGCCGAGCTGCACGACCGGATCGTGACCGCGCGCGCCCTGGTGGCGCGGGTGCGGCTCGGTGACACCGCGCTGCACCGGATCGCGGCGGTCTGCGCGGCCTTCGAGGTCGACGGGATGCGCGCCGACCTGGTGATGGCCCGGACCGCGACGGCGCTGGCCGCCTGGGACGGACGGGCCGACGTGGTGAAGGAGGACGTCCGGCGGGCCGCCCTGCTGGCGCTGCCGCACCGCCGCAGGCGGGCCCCCTTCGACGCGCCCGGACTCGACGAGGAGAAGCTCGACGAGATCCTGGACGGCTTCCCCGACGACGAGCCGGAGCCGGAACCCGAGACCGAGGGCCCGGGCGGCAGTGACGACCCGGACGACGACGACGGCCCGGGGGACGGTCCCGACGGCGGGGGCGGGGTCCCTCCGCAGGGGGGCGGGCCCGAGGCGCCGGAGAACCCGCACGCCCCGGAGCCCCCCGCCGCACCGCAGACCCCTGAGGGCCCCGAGGCCCCCGCCGGACCGGAGGCCCCCGAGCCGGAGCCCGCCCGGGGCGACGGCGGGGCCGGGGCGCCCGAGCAGGCCGCCGTACGGGCCTCCGCGCCGTTCCGGACCAGGATGCTCAGCGTGCCGGGGCTCGGCGAGGGCGCGGCGGGGCGGCGCTCGCGCGCCCGGACCGCGCACGGCCGGACCACCGGCGCCCAGCGCCCGCGCGGCCAGCTGACCAAGCTGCACCTCGCCGCGACCGTCCAGGCCGCCGCCCCGCACCAGCGGGCGCGCGGGCGCGCCGGGCGCGGGCTCGTCGTGCGCAAGGACGACCTGCGCCAGGCGACGCGCGAGGGCCGGGAGGGGAACCTGGTCCTCTTCGTGGTCGACGCCTCCGGTTCCATGGCGGCGCGCCGGCGCATGAGCGCGGTCAAGGGCGCCGTGATGTCGCTCCTGCTCGACGCCTACCAGCGCCGGGACAAGGTCGGCCTGATCACCTTCCGCGGTACCGGGGCCACGCTGGCGCTGCCGCCGACCTCCTCGGTGGACGCGGCGGCGGCGCGGCTGGAGCGGTTGCCGACCGGTGGCCGGACCCCGCTCGCCGCCGGGCTGCTCAAGGCCCACGAGGTGCTGCGGGTCGAGCGGCTGCGGGACGCCTCGCGCCGGCCGCTGCTCGTGGTCGTCACCGACGGGCGGGCCACCTCGGCCGGGGCCCTCGGCGGGGACCCGCGCGAGCTCGCCGGGCGCAGCGCCGGGCTGCTGCGGGCCGGGGGCGTCGCCTCGGTGGTCGTGGACTGCGAGTCCGGGCCGGTGCGGCTGGGGCTGGCCGGGGTGCTGGCCGCGGCCCTGGGCGGGCCCGCCGTCACCCTCGACGGGCTGCGGGCCGACTCGCTGGCCGGGCTGGTCAAGGCCGTGCGCACACCGTCGTCACACAGCACCAACAGCACCAGCACCAGCACCAGCACCAGCACCAGCACCAGCACCAGCACCAGCACCGATCGTCACAGCAACAGGAGGGCCGCGTAATGCCGCAGGGACAGCCGTCCGTCGTCCCGGACGACGGGCTCACGACGCGTCAGCGCCGTACCCGTCCGCTCGTCCTCGTCCACACCGGCCCCGGCAAGGGCAAGTCCACGGCGGCCTTCGGGCTGGCGCTGCGCGCCTGGAACCAGGGCTGGCCGGTCGGGGTGTTCCAGTTCGTCAAGTCGGCGAAGTGGAAGGTCGGCGAGGAGACCGCGCTGAAGGTGCTCGGCGCCTCCGGCGAGGGCGGGCCGGTCGTCTGGCACAAGATGGGCGAGGGCTGGTCCTGGGTCCAGCGGGACGCCCAGCTCGACAACGAGCAGGCCGCCAAGGAGGGCTGGGAGCAGGTCAAGCGCGACCTGGCCGCCGAGACCCACCGGCTGTACGTGCTCGACGAGTTCACGTACCCGCTGCACTGGGGCTGGATCGACGTGGCCGAGGTCG
This sequence comes from Streptomyces sp. NPDC051567, assembly GCF_044454165.1. Classification (NCBI taxonomy): domain Bacteria; kingdom Bacillati; phylum Actinomycetota; class Actinomycetes; order Kitasatosporales; family Streptomycetaceae; genus Streptomyces; species Streptomyces sp. NPDC051567. The sequence goes on along the minus strand of NZ_JBITDK010000033.1, from coordinate 10,287 downwards.
TCGAGGTGCTGCGCGGCCGTCCCGGCACCCAGCACGTCGTGATCACCGGGCGCAACGCGCCGCCGGAGCTGGTGGAGTTCGCGGACCTGGTCACCGAGATGACCAAGGTCAAGCACCCGATGGACGCGGGCCAGAAGGGCCAGAAGGGCATCGAGTGGTGAGTTCCGTGGACATCCCGCGGCTGGTGATCGCCGCGCCCTCCTCCGGGAGCGGCAAGACCACCGTCGCGACGGGCCTGATGGCGGCCTTCTCGGAGCGCGGCCTCGCCGTCTCCCCGCACAAGGCCGGGCCCGACTACATCGACCCCGGCTACCACGCGCTGGCCACCGGCCGTCCGGGGCGCAACCTGGACTCCTTCCTGTGCGGGCCGGAGCTGGTGGCCCCGCTGTTCGCGCACGGGGCGGCGGGGTGCGACCTGGCCGTGGTCGAGGGTGTGATGGGGCTCTACGACGGGGCCGCGGGCCGGGGCGAGCTGGCCTCGACGGCCCATGTCGCGAAGTTGCTGCGGGCGCCCGTGGTGCTGGTGGTCGACGCCTCCTCGCAGTCGCGGTCGGTGGCGGCGCTGGCGCACGGCTTCGCCTCGTTCGACCCGCAGGTGCGGCTGGGGGGCGTGATCCTGAACAAGGTCGGCTCCGACCGGCACGAGGTGATGCTGCGGGAGGCGCTGGAGGAGGCCGGGATGCCGGTCCTCGGTGTCCTGCGCAGGGCTCCGCAGGTGGCGACTCCGTCGCGGCACCTGGGGCTGGTGCCGGTGGCGGAGCGGCGGGCCGATGCCCTCGCCGCCGTGGCGGCCCTCGCCGAACAGGTCCGCCAGGGCTGCGACCTCCAGGCCCTGCTCGGTCTCGCCCGGTCCGCCCCGGCGCTGGCCTGCGAGCCGTGGTCGCCCTCGGCCGCCCTGTCGGACGTCCGGGACCCCGGGCCGGTCACCGGCGCCCGGCCGGTGGTCGCCGTCGCGTCCGGGCCCGCCTTCACGTTCTCGTACGCCGAGCACGCGGAGCTGCTCACCGCGGCGGGCGCGGAGGTCGTCCCCTTCGACCCGCTGCGCGACGAGGCGCTCCCGCCCTGCACCACCGGCCTGGTGATCGGCGGCGGTTTCCCCGAGGTGTACGCGCCCGAGCTGTCCGCGAACGAGCCGCTGCGCGGGGCCGTCGCCGGTTTCGCGGCGAGCGGGGCGCCCGTGGCGGCGGAGTGCGCCGGGCTGCTGTACCTGTCCCGGTCGCTGGACGGGAAGCCCATGTGCGGGGTGCTCGACGCCGACGCGCGGATGTCGGAGCGCCTCACGCTGGGCTACCGCGAGGCGGTGGCGGTCTCCGACAGCGCCCTCGCGGTGGCCGGGACCCGGCTGCGCGGGCACGAGTTCCACCGGACGGTGGTGGAACCCGGCGCGGGGTCCGTGCCCGCGTGGGGGTTCACCCACCCGGAACGCCGTGTCGAGGGTTTCGTGCACCGGGGCGTCCACGCCAGCTACCTGCACACGCACTGGGCGGCACAGCCCCGCGTCGCCCGCCGCTTCGTGGACCGCGCGGGCAGCGCCGCGGACGTCACGAGACCTGCGGCAGCGCCCCGGTGACCCCTCGGAGACCGGCGCGCGCCCGCCTCGCGGCGCGTCGCGCGCGCCCGGCGGGCTCACTCCGCGAGGCCCACCACCAGCCAGATCCCGGCCACCCCGCCCACCGTGCACAGCAGCGTGGACAGGGCCGGGTGCCGGTGGTGCGCCTCGGGCAGGATCTCGGCGGCGGCCAGGTACAGCAGGACCCCGCCGAAGAAGCCGAGGTACGCGCCGAGCGGTTCCTCCGGAAGGGTGAAGAGCAGCGTCGACGCCGCTCCCACGACCGGGGCGACGGCGTCCGCGAGGAGCATCAGCTGGGCCTTGTGGCGGGCGTTGCCGTAGAGGCTGGTGAGCGTGTACGTGTTGAACCCGTCGGCGAAGTCGTGGGTGATGACGGCCAGCGCCACGGCCACGCCCATGCCCCCGCCCACCTGGAAGGCGGCGCCCAGGGCCACGCCGTCGGCGAGGCTGTGGCCGACCATCGCGGCGGCGGCCGTGAGCCCCACCTCGGGGACGCGCGCGCCCTCCTCGGCGCCGTGCGCGGCCTGGCGTACGGCCAGCAGGCGTTCGACGACGTGGGCGACGAGGAAGCCGGCCACGAAGAGGAGCAGGGCGAGCGGGACCCCGAAGACCTCCTCGCCGGCCGCGTGCAGCGCCTCCGGGAGCAGGTCGAGGCCGACCACGCCGAGCATCAGGCCGCCGGCCAGGCCCAGCACGAGGTGGCGGCGGTCGGTGACGCGCTGCGCCGTCCATCCGCCCGCCAGGGTCATCAGGAACGCGCCCAACGCCACGATCACGGCCATGTGCCCCTGCATACCGACTCCCCGGCGCACCCGCACGTCCGCGCGCGGGCGACGCCACTTTGAAGACACGACCTGGTGCTGTGACCGGAAAGGTTTGCCGGTGAGCCCGCGGCGTCCGGTGCCGAGCGCATCGCAAGGCGGAGGGGCGCCCGTAGTGCCGGACGTACTCGGGTGCTCCGACAACATCGCGAGGTGCCGTGCCGGGCGTCGCGGGCCGGTGAACCTTTCCGGTCACCGCACCAGCGGGCGACCAGTGACGGTGACTACGGAGGGAGGACCCCCGGTGGGCGAGTACGCGACGCAGCTGGTGGTCGGGGTCGGCGGACGCGCGGGGGTTTCCGTGGCGGAGGTCTGTGCCCTGGTCGAGGAGACGCTACGGGGGGCCGGGCTGGCCTCCGGGGCGGTGAAGGCGCTGGCCACGGTGGAGTCGAAGGCGGGCGAGACGGGCATCACGGGCGCGGCGAAACGTTTCGGCGTGCCGCTGCTCAGCTACTCCGCGGCCGAGCTGGCCGCGATCGCGGTGCCGCACCCCTCGGAGGCCGTGCGCACGGCCACCGGGACGGCCTCGGTGGCGGAGGCCGCGGCGCTGGCCGGGGGCGGGGAGCTCCTCGTGCCCAAGCGGCGGTCGGTGGCGGCGACCTGTGCCGTGGCCACCGCGCACGGGCACGACCTGCGCCATCACGGGGACGCGGAGGTGCGGGACGCGCCCGGCGCGCTGGTGGACCTCGCGGTCAACGTACGGGCGGGGACTCCCCCGGAGTGGCTCAGGCGGCGGATCGCCGACTCCCTCGGCGGCCTCGCCGCGTACCCCGACGGCCGGGCGGCCCGCGCGGCGGTGGCGGCGCGGCACGGGCTGCCCGTCGGACGGGTCCTGCTGACGGCCGGGGCGGCGGAGGCGTTCGTGCTGGTCGCGCGGGCGCTGGGCGCCGTACGGCCGGTCGTGGTGCACCCGCAGTTCACCGAGCCGGAGGCGGCGCTGCGGGACGCGGGGCACCGGGTGGAGCGGGTGGTGCTGCGCGCGGCGGACGGGTTCCGGCTGGACCCGGCGGCGGTGCCCGCCGACGCGGACCTGGTGGTGATCGGCAACCCGACGAATCCGACCTCCGTCCTGCACCCGGCGGCGACGCTGGCGGCGCTGGCCCGGCCGGGGCGGACCCTGGTGGTGGACGAGGCGTTCATGGACGCGGTCCCGGGCGAGCGGGAGGCGCTGGCCGGACGGACGGACGTGCCGGGGCTGGTGGTGCTGCGGAGCCTGACGAAGACGTGGGGGCTGGCGGGGCTGCGGATCGGCTACGTGCTGGCCGAGCCCGGGGTGATCGCGAAGCTCGCCGCCGCCCAGCCGCTGTGGCCGGTGTCGTCCCCGGCGCTGGTGGCGGCCGAGGCGTGTGTGACGCCGGAGGCGCTGGCCGAGGCGGAGGAGGCGGCGCGGCGGACCGCGGTGGACCGGGCCCATCTGCTGGCCGGGCTCACGGAGTTCGAGGAGGTCACGGTGGCGGGGGTGGCCCAGGGGCCGTTCGTGCTGATCCGGGTGGAGGGCGCCGCGGAGGTCCGCACCCGCCTGCGCGCCCTCGGTTTCGCCGTCCGCCGCGGGGACACCTTCCCGGGCCTGGACGACTCCTGGCTCCGGCTGGCGGTCCGCGACCGGGTGACGACGGGCCGTCTGCTCCAGGCCCTGGACCACGCGCTGGCCCTGACCGGGACCGTGCGACGGCCCTGACGGGACGCCCCCGCGCCGGACCACCCGCCCGCACGGGGCGGGGCGGGGGTCCGGGGCGGAGGCGGAGGCCGGGGCTACCCGGTCAGGAGGCCCGGCGGCGGCGGGTGATCACCATGGCCCCCGCCCCGGCCACGAGCAGGAGCAGCGCGCCGCCCGCGACGTACGGGGTCTTGGAGCTGCCGCCGGTCTCCGCCAGGTTGGCGCCGGACGTGCTCCCGGCGGCGGTCTGCACGGCGGTACCCGTGCCCGTCCCGGTCTGGGGCTTGACGTCGGGCTTCGCGGCGGACGTCGCGGCAGGGGTCGGCGCCGGTCCCGCCGGGGACTCGCAGCGTGCTTCGGCGAGCACGATCTCGCCCTCCACCCGGGCCACGTTCAGGTCCAGCGGGTTCACCGACACCTTGAGCCGGAGCGCGGCGGCGGCGGCCGTGGTGGAGGTGGTCTCCGTGCCGGACAGTTCCAGGGAGACCAGGCCCACGCCCGGGACCTCGACCCGGGTCGGGCCGCCCGCCGAGAGGGTGACCTTCTTGCCGAGGGCGGTCACCGACCCGAGGACGTTCGAGGTCGCCACCGGCTTGCGGCCCGCCTCGCAGACGGCCTTGGAGGTGACCTTCTCCACCTCGACGAGGGAGAGGCCCGGCAGGCCCGGCACGTGCACCCGGGCCCGGGCGAGGTTGGCCTCCGCCTCGGCGCGGTTCTTGTCGGCACTCGCCCTGGACGTGGCCACGTCCGCCCGCAGCACACTGACCGGCCGGCCCTGCTCGACCCCGTCCAGGGTCACGGTCAGCGCGGTCTTCTCGGCCGACGCCGGGGCGCTGACCTCGTTGAGCGTGGTCTTCAGCGGGATGTGCACGGCCTTGTTGAGCAGGCTCACGTCCAGTGCGGCGCGCAGGACGACGGCACTGGACCGGCCTTCGCGCACGGCGCCACCGCCCGTGGCGAAGGCGGGCGGGGCGGCGAGCAGGGCGACCGCTCCCGTGGCGAGCAGGGCGGCCACGGGCATGCGGAAGGTATGGCTGTTCACTGGGGGAACTCCCGGGGAGATGGGTGCCGTCGCGGCGTCCATGGGGGACATCGCGCACGCCGACGGCCTCGACCCCGGAATCTTTACGCACTGTGGGTGAACGGGCGGCAACCTGACGTGAGTTCACCCCAAAGGGTGGTTTCCGGGCAGGTATTCGAATTGCCGCGCCCCATGAAGAACGTGAGTGCTCCCCCACCCCAGGGATGGCGGCCCGCAGCGACGGCGCTCCCCCGGAACGGACGCGCACAACGACCGGCGGGACCCCGAAGTCACGCGAGGTCAACCCCGCGCCGCACCCCGCGCCCGCACCCCTCGCGCCCGCGCCGCCCTGGACGGTCCGCCGCCCGGCCGCCGGCCGCCTCAGGCCCGGACCGCGCCGTTCACGACGACCCGCAGGGGCCGCGCCAGGGCCCGTACGTCGGCCCGCGGATCGGCCCCGTAGACCACCAGGTCCGCCGGGGCCCCCTCGGTCAGGCCGGGCCTGCCGAGCCACTCCCGCGCCGCCCACGCCGTCGCCGAGAGGGCGTCCAGCGGCGGAATCCCGGCCTTCACCAGCTCCGCCACCTCCGCGGCGACCAGCCCGTGCGGCAGGGAACCCCCCGCGTCCGTGCCCACGTACACCGGGACGCCCGCGTCCCAGGCCGCCCGGACGGTGTCGTAGCGCCGCTCGTGGAGCCTGCGCATGTGCGCCGACCAGGCCGGGAACTTCGACTCCCCGGCCGCCGCCAGCTTCGGGAACGTCGCGATGTTCACGAGCGTCGGGACGATCGCGACCCCGCGCTCCGCGAAGAGCGGAACGGTCTCCTCGGTGAGGCCGGTCGCGTGCTCGACGCAGTCGATGCCCGCCTCCACCAGGTCGCGCAGCGAGTCCTCGGCGAAGCAGTGCGCGGTGACCCGGGCGCCCAGCCGGTGCGCCTCGGCGATGGCCGCCTCGACCTCGGCGCGCGGCCAGCAGGCCGTCAGGTCCCCCGCGTCCCGGTCGATCCAGTCGCCGACCAGCTTCACCCAGCCGTCGCCGCGCCGCGCCTCGCGGGCGACGTAGGGGACGAGGTCGGCGGGTTCGATCTCGTGCGCGTAGTTGCGGATGTAGCGGCGGGTCCGGGCGATGTGCCGGCCCGCCCGGATGATCTTCGGCAGGTCCTCGCGGCCGTCGATCCAGCGGGTGTCGGAGGGCGACCCGGCGTCGCGCAGCAGGAGGGCGCCCGCGTCCCGGTCGGTCAGCGCCTGGCACTCGGCGGTCGCGGCGTCGACCGGCCCGTGGGCGTCCAGCCCTACGTGACAGTGCGCGTCGACCAGTCCCGGCAGGACCCAGCCGGTCACCGTGGTGATCTCCCGGGCCGCGCGCGGGCGTTCGTAGGAGATCCGCCCGCCGACCACCCACAGCTCGTCGCGGACCTCCTCGGGCCCGACGAGCACGCGCCCCTTCACGTGCAGCACCCCGGGCCCGGCGCCCGCGCCCGTGTCCGTCCCACCCGCGCCCGCGCCCGCGCCGCCCGTACCCGTGCTGTCCCCATCGGTCATGTCGGCACTGTACGTGCGCGGTCGGTACGCTCTCCCGGTACCCCCGGACGAAGAGAGCACCGCCGTGACCCACCCCCTCCTGGACCTCCCGCCGCTCACCGCCGAGCGTTTCGCGTCGATCGAGCGGGGTGTCGCGGACCTCCTCTCCACCCGGCAGGACGTGGTGATCACCCAGGGCGAGGCGCTGCTGCCGCTGGAGGGGTGCATCCGCTCGGGCGCGCGGCCCGGCTCCACCGCGCTCAACGTGGTGACCGGCCCCTACGGGACCACCTTCGGCAACTGGCTGCGCGACTGCGGGGCGAGCGTCGTGGACCTGGCCGTCCCCTTCGACACGGCGGTGACGGCGGAGCAGGTGGCGGACGCCCTGGCCGCGCACCCGGAGATCGACTTCGTCTCGCTGGTCCACGCGGAGGCCGCGACCGGCAACACCAACCCGGTCGCGGAGATCGGGGCGGTCGTACGGGCGCACGGGGCCCTGTTCATGCTGGACGCGGTGGCCTCGGTCGGCGCGGAGCAGCTGCTCCCGGACGCCTGGGGCGTGGACCTGTGCGTGATCGGCGCGCAGAAGGCGATGGGCGGTCCGGCGGGCGTCTCGGCGGTGTCGGTCTCGGAGCGCGCCTGGGCCCGGTTCGCGCAGAACCCGGCGGCCCCGCGCCGCTCCTACCTCTCCCTGCTGGACTGGAAGGAACGCTGGATCGACGCCGGACGCAAGGCGCTGCCGCACGCCCCCGCGCAACTGGAGATGCTGGCGCTCCAGGCGTGCCTGGAGCGGATCGCCGCCGAGGGCCTCCCCGCGGTGACGGCCCGCCACGCGGCCGCGGCGGCGGCGACCCGCGCGGGCGCGGTGGCGCTCGGCGCGGGGGTGACCCCGTACGTGCCGGTGGCCGCCGAGGCCGCTCCGGTGGCCACCACGCTCCGGGTCGCGGACGCCTCGCTGGTGGTGGCCAAGGCCCTCGGGGCGGACCCGGCGGTCCCGCTCGTGGCGGGCGGCGGCGCGCTGGCGCGGGAGATGATCCGGGTCAACCACTACGGCCAGGCGGCCTCCCTGGGGACGGTCCGGGCCTGCCTGTCGGCCCTCGCGGAGGCGCTGTCGGTCCCGGCGGAGCCCGCTCTCGCGGCGGCGGAGTCGGCCTGGTCCTCGGCCCTGCACTGACCGGGAGCCGCCGGGCCCGGCGGGCCGGCCGGTCGGCGCACCCGTCGGCGGCCCGGCACGGTCCTCAGCCGGACAGGGCGTCGAGCAGCCGGTCCACGTCCGCCTCGGTGTTGTAGAGGTGGAAGGAGGCCCGCAGGCTGCCCGCGCGGGCGGCGGTGACGATCCCGGCCGCCAGCAGCGCGGGCTGCCGGCCGGCCAGGCCCGGCACCGAGACGATGGGGGCCGTACCGGGCACGGCTTCGTGGCCCAGGCGCAGCAGGCCGGCCCGGTAGCGGGCCGCGAGGGCGGTGTCGTGGGCGTGCACGGCCTCGATGCCGACCCGCCCGATCAGCTCCATCGACGCCTCGGCCGCGTAGTACGGGAGGAAGGCCGGGGACTCGTCGAACCGCCGCGCCCCGTCCGCCAGTTCCGGCATCGGGCCGTAGAGCGCGTCGTCCGTCGACTTCGCCGCCGCCCAGCCCGCGTGCAGCGGGACCAGGTCCCGCTGGGCCTCCCGCGACACGGTCAGGTAGGAGACCCCGCGCCCGCCGAGCAGCCATTTGAACCCGGCGGTGACCGTGTACTCGTACGGCGAGGCGTCGAAGGGCAGCCAGCCCACCGCGTGCGTCGCGTCCACCAGCATCCGCGCCCCGTGCCCGGCCGTCGCCGCGCGCACCGCCGCCAGGTCCGCCGCCCGCCCGTCCGCGGACTGGACGGCGGAGAAAGCGACGAGGGCGGTGTCCGGGCCGACGGCCTCCGCGAGGAGTTCCAGCGGGACGAGGCGCACCTTGAGGTCGCCCCGGACCACGAAGGGGTTCAGCACGGAGGCGAAGTCGTCCTCCGGGCACAGGACTTCGGCGCCCGCCGGGAGCGAGGCGGCGACGAGTCCGACGTGGGTGGCCACGGACGAGCCGACGGCCACCCGCTGCGGCGGGACGCCGACCAGCCCGGCGAAGGCGTCCCGGACCCGGTCGACCCGGCCGAAGTCCCCCGACCCGACGAGGAGTCCGGACCCGGCCGCCTCGGCCAGGTCCCGTACGGCCGCGACGGCGGCGCGCGGGAGGACCCCGCAGGTGGCGGTGTTGAGGTAGGTGGTGGAGTGGCCGAACTCGGCGCGGACGGCTTCGGGGAGCGGGAGATCCATGGCGCCCACTCTGCTCCAGGAACCCCCGGCCGTCCATGCCCGGCCGCCCCCCGCCCGCGCAGGCGGGCGGGCGCGGCGCCTACGGCTGCGGGGGCTGCGGGACCGCGCAGGCGCCGCCGGGCTCGCAGACCTCGGCGTCACCCGGGGCCCCGTCGGCCTCCTGGCCCCCCTCGGGCGCCTCAGCCTCCTCGGGCTCCTCCGCTGCCTCGCGTCCCGCCCACGCCTGCTCCAGCGCCTGGGTGAAGACCTCGGCCGGCTGCCCGCCGGAGACCCCGTAGCGGCGGTCGAACACGAAGAACGGCACGGCATCGGCCCCGAGCTCGGCGGCCTCCCGCTCGTCGGCCCGCACCTCGTCGGCGTAGGCGCGGGCATCGGCGAGGACCGTACGGGCCTCCGCCTCCTCCAGCCCCGCCTCGACGGCGAGCGCGACCAGCACCTCGGGGTCGAAGACGGACCGCTCCTCGCCGAAGTTGGCCCGGTAGGCGAGATCGAGCAGCTCCTCCTGCCGGCCCCGGGCGGCGGCCAGGTGCAGCAGCCGGTGGACGTCGAAGGTGTTGCCGTGGTCACGGCCCTCGATGCGGTACGTCAGCCCCTCGGCGCGGGCACTGGCCGCGACGTGCTCCTCCATCCCCCGCGCCTCGTCCAGGGTCCGGCCGTACTTCCTGGCGAGCAGCTCGACGACGGGCTCGCTGTGCTCCCTGGGGCTGTTCGGGTCGAGCTCGAAGGAGCGGTACACCACCTCCACCTCGTCCCGGTGCGCGAACTCGGCCAGCCCCTTCCCGAACCGGGCCTTGCCGATGTAGCACCACGGACAAGCGATGTCGCTCCGGATCTCGGCCTGCTCGACCTCCATCATGAGAAGTCTCAGGGTGAGGGAGTGCTTCTCCGGTGGCAGGGCGTCCAGGGCCGCCCGCGCGCAGTCGGTCCCGCCGGACGTGTCGCCGGACCGGGCGAGCATCAGGCCCCGGTGCAGCTCGAGGTGGGTGGTGAACCGGGGCAGCTCGGCCGGCATCTCGCGGCGTGCCGCTTCCTGCGCCCGCACCGCGCCACGTTCGTCGCCCAACCGGGCCAGGAGCAGCGACAGGAAGACGTTCATGCGCCACCAGGGCACGGCGTAGTCGCTGGTCTGCTCGGAGGACCCGGCCTTGTCGAAGATGCGCCGGCCGTCGTCGGCGAGCTGGAACGCCGTCGCGCGGTCGCCACGGATCGCCGCGGCGTGGGCCTTGCCCATCACGGCGTTCAGGAGCCCCAGCGAGGGGCGTTCCGATAGCGCCAGGGCCTGGTCCGCCAGGACGTCGGCGACCCCTAGTGCGGTGACCGGAAAGGTTTGCCGGTGAGCCCGCGGCGTCCGGTGCGGTGCATCGCAAGGCGGAGGGGCGCCCGTGTACTGGACGTACTCG
>NZ_JBITDK010000032.1:0-76451 GCF_044454165.1 Streptomyces sp. NPDC051567 | reverse complement strand
CTTTCCCTTTCCGGCGAGTCCGACTCTATCAGATCCTTTCGGGCCTGACTCCCAGTCAGCGGGCTTTGCCTTCCGGGCTGTTGGGCCCTTCCGACGAGTGAGACAGTAGCGGATTCCCTGCCCCCGAACCTAATCGGCGGCTGCGTCCGGTGGACGCGGATTCCTCATTCGCAAGTACGCATGAAAACAGGACGACACGGTGCGTCGTTCGTTCGAATGTGTAGTGCGGGATGGCTGTCCGGGGACCGACCGGGGTCGGCGCTCACTTCGGACAACTCGGAGAACCTTACGGATGACGCACGCTTGTGTCAACCCCCACGCAGACCACGCGACAACTCCGGGACAGGAGGGGGCCGCAGGTCTACCCTGGGGCCCATGACTACGCGTGTGCTCATGCCCGACCTTCGCTGGTGGGCCGCCTGACGGCGGCCGACCTTCCCCACGCGCACGCACGCGTTCACGGCCGCCGCTTCGGCGGCCGTTTCTGTTTCTCCCCTCCGGGGAGTGGCCCGGCCGCCCGGTGCGGCGGTCCCACACCACCCGGATCACAAGGAGAAGCAGGACATGACGAGGATCTTCAGCGGGGTCAAGCCGACCGGGCACCTGACACTGGGGAACTACCTGGGGGCCGTACGGCAGTGGGTCGCCGCCGACCAGGAACCGGACGAGGCGCTGTTCTGCGTCGTGAACCTGCACGCGCTGACCGTCGAGCACGATCCGGCGCGGGTGCGGCGGCTCAGCCGGCAGGCGGCGACGCTGCTGCTCGCCGCCGGGCTGGACCCGCAGCGGTGCACGCTCTTCGTGCAGAGCCACGTGGACGAGCACACGCGGCTCTCGTACCTGCTGGAGTGCACCGCCACCGACGGGGAGCTGCGGCGGATGATCCAGTACAGGGAGAAGGCCGCGAAGTCGCTGGGTGCCGGGGAGGGCGTACGGCTGTCGCTGCTCACCTATCCCGTGCTGATGGCGGCCGACATCCTGGCCTACGGGACGCAGGAGGTGCCGGTCGGGGAGGACCAGCGGCAGCACGTGGAGCTGACCCGGGATCTCGCGGTGCGGTTCAACCAGCGGTACGGGCACACCTTCACCGTGCCGAAGGCGACGCATCCGGCGGTGGCCGCGCGGGTCATGGACCTGCAGGACCCGGGGTCGAAGATGGGGAAGTCGCACGAGAGCGGCGCGGGGATCGTCTACCTGCTGGACGAGCCCGGGGTCGTGCGCAAGAAGGTGATGCGGGCGGTCACCGACGGCGGGGACGGGGTCGTCCACGACCGGGCGGCGCGGCCGGGGGTCGCGAACCTGCTCGACATCCTGGCCGCGTGCACCGGGACCGCACCGGAGGTGCTCGCCGAGGGGTACAGCGGGTACGGGGCGCTCAAACGGGACGTCGCCGACGCCGTCGTCGAACTGCTGCGGCCGGTACGGGAGCGCCACACGGAGCTGGCGGGCGACCCGGGGGCCGTGGAGGCGGTGCTGCGGGAGGGGGCCGAGCGGGCCCGGGGGCTGGCGCGGCCCGTGGTGGACCGGGCCTACGAGGCCATCGGCATGCTCGCGCCGTGACGCACGCCGTACAGGCGTACAGCCCCGTACAGCCCTGCAAGGGGCTCACCCCGTAAGGAGGAGAGGGGGCCCCGGGTGGACCGAGGTGTCAGCTGGTGCCGGAGGCGAGTTCGCGGCTGCGGTCGCGGGCGGCTTCGAGGGCGGCGATCAGGGCCGCCCGTACGCCGTGCTTCTCCAGTTCGACGATGGCGTTGATCGTCGTACCGGCCGGGGAGGTGACGGCCTCGCGGAGCTTGACCGGGTGTTCGCCGCTGTCGCGGAGCATCACGGCGGCGCCGACGGCGGCCTGGACGATGAGGTCGTGGGCCTGGGCACGGGGGAGGCCGAGGAGGATGCCGGCGTCGGTCATGGCCTCGACGAGGTAGTAGAAGTACGCGGGCCCGGAGCCGGAGAGGGCGGTGGCCGCGTCCTGCTGGGACTCCGGGACGCGCAGGGTCTTGCCTACGCCGCCGAAGATCTCCTCGGTGTGGAGGAGGTGCGCGGCGGTGGCGTGGCTGCCAGCCGAGATGACGGACATCGCCTCGTCCACGAGGGCGGGGGTGTTCGTCATGACCCGGACGACGGGGGTGCCGGGGGCGAGCCGCTCCTCGAAGAAGGAGGTGGGGACACCGGCGGCGCCGCTGATGATCAGCCGGTCGGCCGGGACGTGCGGGGCGAGCTCTTCGAGGAGCTTGCCCATGTCCTGCGGCTTGACGGTGAGGATGAGGGTGTCGGCGCGCTCGGCGGCCTCGGCGTTGCTGACGGCCTCGACGCCGTAGCGGGCGTGCAGCTCCTGCGCGCGTTCGGGGCGGCGGGCGGTGACGAGGAGCTTCGCGACGGGCCGGCCGCCCCGGATCATCCCGCTGAGCAGGGCCTCGCCGATCTTGCCGGTACCGAGGACTGCGACTGTCTGGGTCATGCCCGATCCACCTCGCCGAACGTTGCGCTCACCTTGGGGGATCATCCTCGCACCCGGCGCCCGGGTCCCGGGGCGGCGGGCGGGGCGGGCTACTTCTTGCGCTTGGGGCGGCGGGCGGCGGGGTTGCCCGTACGCGAACTGCGGCGGCGGGTGAACTCGGCCATGGCGTTCTCGTACTCGCTGCGGCGCAGGTCCTCGCCCGGCGCTTCGACGAAGCAGCGGAGGAAGTAGGCGAGGAGGGCGCCGATGAAGCCGATCGTCCTGAGGCTCCTGAGGGCGGATTCGTCGGAGGAGGTGGCCGGACGGCGGCTGAAGGACTCCCAGGTCTTGGCGAAGGAGACGGCGCTCGCGATCGCGAAGAGGACGACGACGGAGAGGGTGAGGAAGGAGCTGACGTCGCCGAGCGCCAGGCCCTCGTAGGCGAGGCGCAGGAGGAAGGCACCGGCGACGGCGGCGGCGAGCGAGCCGAGGGAGGCGGCGGCGCGGCGCAGGACGTAGCCGCCGTCGTGGCGCAGCCAGGTGGTGCCGAAGAAACGGATCGGCTCGGGCTCGGGGCCGGTGGGGGCCGCCGGGGCCGGCGCGGCGGGGTTCTGGTCTCGCTGCTCGTCGCTCACACCGGCGATTATCCCCCGCTGTCCCCGCCGGGGTCCCCCGGAGGCCGGGCACGGGCCGGGTGATCACCGGGGCCGGGCGCACCGGGGCGGCGCGGGACGGGCGGGGTTCCTGCGGGGGACCTGGCCGGGGTCAGCCGCAGCGGGCGGCCACGTAGCCGTCGCTGCCGGTGCGGACGTAGGCGTCCGAGACGAACTGGCCGTTGCCGACGCAGTCCCAGATGTCGGTGGTGCCGTACGGGCCCGAGACGGTGGTGCCCGCGCGCTGGCAGCGGATGGTGACCGAGGCCCCGAACGGCAGGACCTTCACGACCGGGTAGCCGGTGCCCGGCCCGCTGCGCACGTTGAGTTCGGTTCCGGGCGCGACCGGATAGGACTGGTAGCCGGAACTTCCGGCAGCGCGCTGGGTCAGGTTCTGGACCTCGCCCAGCTCTTCTTCGACGGACATGGAAATCTCCCCCTTGAGCATGACGCTCCGCAACTCGCGCAGGGTAGCAGGACCTTACCGATTCATATACGCCATCGGCTAGGCTCCGGCGGGGGTGGTCGGCAGTGCATTCACCAGGTCCGGAACGGGCCGGTTTTCCGGAGTATGCCGGGCAGTACCGGCTGGAATCCGTGCTGGGATCGGGTGGCATGGGGGTGGTGCATCTGGCCACTTCCGCTTCCGGGCTGAGGCTCGCCGTCAAGGTCGTGCACGCCGAGCACGCGGTCGATCCGGAGTTCCGGGCCCGGTTCCGGCAGGAGGTCGCCGCCGCCCGGCGGGTCAGCGGGGCGTTCACCGCGCCCGTCGTGGACGCCGATCCCGATGCCGAACGGCCCTGGATGGCGACCCTGTTCATCGACGCCCCGACCCTCGCCGCACGGGTCCGGGAGCGGCCCCTCGACGAGGCCGAGGCGACCCGGCTCGGCGCCGGGCTGGCGGAGGCGCTGCGGGACATCCACCGGGCGGGTGTGGTCCACCGGGACCTGAAGCCCAGCAACGTCCTGATGGCACCCGACGGGGTCCGGGTCATCGACTTCGGGATCTCGCGGCCCGCCGACAGCGATCTGCGGACCGAGACGGGAAAGCTGATCGGGACGCCGCCGTACATGGCGCCCGAGCAGTTCCAGCGGCCCCGGGAGGTGGGTACCGCCGCCGACGTGTTCGCCCTGGGCGCGGTGCTCGTGCACGCGGTGACCGGGCGCGGGCCCTTCGACTCCGACAGCCACTACCTCGTCGCGTACCAGGTGGTGCACAGCGAACCCGATCTGGCCGGGGTGCCGCCCGGACTGCTGCCCGTCGTCGCGCGCTGCCTGGTCAAGGAGCCCGCCGACCGGCCCACCCCGGACGCCCTGCTGAGCGAGTTGCGGGCCGCGGCGTATCCGACCGGCGAGGACACCCGGGCGTTCATCCCCGCGCCGAGGCGCCCGGTGACGGCGCCGGCCGGGCCCGGCGCCGGGGAGCCCACGCACCAGCGGGTCCGGCCGCCCGCCGCGCGGCCGGGTGTGCGGCGGGGCCGTCTGCGGCTGGCCACCGCGCTCGGGCTCGGGCTGCTGCTGACGGGCGGGGCGGTCGCGTACGCGCAGTTCGGGCCCGGCGCGGTGGCGGGGACCCGGACGGAGACGGCCCCCGGGGCGGACGGCCGGGCGGCGGCGCCCGGCACGCCCTGGTCGGTCCCGCTCGGCGAGCACCGGCCGGGGAACGCGGTCAGCGCGTGCGCGTGGGCCGCCACGGGCCTGTACTGCTCGGCACCCGGTCTCGCGGCGGCCCGGCTGGACCCGGCCGACGGGACGGTGGGCTGGTCGGTCCCGGCGCCGGGTGCGGGGAACCGCGAGGCGGGGGCGGGTGCCTCCGTGCCCCTCGTGAGCGGTGGGGCCGTGCTGGTCGTGGCCGAGGGGAGCGGGCTGCTCCAGGTGCTGGACCCGGGTACGGGCGGGCAGCGGTGGGAGCGGAAGCTGCCGCAGGGCGCGCGGGTGCTGACGGCCGGGCCACGGGTGCTGGTCGCCGCCACGGACGGGACCGTCACGGCGCTCGACACGGCGACCGGGGCCGAGGCCTGGAGCAAGCGGCTGGGGAGGGTGGGGTCCGTGTGGTTCACGGGTTCCGGGGAACAGGGCGGTGACGGGGACGGCCTCTACGTCTCCACGCGCACCCCGGACGGCACGTCGTCCGAGGTCTCCGCCTTCGACCCGGCGAGCGGCGCGAGGCGGTGGCACGCGCGGGTGCCGGGACTGCTCGACCCGGTCGGGGTGGCGCGGGGCGGGCTGTACCTGCTGGAGGGCGACGCCCAGGCACGGACGGGGGCGGTGGTCCGGGTCGACCTCGGGACGCGGGCGGTACGGCGGGTCGCGCTGTCGGTACCCGCGTTGCAGGCCGAGGCGACGGTGGGACCGGACGGGACGGTGTACGTGATCGGCGTCTCGGGCGCGCTGGCGGCCGTGGGCGCGGACCGGGAGACGTGGCGGCTGGAGACGTCCGTGACGGCGACCTCCCGGCCGGTCCTCGCGGACGGGAACCTCTGCCTGATGGCGGCGGACGGCCGGCTGATCGCGGTGGACGCCGGGCAGGGGCGGCTCGCCGGGCAGACGCGCCCGCGCATGGGCACGGGGCCGGGCACGTACACGGCGACGGTGCCCGCCCCGGTGGCCGGGGACGGCCAGATCTTCGGGACGGCGCCGGACGGGTCGGTCTTCGCGGTGGACGCGGGGAACCCGGCCGGCTGGTGACGGCGGGCCCGCAGGGTGGACCCGCGCGGACGGAAGCCGACGCCCGGACGGGCGGGGTGAGGCGTGCGGACCACGGGTGTTTCACGTGAAACACCGCCAGGCCGCGCGTGTTTCACGTGAAACCAGGCCGGATCGCACGTGTTTCACGTGAAACACCGTCTGCGACGGCGGGCGACGTGGTGATCCCCGCCGGGTGAGGGGGCTTCCGGCGGGGATCGGTGGGGCGTGTGGCCTATGCGGTCCGGGGACCGGGAAGGCCGGGACGGCCGGCCGTCAGTAGAGCTGGGACACGTCGCGGACCGCGCCCTTGTCGGCGCTGGTGGCCATGGCCGCGTAGGCGCGCAGGGCGGCCGAGACCTTGCGTTCGCGGTTCTTCGGGGCGTAGACCCCGCCGAGGGCCTCGCGGCGGGCCGTCAGGGTGGTGTCGTCCACGAGGAGCTCGATCGAGCGGTTCGGGATGTCGATCCGGATGCGGTCGCCGTCCTCGACCAGGGCGATCGTGCCGCCCGAGGCCGCCTCCGGGGAGGCGTGGCCGATGGAGAGGCCCGAGGTGCCGCCGGAGAAGCGGCCGTCGGTGACCAGGGCGCACACCTTGCCCAGGCCGCGGCCCTTGAGGAAGGAGGTCGGGTAGAGCATCTCCTGCATGCCGGGTCCGCCGCGCGGGCCCTCGTACCGGATGACGACGACGTCGCCCTCCTTGATCTCCTTGCGCAGGATCTTGTCGACGGCCTCGTCCTGCGATTCGCAGACGACCGCCGGGCCCTCGAAGGTCCAGATCGACTCGTCCACGCCCGCCGTCTTCACGACGCAGCCGTCGACCGCGATGTTGCCGCGCAGGACGGCGAGGCCGCCGTCCTTGGAGTACGCGTGCTGGACGGAGCGGATGCAGCCGCCCTCGGCGTCGAGGTCGAGGGTGTCCCAGCGCTCGGACTGGGAGAAGGCGGTGGCGGAGCGCTTGCAGCCGGGGGCCGCGTGCCACAGCTCCATGGCCTCGGCGGAGGCGGTGCCGGAGCGGGCGTCCCACTCGGCGAGCCAGTCGTCCAGGTTCCCGGAGTGGACCGAGGTGACGTCCTTGTTGAGGAGGCCGCCGCGGTGCAGCTCGCCGAGGATGGCGGGGATGCCGCCGGCCCGGTGGATGTCCTCCATGTAGTACGTGCCGCCGGGCGCCACGTTCGGCGCGACCTTGGACAGGCACGGGACGCGGCGGGAGACCTCGTCGATGTCGGTGAGGTCGTAGTCCAGGCCGGCTTCCTGCGCGGCGGCGAGGAGGTGGAGGATCGTGTTGGTCGAGCCGCCCATGGCGATGTCGAGGGCCATGGCGTTCTCGAAGGCCTGGCGGGTCGCGATGGAGCGCGGCAGGACGGAGTGGTCGTCCTGCTCGTAGTACCGCTTGGTGATCTCGACGACCGTGCGGCCCGCGTCCTCGTACAGGGCGCGGCGGGCGGTGTGGGTGGCGAGGACCGAGCCGTTGCCGGGGAGGGCCAGGCCGATGGCCTCGGCGAGGCAGTTCATCGAGTTGGCGGTGAACATGCCCGAACAGGAGCCGCAGGTGGGGCAGGCGTTCTCCTCGATGCGCAGGATGTCCTCGTCGGAGATGTTCTCGTTGGAGGCGTCGACCATGGCGTCGATCAGGTCGAGCTTGCGGACGGTGCCGTCGACGAGGGTGGCCTGGCCGGCCTCCATCGGGCCGCCGGAGACGAAGACGACCGGGATGTTGAGGCGCATGGCGGCCATCAGCATGCCCGGGGTGATCTTGTCGCAGTTGGAGATGCAGATCAGGGCGTCGGCGCAGTGGGCTTCCACCATGTACTCGACCGAGTCCGCGATGAGGTCGCGGGAGGGCAGGGAGTACAGCATTCCGCCGTGGCCCATGGCGATGCCGTCGTCGACCGCGATGGTGTTGAACTCGCGCGGGATGGCTCCGGCGGCGCGGATGGCGTCGGAGACGATCCGGCCGACGGGGGCCAGGTGGGTGTGGCCGGGGACGAACTCGGTGAAGGAGTTGGCGACCGCGATGATCGGCTTGCCGATGTCCTCGCTCGCTACGCCCGACGCACGCATAAGAGCGCGTGCGCCCGCCATGTTGCGGCCGTGGGTGACGGTGCGGGACCTCAGCTCGGGCATCAGGTTCACTCCCCATGGGTGCGACCGCCCTGGGAACCCGGCCGCGACGGTGGATATGGCTCGGGTACGAGGCTACGCCTACCGCCCGGGATATGGACAGCGTGTCCGGATGACGGGATGCCCGGCTCGGATTCCGGTCAGGGGCGGGCCGGGCCCGTCAGGGGCGGCCGGGACCGGGGGTGGCCGGGGGCCGGGGTGGTGGCGAGGTGGAGCCGGGCGAAGGCCAGGGCCTCGGCGAGGTCGGCCTCGCGCTCGGCGGCGGACATCGCGCGGCGGGTGTTGACCTCGATGACGACGTGGCCGTCGAAGGAGGTCCGGGCGAGGCGTTCCAGCAGCTCGGCGCAGGGCTGGGTGCCCCGGCCGGGGACCAGGTGCTCGTCCTTGGCGGAGCCGTTGCCGTCGGCGAGGTGGACGTGCGCGAGGCGGTCGCCCATCCGGTCCACCATGGCGACGGCGTCGGTCCGGGCGGTCGCGGTGTGGGAGAGGTCGACCGTGAAATGGCGGTAGTCGTCCTTGGTGACGTCCCACTCGGGGGCGTACGCGAGCATCTCGCGGTCGCGGTAGCGCCAGGGGTACATGTTCTCGACGGCGAAGCGGACGTCGGTCTCCTCGGCCATGCGCCAGATGCCGGTGACGAAGTCGCGGGAGTACTGGCGCTGCCAGCGGAAGGGCGGGTGGACGACGACGGTGGACGCGCCGAGCCGCTCGGCCGCCGCCCTGGCGCGCTGGAGCTTGGTCCAGGGGTCGGTGGACCAGACGCGCTGGGTGATGAGGAGGCAGGGCGCGTGGACGGCCAGCACCGGGACCCGGTGCTGGTCGGAGAGGCGGCGCAGGGCGTCGACGTCCTGGCTGACCGGGTCCGTCCAGACCATCACCTCGACGCCGTCGTAGCCGAGGCGCGCGGCGATCTCGAAGGCGGTCGCCGTCGACTCCGGGTAGACGGAGGCGGTGGAGAGGGCGACTTTCGCGGTCGGGACACGGACGGGTTCTGCCACGGGGACAGGGTACGGGTTCCCTCCCGGGCGGGACGGCGGTGACGGCCGGGCCGCCCCCGGCCCCGGCCCCGGCCCGGCGGGAGCAGGGCCCGGCTCCCGCCCCGGCCTCGCGGGCCGGGGCCGGGCGCGAGGGGTCAGGCCAGGGCCGGGAGGTGGTCCAGGCGGCGGAGGATGACGCCCTCGCGCAGCGCCCAGGGGCAGATTTCGAGCTCCTCGACGCCGAGCAGGTCCATCGCGCCCTCCGCGACCAGCGCCCCGGCCAGCAGCTGGTTCGCCCGGCCCTCCGAGACGCCCGGCAGGGCCGCGCGCTGGGACACCGTCATCGCGGCGAGCCGGGGGACCCACTCCTCCAGGGACTTGCGGGTCAGGTCGCGCTGGACGTAGGGGCCGTCCGCCGAGCGGGCCGCGCCCGTGATGCGGGCGAGCTGCTTGAAGGTCTTCGAGGTCGCCACCACGTGGTCCGGGGAGCCGAAGCGGCTGAACTCGCCGACCGTCCGGGCGATCCGGGCCCGCACGTGGCGCCGCAGGGCCCGGATGTCCGCCGGGTCCGGCGGGTCGCCCGGGAGCCAGCCCGCCGTGAGGCGGCCCGCGCCCAGCGGGAGGGAGACGGCCGCGTCCGGGTCCTCGTCGATGCCGTACGCGATCTCCAGCGAGCCGCCGCCGATGTCGAGGACCAGCAGCTTGCCGGCCGACCAGCCGAACCAGCGGCGGGCCGCCAGGAAGGTCAGCCGGGCCTCGTCCTCGCCGCTGAGGACCGGGAGGTCGATCCCGGTCTCGGCCTTCACCCGGGCCAGGAGCTCGTCCGCGTTGGTGGCCTCGCGCACCGCGCTGGTCGCGAAGGGCAGGACGTCCTCGCACCCCTTGTCCTCGGCGGCCTGGACCGCGTCGCCGATCACCGAGACGAGCCGTTCGACACCTTCCGGGGTGACCGCGCCGTGCTCGTCGAGCAGCTCCGCCAGCCGCAGTTCCACCTTGTGCGAGTGGGCCGGCTGCGGGCGCGCGCCGGGGTGCGCGTCCACCACCAGCAGATGGATCGTGTTCGAACCCACATCGAGGACACCGAGTCTCATAGGGGGAAACGCTACTGCGAGGTGCAGGTGGGGGTTGCGTAAGGGGCGCTTAGGCTTGGGTTTGTGCCAAATACGAAGAAGGACGGCAAGGCCCGGACGAAGAAGGCCAAGGCTCCGGCCGCGGCCCCGGCCGACGAGAAGGGGCTCGATTTCCCCCGGGCGTGGGTGGAGTTCCCCGACCCCGCCGACGACGAACAGCTCTTCCGCTGCGACCTGACCTGGCTGACCTCCCGCTGGACGTGCATCTTCGGCAGCGGCTGCCAGGGCATCCAGGCGGGCCGCGCGGACGACGGCTGCTGCACGCTCGGCGCGCACTTCTCCGACGAGGACGACGAGAAGCGCGTCGCGCGGAGCGTGGCCCGGCTGACGCCCGAGCTGTGGCAGTTCCACGACGTCGGCACGGAGTCCGGCTGGGTGCAGAAGGACGACGACGGGGAGCGGCAGACCCGGCGCTGGGAAGGGTCGTGCATCTTCCAGAACCGGCCCGGCTTCGCCGCCGGGGCGGGGTGCTCGCTGCACATCCTGGCGCTGCGCGAGGGGCGCGAGCCGCTGGAGACCAAGCCCGACGTCTGCTGGCAGCTGCCGGTCCGCCGGACGTACGAGTGGATCGACCGGCCCGACGACACCCGCGTGCTCCAGGTGTCGATCGGCGAGTACGACCGCCGTGGCTGGGGTCCGGGCGGCCACGACCTGCACTGGTGGTGCACCTCGGCCACCTCGGCGCACGGCGCCGGGGACCCGGTGTACGTGACGTACCGCGCCGAGCTGACGGAGCTGATGGGCAAGGAGGGATACGCGCAGCTCGTACGGCTGTGCGAGGCGCGGCTGGCCTCGCTGCTGCCGATGGCTCCGCACCCCGCAGACCCCGTCTGAGCCGGTCCGCCCCCGCCCCGGGCCCGGCCGCTGCGGTCAGTTCGGCGGCGGGTCCGACGGGGCCGGTGGCGGGGTCGGGGACGGTGAGGCGGGTCCCTCCGTGGGCGGCGGGCCGGTGACCGGCCCCGGGGACGGCGGCGGGGTTCCGGTGGGCGGCGGGGACGGTTCGCCGCCCGGGCCGGACGGCGGCGGCGGGGACGCGGGCCCGGACGGCGGCGGCGCCGGGCGGCCGTGGCCCCGCACGGAGACCACCGTGCCACCCGGGTCCACCCCGATCCTGGCCGTCCAGGCGCCCACGGGCTGGGCCGCGGAGTCCACCGAGACGAGCAGAGTGACCGATTCTTCAGGGGCCAGCGTGCCGGCGGTCCGGCTCGCGCGCAGCCAGGGGGCGTCGGACCGGAGCCACCAGTGGACCGGCTCGCCGCCGGTCGCGGTGAGGGTGAGCACGGTGACGGAGCCCCGGGAGTGGGCGGCCACGGTGAGGCGGCCGGGGGCGTCGCCCCGGCCGGGCACGGGCGGGAGCCCGGTGCCGGTCACCTCCACGGAGACGTCGAGGGGCCCGGCGCCCGGGGCGAGGCCGACGCCACCGGTGAGGGTGGTGTCGCGGGAGGTGCCGGACGCGTTCCCGGAGTTCTCGTACGCCGTGAGCGGGCGGCCGTCCGGGGGGAGCGGGGCCGGGGTCCCCGCATCGCGCGCGGAGATGCGGGTGGCGTCGCCGCCCGCGGGTCCGCCGGCGGCGGGGTCTCCCCGGTACGCCGCCCAGAGCGCCAGGACCGGGGCCGCGATGACGGTGGCGACGACGGTGGTGGTCACCGCCCGGGAGCGCAGCCGGCCGCGGCGGGCCAGGCGGTGCCGGGGGTCCGTGGGGAAACCGGTGCGGTCGAAGCGCGGGGCGGTGCCGCGGCCCCGGCCGGAGCGGAGCATCGCCGCGTGGACGGCGGTACGGGGCGCGGCGACGAGCGGGAGCGCGGCCGTGCCGACGCCGCCGGAGCCGGGCCAGGGCGCGGCGGCGTCGGTCCGCTCGGCGACGCGGCGGCAGCGGGGGCAGTCGTCGACGTGCCGGACCAGCTCGGTGCGCAGGGTCGCCGAGAGCAGCACCTGGCCGTCCCCGGTGAGGCGGGAGACGGCGGGGCAGCCGCCGGTCTCCACGACGGCGAGGGCGGCCCGGGTGCGCTCCACCTCGCAGGCGGCCCCGGCGAGCAGCTCCCGGGCGGCGGCGGCCGAGGTGGTGAGGACGGCGGCGAGTTCGGGGACGCCGAGCCGGTGGCGGACGGCGAGTTCGAGGGCCTCGCGCTGCTCGGGCGTGGTCCCGGCGGCCTCGGGCCAGGCGAGCCGGGCGAGTTCGGTGCGGCGGTGGGCGGACACGTCGAGGGTGCGGCGGCCGGGCGCGGGGACGTCGGCGCGGGCGGTGTGCACGGCGTCGGCATCGGGTGCGGCATCGGGTGCGCGGGCGGGGCCGGGGACCCGGACCGCGCCGGGAGCCGGGGCACGGACGGGGCCCGCGCCGGGAACACGGGCCGGGCCGGTGTGCTCCGGCGTGCGCCGGGTGGAGTGCGCGCCCTGCCGGGTGGGCCGCTCCCCGGCCAGCCGGCGCAGGCAGCCCCAGCGGGCGAGGGCGTAGAGCCAGGCCCGCCGGTCGCTCTCGTCGGGGCAGCGGCCGGGGTGCCGCTCGGCCACGGCGAGGGCGGCGCCGAGCACGTCGGTGGCGGTGTCGTGGTCGCACAGGACCGACAGGCAGTACGTGAACAGACCGTCCAGGTAGGGCTCGTGCCGGAAGGGCGGCGGCGGGGACGACGGCTCCCTCCCGGGTGAGGTGCGCCCGTGCGCCCGGTGTGCGCCGGTACGCGGCGCGGGATGGGCCTGGTCGCTGCTGTTCACCCGGCGACCGTAGGCGGCGGGCCGGTGACGCCCGGCGCGCCTTCCGTACTTTTAATCCTTACGGGTGACCCGGCCCCCTCCGTGCTGACCCCGGACCGCGGCGGACCCCGGCCCCGGCCGCCGACGGGCCCGGGCGGGACCGGACGGACCCCGGACCCCTGCGGCCGTCGGCCGCCGACGGCGTTGTCGGTGGCTGCGGCTACGGTGGGCCGCATGGCAGCTGCCCGTACCTCCCGCTCGTCCGCCAAGGACCGGCCGTCCTACCGCTGTACCGAGTGCGGCTGGACGACCGCGAAATGGCTCGGGCGGTGCCCCGAGTGCCAGGCGTGGGGGACCGTCGAGGAGATGGGCACGTCCGCCGTGCGGACCACCGCCGCCGGGCGGGTCTCGACCGCCGCGGTACCGATCGCGCAGGTCGACGGGAGGACCGCCACCGCGCGCAGCACCGGGGTGGACGAGCTGGACCGGGTGCTCGGCGGCGGGCTCGTGCCCGGCGCCGTCGTGCTGCTCGCGGGCGAGCCCGGGGTCGGCAAGTCGACGCTGCTCCTGGACGTCGCGGCGAAGGCGGCCAGCGAGGCGCACCCCACCCTCTACGTCACGGGCGAGGAGTCGGCGAGCCAGGTGCGGCTGCGGGCCGACCGGATCAACGCTCTGGCCGACCACCTCTACCTCGCCGCCGAGACCGACCTCTCGGCCGTCCTCGGGCACCTCGACGCGGTGAAGCCCTCGCTGCTGATCCTGGACTCCGTCCAGACCATCGCCTCCCCCGAGATCGACGGCGCGCCCGGCGGGATGGCCCAGGTCCGGGAGGTGGCCGGGGCACTGATCCGGGCCTCCAAGGAGCGCGGGATGGCGACCCTGCTGGTGGGTCACGTCACCAAGGACGGGGCCATCGCCGGGCCCCGGCTGCTGGAGCACCTCGTGGACGTGGTGCTGAGCTTCGAGGGCGACCGGCACGCCCGGCTGCGGCTCGTGCGCGGCATCAAGAACCGGTACGGCGCCACCGACGAGGTCGGCTGCTTCGAACTGCACGACGAGGGGATCACCGGGCTCGCCGACCCGAGCGGGCTCTTCCTGACCCGGCGGGCGGAGGCCGTGCCCGGGACCTGTCTGACGGTGACGCTGGAGGGCAAGCGGCCCCTGGTCGCCGAGGTGCAGGCGCTGACGGTGGACTCGCAGATCCCCTCCCCGCGGCGGACCACCTCGGGCCTGGAGACCTCCCGCGTCTCGATGATGCTGGCGGTGCTGGAACAGCGCGGCCGGATCACCGCGCTCGGCAAGCGCGACATCTACAGCGCCACCGTGGGCGGGGTGAAGCTGACCGAGCCCGCCGCCGACCTGGCCATCGCGCTCGCCCTGGCCTCGGCCGCCAGTGACGTCCCGCTGCCGAAGAACCTCGTCGCCATCGGGGAGGTCGGACTCGCCGGTGAGGTGCGGCGGGTGACCGGCGTGCAGCGGCGGCTCTCGGAGGCGCACCGGCTCGGTTTCACCCATGCCCTGGTCCCGGTGGACCCGGGCAAGGTGCCGGCCGGGATGAAGGTCGTCGAGGTCGCCGATGTGGGGGACGCGCTGCGGGTGCTGCCGCGCGGGCGCTCCCGCACCCCGGCCAAGGAGCGGGCCTCGGAGTGAACCCCGCGCCGGGCCACCGGGCGGGTGGTCACGGCGCCGGTCGCCGTGCCGGTCGCATGCCGGTCCGGGGGGTGGTGCGGGGGGCGGTACGGGGGTCCGTACGCGCCCCCGGCGGGGCGGACCTGGCCAAGCCACGGCGGGGGCGCGGTGCGCGCCGTTAGACTTTGTGCTGGTCCGCCCGTCGTACGCACGTCCTCGTGCCCGCGTCGCCGGGCGGCGCAACCCGCGACCGGAGGAGTGCAGTGGCAGCCAAGGACGGGGCAGCAGCATCCGCCAAGTCGGGCGCGAGCTCCAGGCAGGAGGCCATGATGCGGGCCTCGCTGAGCGCGGTCGCACCCGGTCAGCCCCTGCGGGACGGTCTGGAGCGGATCGTCCGCGGCAACACCGGTGGCCTCATCGTCCTCGGGATGGACAAGAACGTCGACGCGATGTGCACGGGCGGTTTCGTGCTGGACGTGGAGTTCACCGCGACCCGGCTGCGCGAGCTGTGCAAGCTCGACGGCGCCCTCATCCTCGACAAGGACCTCACCAAGATCCTGCGGGCCGGTGTCCAGTTGGTGCCGGACGCGTCGATCCCGACCGAGGAGACCGGCACCCGGCACCGCACCGCCGACCGCGTCTCCAAGCAGTGCGGGTTCCCGGTCGTGTCGGTGTCGCAGTCGATGCGGCTGATCGCGCTGTACGTGGACGGGGAGCGGCGGGTGCTGGAGGAGTCCGGGGCGATCCTGTCGCGGGCCAACCAGGCGCTGGCCACCCTGGAACGGTACAAACTCCGCCTCGACGAGGTCGCGGGGACGCTGTCGGCGCTGGAGATCGAGGACCTCGTGACGGTCCGCGACGTGACCGCGGTGGCCCAGCGGCTCGAAATGGTGCGGCGGATCGCGACCGAGATCGCCGAGTACGTGGTCGAACTGGGCACGGACGGACGGCTGCTCTCGCTCCAGCTGGACGAGCTGACGGTCGGGATCGAGCAGGAGCGGGAGCTCGTCATCCGGGACTACGTGCCGGAGCCGACGGCGAAGCGCTCCCGCACCGTGGACGAGGCGCTGGCCGAACTGGACGCGCTGACCCACCCGGAACTGCTGGAACTGGCCATTGTGGCGAAGGCGTTGGGGTACACCGGCTCGCCGGAGACCCTGGACTCGGCGGTGTCGCCCCGCGGGTACCGGCTGCTGGCGAAGGTGCCGAGGCTGCCGGGCGCGATCATCGAGCGGCTCGTGGAGCACTTCGGCGGCCTGCAGAAGCTGCTCGCCGCGAGCGTGGACGACCTCCAGACGGTGGACGGCGTCGGCGAGGCCCGCGCGCGCAGCGTCCGCGAGGGCCTCTCCCGGCTGGCCGAGTCCTCGATCCTCGAACGGTACGTCTGACCCCGCGCCCGGGGTCACGGGCACGGGGCGGGGCGGGGCGGCCGGCACGGGGCCAGGTCTCCGCACGGGGTCCCCGCGCGGGGTCCCCGTGCGGCTTGAGCCGGTGCCGCTTGGTCAGTCCCGCTCGGGTCAGTCCTGCTTGAGGACGAAGGAGGTACGGATCTCCGGCATGCCGGGGGCCTTGGCCTCCACCATGTAGGTGTCGGGCGAGGCGGTGCCCGGCGGCGGCGACTGGCACTGGCCGGACGCGCTGAACGTACGGTCCCACTCCAGCGGCTGCTTCGTCTCGCTCTGCGCGGGGAGCCGGTAGAAGGCGTTGCCCGGACCGGACGGGCAGTCGGCCGAGGACCAGACCGCCTTGCCGCTGCTCGCCTGAAGGATGGTCACGACCGCCTGTTTCGGGCCGAGATCGGCCTTGCAGCTCGTGCCGGAGACGTTGCGGGTGATCAGTTCGAGCCGGGGTTTCTCGTCCCGCTCGTACTCGTTCTTCGCGCTCTTGACCTCCCACTGGAGCACGCTGGGCGCGCAGGTGGGCAGGGGCGAGTCGGCCGGGAGCCGGGCCGTGCCGCCGCCGGGGCCCGCGCCGGTACCGGCGCCCGTGCCCGCGGCCGAGGCGCCCGGTTCGCCGTTCTTGGCGCCGTCGCCGGTGGCCGCGCCGTCGGAACCGGTACCGCCGGTTCCCGACTCCACGCGTCCGCCCGGCGCCTGACTGATCGCCGGACCGCTGCCGGAGGGCCCCGGGGTGATCGAGGTGACCGGCCCGCCGTCCTGGCCCTTTCCGTTCGTACTCGTCCGCCCCCCGCCCGAACTGACGGTCCATACGGCGATGAGCGCGAGGAGCGCGGCGACGGACGCCAGCACAGCCCTCCGTCGCCAGTAGATGGAGGAGGGGAGCGGCCCGACCGGATTGCGCAGAGATCCCACGGAGGGAACTTTACGAGAGTCGGTGCCCCGATCCGTGCCCCACATGCCGCGCGACGGGCTTGTTTTAGCGATGATCATCTTGCGGGCCGTTCCGGGAGCACCGAAAATAGGCCAACCGTCTGGCACGATCATCCCTCCGCGTTGAGTACTGTCGGTCACCATGGACAGCTCCGACCTCTATCTCGACATCACCGGCTTCGCCCACTCCACCCCCGGCTGGGTTCAGTCGGCGTTCGAGCTCTGGACGGAGTACGGACTTCTCGTCTTCGGCGTGCTCTTCGTCACCGTGTGGTGGCGCTCCCGGGAACGGCGCGGCACCCGGAAGGTGGCCCTCGCCGTCCTCGCCCCGGTGGCCACCGTCGCCGGGTACGTGATCTCCGAGAGCCTGAAGTCCGTCGTGGACGAGGAACGGCCGTGCCGGGCCGTGGCCGGGGCGGCGGCCTCGCTGGTCGCGTGCCCGCCGACCGGCGACTGGTCCTTCCCCAGCAACCACGCGGCCATCGCGGGCGCCGGTGCCGTCGCCCTGGCCCTGGCCCTGCGCCGGCTCGCGCTGCTCACCGTGCCGCTCGCACTGCTGATGGCCTTCTCCCGCGTCTTCGTCGGCGTGCACTACCCGCACGACGTGGCGGTGGGCCTGGTGCTGGGCGGGGCGCTGGCCGCCGTCGTCATGCTCACCCTCACCGGTCCCGTCGACCGGCTCGTCGCCGCCCTGCGGGCGAGCGGCAAGCCCGTCATCGTCTGGTTCACCGGTCCGGGCCCCGCGCGCTGACCCCGCACCGCCCGGCCGCGCCGCGCGCCGGGGCGGCCGGGCCCGCGCGCGGTGAGCCGGGAAGGTGCGAAGGCCCGCGCCGGCCGGCCGCGGCACCGGCCCGACTCGTGTCAGGATGCCGTCTGTCATGACTGCATCCGCATCCCCCGCGCCCTGCGCGTCCCCCGCCGCCCACGCCCTGCACTCCCCCGTCATCGCGTGGTTCGACGAACACGCCCGCGATCTCCCCTGGCGCCGCCCCGAGGCCGGCCCCTGGGGGGTCATGGTCAGCGAGTTCATGCTCCAGCAGACCCCCGTCAGCCGGGTCCTGCCCGTCTACGCGCACTGGATCGACCGGTGGCCCCGCCCCGCCGACCTGGCCGCAGAGGCCCCCGGTGAGGCCGTACGGGCCTGGGGGCGGCTCGGTTACCCCCGCCGGGCGCTGCGGCTGCACGGCGCGGCCGTCGCGATAACGGAGCGGCACGGGGGCGACGTCCCCCAGGGCCACGCGCAGTTGCTCGCGCTGCCCGGCATCGGCGAGTACACCGCCGCCGCCGTGGCCTCCTTCGCGTACGGGCAGCGGCACGCCGTGCTCGACACCAACGTGCGGCGGGTCCTGGCCCGCACCTCCACCGGGGTCGAGTACCCGCCGAACGCCACGACCGCGGCCGAGCGGCGCCTGGCCCGGCAGCTGCTGCCCCCGGACGAGGGGACGGCGGCCCGCTGGGCGGCGGCCTCGATGGAGCTCGGCGCGCTGGTCTGCACGGCCAGGACCCCGGACTGCGCCCGCTGCCCGGTGGCCGGGCTGTGCGCGTGGCGGCTCGCCGGGAAGCCCCCGTACGACGGGCCGCCGCGGCGCGGGCAGACGTACGCCGGGACCGACCGGCAGGTGCGCGGCCGGCTCCTCGCGGTGCTCCGGGAATCGGCCGGGCCGGTTCCGCAGGCCGTGCTCGACACCGTCTGGGACGAGCCCGTGCAGCGGGCCCGGGCGCTGGACGGGCTGGTCTCGGACGGGCTGGTGGAGCCGCTGGCGGACGCCCTGTACCGGCTCCCGCAGAGCTGATCCGGCCGGAACCGTACGGGCCGGGACCGGGGCGGGACGAACGCCCCGGTCCGGACCCGCCCGTGACCGTACGGGGGACGCGGCGAAGTGACGGCGGCCCCTCTTCCGGGTGGCCCGCGACCCGCTCGAAGTTGACTGGAAGATTCCGTTTGAGCGCG
The DNA here is from genome assembly GCF_044454165.1 of Streptomyces sp. NPDC051567. Lineage (NCBI taxonomy): Bacteria > Bacillati > Actinomycetota > Actinomycetes > Kitasatosporales > Streptomycetaceae > Streptomyces > Streptomyces sp. NPDC051567. The sequence goes on along the minus strand of NZ_JBITDK010000032.1, from coordinate 57,844 downwards.
GGAAACCCCAGCTCAACGGTGTTGTTACACAACCTATGGCTGTCCGTGCGTCTACCGAAGGCTGGTCCGCACAGGCCCGTGACAACGCCTCCGTACCGTCGAATCCGTAGGGCAGCGGATGAGCGGCTGACGGAACAGAGGCGGTCTGAGATGGCGCACGGTGAGGTACTCGGATTCGAGGAGTACGTACGCACCCGGCAGGACGCGCTGCTGCGCAGCGCGCGACGCCTGGTCCCGGACCCCACCGACGCGCAGGACCTCCTGCAGACCGCCCTCGTCCGCACCTACGGCCGCTGGGACGGCATCGCCGACAAGTCCCTCGCCGACGCCTACCTCCGCCGGGTCATGATCAACACCCGGACCGAGTGGTGGCGGGCGCGCAAGCTCGAAGAGGTCCCCACCGAGCAGCTCCCCGACGCCTCCGTCGAGGACGGCTCCGACCAGCGCGCCGACCGCGCCCTGCTGATGGACATCCTCAAGGTGCTGGCTCCCAAGCAGCGCAGCGTGGTCGTGCTGCGACACTGGGAGCAGATGAGCACCGAGGAGACGGCCGCGGCGCTCGGAATGTCGGCGGGGACCGTGAAGAGCACTCTGCACCGCGCACTGGCCCGGCTCCGCCAGGAGCTGGAGAGCCGGGACCTCGACATGCGCGCGCTGGAACGCGGCGACCACACCATGCGGTACGAGGGGCGTGAGCGGTGCGCGGCCTGAACGGCCTGAACTTGAAGGACAGGAGCCCGGGGGACGCAAGCCCGAAGGGCGGACGCCTCAAGGGCAGGAGTTCGCTGGTACTGATGTCGGCGGGGACGGTCGTCCTCGTCGCCACCGTGCTGGTCGCGGCCGGGTACGCCACCGGCGGGAGCGGCCTGCGCGACGGCGGACCCGCCCTGACCGAGAACGTCACGGCCAAGTCCGCCCCGCCCACCCCCCCGGGAAGTCCGGGGAACCCGCCCGCCGCCCCCTCGCCCCAGGCCGCCCCCGGCCTGGCCGCCAAGAAGGTCGACCCCGTCGCCCTGCTCATGGCCGACCCCAAGGTCAGCAGCGCGGTGAAGCGGGACCTCAAGCCCTGCACGGGCAAGGAGTACCCCGTCGACGTGAGCTACGGGAAGATCACCGGGGGCCCCTCCGCCGACATCGTGGTCAACGTCCTGTCCTGCGTGGACGCGATGGGCCGGGGCTCCTACGTGTACCGGGCGGGCGACGGATCGTACGAGAATGTGTTCTCCGACGAGCAGCCGCCCGTCTACGCGGAGATCGACCGGGACGACCTGGTGCTGACCAAGCCGGTCTACGGGAAGAACGAGGCGTTCTCCTACCCGTCGGGCGAGGACGTGATCACCTACCGCTGGGACGGCAGCCGCTTCGGCGAGCAGTTCCGGGTCCACACGGACTACAGCAACGTGAACGTGGTCCAGGGCGGGGAACCGCCCGCCCCGGCCGTCACACCGAAGAGCAACTGACGCGGCCCTGACACGGCGCCGCCGCAGCGAGGAACCGAGGCGAGGCTTCCGCATGGCCGAGACCCATGTCCTGTTCGTGGAGGACGACGACGTCATCCGCGAGGCCACGACCCTGGCACTGGAACGTGACGGGTTCGTGGTCACCGCCATGCCCGACGGACTCTCCGGCCTGGAGTCCTTCCGGGCCCACCGGCCCGACATCGCGCTGCTCGACGTGATGGTGCCCGGCATGGACGGCGTGAGCCTGTGCCGGCGCATCCGCGACGAGTCCACCGTCCCGGTGATCATGCTGTCGGCGCGCGCCGACTCCATCGACGTCGTCCTGGGCCTGGAGGCGGGCGCCGACGACTACGTCACCAAACCCTTCGACGGCTCGGTGCTCGTCGCCCGCATCCGCGCGGTGCTGCGCCGCTTCGGCCACGCCGGCGGACGGCGCGGCGGGGCGACGGGCGGCGAGGGGCAGAGCACGGCCGAGGAGCGCGGGGTGCTCGCCTTCGGCGACCTGGAGGTCGACACCGAGGGCATGGAGGTGCGCCGGGCGGGCGCGCCCGTCGCCCTGACACCGACCGAGATGCGGCTGCTGCTGGAGTTCTCCTCCGCGCCCGGCACCGTCCTCTCCCGCGACCGGCTGCTCGAACGGGTCTGGGACTACGACTGGGGCGGTGACACCCGGGTCGTGGACGTCCACGTCCAGCGACTGCGGACCAAGATCGGGCAGGACCGGATCGAGACGGTCCGCGGCTTCGGATACAAGCTGAAGGCATGAGGCGCCCCGCCCTGCGTACGGGCATCCGCTGGAAGATCACGCTCGCCATCGCCGCCGTGGGAGCCCTCACCGCCCTCGCGCTGAGCCTGGTGGTGCACAGCGCCGCCCAGGTGTCGATGCTGGAGAGCGCCCGGGAGACCCAGCTCGAACGGGTCCAGTACATCGCGCCCGGCGTCGAGGCCGGGCGCAGACTGCCCATGGGCGCCAAGCTCAACGACCCGGACCTCCCCGCCGAGCTGCGGGAGAAGGTGCGGTCCGGGCGGCGCGGGACCTACGTCCAGGAACACCCGCGCAGGGCGCCGGAGGTCTGGGCCGCCGTCCCCCTCGGGAACGGGCAGGTGCTGTCGCTGCACTCACGGTTCCGGGAGAGCGCCAACATGATGAAGGACCTGGACCGGGCCCTGATCGTCGGCTCGCTGGCCGTGGTGATCGGCGGCTCGGCGCTCGGCGTGCTCATCGGCGGCCAGATCTCGCGGCGGCTGCGCAAGGCCGCCGCCGCCGCGCAGCGGGTGGCGCACGGCGACCCCGACGTACGGGTGCGGGACGCGGTCGGGGGCGTCGTACGGGACGAGACGGACGACCTCGCGCGGGCGGTGGACGCCATGGCCGACGCGCTCCAGCAGCGGCTGGAGGCCGAGCGGCGGGTGACCGCCGACATCGCGCACGAGCTGCGGACCCCGGTGACGGGCCTGCTCACCGCGGCGGAACTGCTGCCTCCGGGACGGCCGACCGAGCTGGTGCGCGACCGGGCCCAGGCGATGCGCGCCCTGGTCGAGGACGTACTGGAGGTGGCCCGGCTGGACAGCGCGTCGGAGCGGGCCGAGCTCCAGGAGGTGGCGCTGGGCGAGTTCGTGAGCCGCCGGGTGACGGCGCTGATGCCGGAGGCGACGGTCCGGGTCGTCGCGGACGAGATCGTCAGCACCGACCCGCGCCGGCTGGAACGGATTCTGGGCAACCTGCTGGCCAACGCCGCGCGGTACGGGCGCCGGCCGGTCCAGGTCGACGTGGAGGGCCGGGTCGTGCGCGTCCGGGACCACGGGCCGGGCTTCCCCGCGGCCCTGCTGCGCGAGGGGCCGAGCCGGTTCCGGACCGGCTCGACGGACCGCGCGGGGGTGGGGCACGGGCTGGGCCTGACCATCGCGGAGGGGCAGGCGCGGGTCCTGGGCGCCCGGCTGACCTTCCGCAACGTGGCGGTCCCGCCGGGGACGGGCCGTACGGGCGCGGCGGGCGCCGTGGCGGTGCTGTGGCTGCCGGAGCACGCGCCGACGACGACGGGGAGCTTCCCGGTCATCACCCTGCCGGGGTGAGACGGCACCGCGGTACGGGTGACAGCGGTACGGGCGCCCGGGCGCGGCCGGGGCACGTGGCGGCGCCGGGGCGGATCGGGACCGGGGCGTTCGCGGGGGCGGGTGCGTGACTTAGCATCCCTGGCATGACCGACGGCACCCCTCCCCCGAGCAACCCGCAGCCCGAGCCCGCCCCGGGGAGCGGCGGCTACGGGTTCCCGCCGGGCCCGCCCCCGGGCGGCGGCTACGGCTACCCGCCCGGTCCGCCCGCGGGCGGCGGCTACGGCTATCCCCCGGGCGCCGGGGGCTACGGCTACCCGCAGCAGGGCGGGCCCAACCCGTACCAGCGGGACCCGGGGGCTCCGTGGCCCCCGGCGCAGCCGGGACCCCCCGGACAGGGCCCGGCCGAGGGCGCGGGGCAGCAGGGGCCGGGGCAGCAGCCCGACTGGGAGGCGATGGCCGACCGGTCCGCCGCCGAGCGGCGCCGGAAGCGGCTGTGGATGCTGGGCGGCGCGGTGACCGTCCTGGCCCTGCTGGGCGGCGGTGGCGCGTTCCTGCTGCTGGGCGGCGACGGGCAGCGGGACCGGGACGAGGCGGACGCCAAGCCCTCCGCTTCGGCGCCGGCCCAGGCGTCGGCCACACCGGGCCCGGGCGGCTCGAAGGCCCCCGTCGACCAATCCCCGACCGTGGCGGGCGACCCGACGCTGTTGCGGGACCGGAGCGGGCAAACCGGGCTGAGGATGGGCTCCGAGGCCGCCGTGTTCCCGATGGACAAGCGGTACGAGGTCCGGATGAAGGGCAGCGCCAACTCGTACGCCCAGTCCGCCGAGCCGGTCGTGGACACGTCCAAGAGCTTCTCGGTCTCGGCCCGCGTCTACAACGTGGCCCCCAAGGGCGCGCGGTTCGCCGTGAGCCAGGGCGACGGGGAGTCGTTCTCGTTCGAACTGGGCGCGGACGAGGTGAACGGCAAGCTCGCCTGGGTGTTCCGGGTGCAGACGGGCGACCAGGGCGCCGACTCCAGCACCCGGGCCGTCGTCGCCGAGGGCGCCCCGATGGAGCGCACCTGGACGGCGCTGACCGGCACCTACGACGCGGAGAAGAAGACCGTCGCACTGTACGTGGACGGCAAGCGCGCCGGTGAGGTCCCGGTCGCGGGGGTCTGGCAGGGTCCCGGCCCGCTCCAGCTCGGCCGGGCCCGTCATCACGGGATCTGGACCGGCATGTGGAACGGGGCGGTGGACAACGTGCGGGTCTTCGCCGCGGCCCTGAGCCAGGAGCAGGTGACGGCGCTCCGGGCGGGCAAGCCCGACCCGGCGGTCAGGCCGACCGGGTCGTGGCTGATCAGCTGATCGGCCACGGCGCTGACCGGCCGGTGGGACGTCCGGCCGGGTCACCGGCCGGACCGGTCCGTCTTCGTCCGTCAGCGTCGGTCCGCCTGCGTCAGAGCGAGACGCCGGCCTGACGGAGGAAGGTCACCGGGTTGATGGCCGAGCCGTAGTTCGGGGTGGTCCGGATCTCGAAGTGCAGGTGCGGGCCGCTGGAGTTCCCCGTGTTGCCGGACAGCGCGATCAGCTGGTTGGTGAAGACCTTCTGACCGGTCTTGACCTTGATCTGCGAGAGGTGCGCGTACTGCGAGTACGTGTTGTTCGGGTGCTTGATCACGACGGCGTTGCCGTAGGCGGGACCGTCGCCGCCACCGTTGGGGCCGGCCTTGACGACGACACCGTTGTGGATGGACTTGACCGGGGTGCCGGTCGGGACGGCGAAGTCCTGGCCGGAGTGCTTCTGGGACCACATGCTGCCGCCCTTGCCGTAGGTGGCGGAGAGCGTGTACTTGTCGACCGGCTTCTTCCAGACGGTGGTGGAGGAGGCCGCGGAGGCGGCGGCGGAGGCGCTCTGGGCGGTGGCCTGCGCGGCCACCAGACGGGCGGTGCCGGTCAGGGCGGCCCGGGGGCTCTCGGCGGCGAAGGCGGCGGCGGTGCCGGCCCCGAGGGCCAGGGCGGTGACCGCGCCGATAGCGGAGGCGCCGATGGCTATACGGGTACGACGGGTGCTGACACGCTTCGCGGACATGAAGAGACCTCCGGGGCCGGGGACAAGGACTGCTCCACACCCGGTACGGGTACGAAGCGGCCCGGCACGATGAAGCACGTGACCGGGCTTGCTCATCCTTGATAACCCGGCCCCCTCGGCTTCCCCAAACACCCCTCTTACTACCGGGGCTCGTAGCCGCACCGGGGGCTGTCCGGCCTGTTGACGTGGTCCCGACTGGGCTCGGGGTGGGGTCCGGGGCACGATTGGATCTACGACGGAACTTCGTAGTCGCGTTTCGCCCTGTGCGGCTTGTCACCGGCGGAGCCCCTCGCGGTGTCCCTTTCGGGACCAAAGGCCCTCCATCCCTGGTCAGCACCCCCGGCCCGGCCTCCGGGGGCTGCGGGCGGGGCGGCCGTGCGCCCGGGCCGGCGCCGGTACCCGGCCCGACCGCCGCCCGGCTCCGGCCCGGCTCCGGCCCGGCTCCGGACGGCGAAGAGGGCGGCCCCGGGACCTTTCGGTTCCGGGGCCGCCCTCTTCGTACGGGCGCTACGGGCGCTACGGGCGGCTACGCGCCCTTGGTGAGGTCCGGGCCGGAGCCCGTGGCCTCGATCGGCGGGAGGTCCGGCAGCGCCGTCTTCTCCTCGCCGCGGAAGGTGAACTTGGCGTCCTCGCCCTCACCCTCCTTGCCGACGACCACGATCTGGCCGGAACGCAGCTCGCCGAAGAGGATCTTCTCCGAGAGCGTGTCCTCGATCTCGCGCTGGATGGTCCGGCGCAGCGGCCGGGCACCCATGATCGGGTCGTAGCCGCGCTTGGCGAGCAGGAGCTTGGCGTCGCCGCTCAGCTCGATGCCCATGTCGCGGTCCTTCAGGCGGTCGTCCACCTTGGCGACCATCAGATCGACGATCTGGATGATGTCTTCCTCGGTGAGCTGGTGGAAGACGACCGTGTCGTCGACACGGTTGAGGAACTCGGGCCGGAAGTGCTGCTTGAGCTCCTCGTTGACCTTCGCCTTCATCCGGTCGTAGCCGGTCTTGGTGTCGCCCTGGGCCGCGAAGCCCAGGTTGAAGCCCTTGGAGATGTCCCGCGTACCCAGGTTGGTCGTCATGATGATGACCGTGTTCTTGAAGTCCACGACCCGGCCCTGGGAGTCGGTCAGACGACCGTCCTCCAGGATCTGGAGAAGGGAATTGAAGATATCCGGGTGGGCCTTCTCGACCTCGTCGAAGAGGACGACGGAGAACGGCTTCCGGCGCACCTTCTCGGTGAGCTGGCCGCCCTCTTCGTAGCCCACGTAGCCGGGGGGCGAACCGAAGAGGCGGGAAACCGTGTGCTTCTCGCTGAACTCCGACATGTCGAGGGAGATCAGCGCGTCCTCGTCGCCGAAGAGGAATTCGGCGAGCGTCTTGGAGAGCTCGGTCTTACCGACACCGGACGGGCCGGCGAAGATGAACGAGCCACCGGGGCGCTTCGGGTCCTTCAGACCCGCACGGGTACGCCGGATCGCCTGGGAGAGCGCCTTGATGGCGTCCTTCTGGCCGATGACCCGGCGGTGGAGCTCGTCCTCCATGCGCAGCAGGCGCGAGGACTCCTCCTCCGTGAGCTTGAAGACGGGAATGCCGGTCGCGGTCGCGAGGACCTCGGCGATGAGCTCGCCGTCGACCTCGGCGACGACGTCCATGTCGCCGGCCTTCCATTCCTTCTCGCGCTTGGCCTTCGCCGTCAGCAGCTGCTTCTCCTTGTCACGGAGGGAAGCCGCCTTCTCGAAGTCCTGGGAGTCGATGGCCGACTCCTTGTCGCGGCGCACGCCCGCGATCTTCTCGTCGAACTCGCGGAGGTCCGGCGGTGCGGTCATCCGGCGGATGCGCATCCGGGAGCCGGCCTCGTCGATCAGGTCGATCGCCTTGTCCGGGAGGAAGCGGTCCGAGATGTACCGGTCCGCCAGCGTCGCCGCCTGGACGAGGGCCTCGTCCGTGATGGAGACGCGGTGGTGGGCCTCGTAACGGTCGCGCAGGCCCTTGAGGATCTCGATCGTGTGGGGGAGGGAAGGCTCCGCCACCTGGATCGGCTGGAAGCGGCGTTCGAGGGCCGCGTCCTTCTCAAGGTGCTTGCGGTACTCGTCGAGCGTGGTGGCGCCGATGGTCTGGAGCTCGCCACGGGCCAGCATGGGCTTGAGGATGCTCGCGGCGTCGATCGCGCCCTCGGCGGCGCCCGCACCCACGAGGGTGTGGAGCTCGTCGATGAACAGGATGATGTCGCCGCGGGTGCGGATCTCCTTGAGGACCTTCTTCAGGCGCTCCTCGAAGTCACCGCGGTAGCGGGAACCCGCGACCAGGGCGCCGAGGTCGAGCGTGTAGAGGTGCTTGTCCTTGAGCGTCTCGGGAACCTCGCCCTTGACGATCGCCTGCGCCAGGCCCTCGACGACGGCGGTCTTGCCGACGCCGGGCTCGCCGATGAGGACCGGGTTGTTCTTGGTCCGGCGGGACAGGACCTGCATGACCCGCTCGATCTCCTTCTCGCGCCCGATGACCGGGTCGAGCTTGGATTCGCGGGCGGCCTGGGTGAGGTTGCGGCCGAACTGGTCCAGGACGAGCGAGGTCGAGGGCGTGCCCTCGGCCGGGCCGCCGGCCGTGGCCGACTCCTTGCCGCCCCCGGAGTAGCCGGAGAGCAGCTGGATGACCTGCTGCCTGACCCGGTTGAGATCGGCGCCCAGCTTCACCAGGACCTGGGCGGCGACGCCCTCGCCCTCGCGGATCAGGCCGAGCAGGATGTGCTCGGTGCCGATGTAGTTGTGGCCGAGCTGGAGGGCCTCTCGGAGCGAAAGCTCCAGGACCTTCTTCGCCCGCGGAGTGAAGGGGATGTGGCCGGACGGGGCCTGCTGCCCCTGACCGATGATCTCCTCAACCTGCTGGCGAACAGCCTCGAGCGAAATCCCGAGGCTCTCCAAGGCCTTAGCGGCGACACCCTCACCCTCGTGGATCAAGCCCAGGAGGATGTGCTCGGTGCCGATGTAGTTGTGGTTGAGCATCCGGGCTTCTTCCTGAGCCAGGACGACAACCCGCCGCGCGCGGTCGGTGAACCTCTCGAACATCGTTTATCGCTCCTCAGAGCGGTCGGGCAGTTCGGGGTCGGTCCCCGCCCTGTCCTTCCGCATGCTAGTCCCGCGGGGCGGGACAGCTCATTCCAACTGCCGACATCCGTCCACGGCTCACCCCCACGTCGGTGAGGAAAACCGGCCTGAACATCCGACAACTGCTCCAACCCGATGGTGCGAGACGATGTTCCCGCAGGCCAGGTAGATAGCCGTCACACGTGTACGCCGATGGCGAACGTGGGACGGTCGCATCAGCGCGTCGCCCCGCTCCACTAGGAATGTCTTACCCTGCGACACTGACATTCCATGCCCGGTGCCGCGGCTCCCTCCGCTACGGGCGAACACGATTCCGTCCCGAATGCCGGACTCCGCCCCGATGGGTGTTTACGTTCCGCACCGGTTCGCGCACATCACGTCACATCCGCGCCTCGTCGCGCGCCTTCCGCGTACGTCTTCCGCACGCGCCTTCTCCGTAACCTGGGCCCGCACCGGCAGTTGCTCCGGGCATGGCCCTCACCGTCCCGCCGCCCCGCGTCCCGTCCGGACGGGACGGCCACGCCTCCTGGTACGCGCGGGCGCTCGGCTGGACCGTGCTGGGCGGGGTGCCCGCGTCGCTGGCCACCGGGGTGCGTTTCGACGTGCTGGAGCTGCCCTCCGATGCCGGGGAGGCGGTGCTGCGCGGGCCCGTCGCCACCGGTCCGGTGGCGGTCGCGGGGCGCAGGACGCTGTTCCTGGTGGCGCCGGGGAGCGCGGAGGAGCTGGAGGGGCTGCTCGACTGGCTGGAGTGGAGCGGGGTGCCCCTGGACCTCACCGCCCGGGGTGCGGGCGGCCGGATCACCGCGCCCGTTCCCCCGGTCCTCCCGGTTCCCGGGGGGAGTTCCCGGGGGGCCGCCGTGTGGCTGCGGCCCCCCGAGCGGGGGTGTGAGGCACTACTGCCCGCCCTGCCCGGTCCCGGGCGGAGCGCCGGACCCGCCCGGGGGCCCGATCTCGTACGTCTGGTGGCCGCGGCGGCGACGGAGTGCCACCGGGCGCGCCTTCGGCGACGTACGCCCCTGCGCGGTGCCGTGGATCAGCCCTTGGCCTTCTCGAAGGCTTCCCGGATGTCCGCCGGGACACGGCCCCGGTCGTTCACGTTGTAACCGTTCTCCTTCGCCCACGCGCGAATCTCGGCGGTGTCCGGGTTGCCGGCCGATACGGCACGGCCCTTGGTCCGGGCGCCCGCACCACGGCCACCGGTGCGGCGACCGCCCTTGGTGTACGGGTCGAGCAGGCCGCGAAGCTTTTCAGCGTTGGCGGTGGTGAGGTCGATCTCGTAGGTCTTGCCGTCCAGAGCGAACGTCACCGTCTCGTCCGCCTCGCCGCCGTCGAGGTCGTCGACAAGAAGGACCTGAACCTTCTGTGCCACCGGGATTTCCTTTCATCGAAAATGCAGTACGCGGAAAGGAAACCGCTTTTGCCTGGAAAACACAAACCCCCGGTGAGAGGTTCGAGACGGCAACAGGGCGGGAAACGTGCGCGATTCGGACATAGGCCACAGGGTACGGACCACGGGAAAAGCCCCGGTGATCGTTCAGAGGTGCAGAAGCATCCGGCTGTTGCCCAAGGTGTTCGGCTTCACTCGTTCGAGACCGAGGAACTCGGCGACGCCCTCGTCATAGGAACGCAGCAGCTCGATGTAGACATCGGTCTCGACGGCGGTCTCACCGATCTCGACGAAGCCGTGCTTGGCGAAGAAGTCCACTTCGAAGGTGAGGCAGAATACCCGGCGCACGCCCAGCTCGCGGGCGGTCCGCAACAACTGCTCCAGTACCCGGTGGCCGACACCGGCGCCCTTGAGCGTACGGTCCACGGCGAGAGTACGGACTTCGGCGAGGTCTTCCCACATCACGTGGAGAGCGCCGCAGCCGACCACCTGGCCGTCCGCGGCGCGTTCCGCGACCCAGAACTCCTGGATGTCCTCGTAAAGGACGACGGGTGCTTTGTCGAGCAGGATGCGCTGCTGCACGTACTGGTCGAGCAGACGTCGCAGGGCAGGGACATCGCCGGTGCGGGCACGGCGGATCGTCACTTCTTTCGCATGTTCAGCGGAGAGCTCTCCCATGCCCGGACGTTATCCCCCGGTGCCGGGCCCTCCGTCGGCGGAGTCCCCTTCGGGGGCGGGAGGTTCGGCGGCGGCTTCCGCCGCGGCTTCGTCGTGGGGCTGGACGATGCGCACGGCGTCCCGGAGGGCTTCACGCTGTTCGGCCGACATCATGCCGAAGAAGGCGACGAGCGCGGCGGCGGGGTTGTCACTCGTCGACCAGGCTTCGTTCATCAGTGCGGCCGAGTAGGCGGCGCGGTTGGAGACCGCCGTATATCGATAGGCGCGGCCTTCCGCCTCGCGGCGGACCCAGCCCTTCTGATGGAGATTGTCCATAACGGTCATGACCGTGGTGTACGCGATGGACCGTTCCTGCTGGAGGTCTTCCAGCACTTCCCGGACGGTGACCGGGCGGTTCCACTGCCACACCCGCGTCATCACTGCGTCTTCGAGATCTCCCAAGGGGCGAGGCACAGGAGCACGATAGTGCGGGATGAGCTGAATTGCCCGGCTACCCGGCCGGTAACGCGCAACGAAATCGGGCGCACGGCCTGAGTGGCCGTACGCCCGGTGTACGCGCCCGCGGTGTGGGCGGGGCGCGTGCGCGCGTCGTGTGCGCGGGGTCAGGTGCTGCGCGGGTACGGCCGGCGCGCGGGCCGGCGCTACTGCTGCGGCTGTTCGGCGGCCTCGGCGCGGGCGATCGCGGCGTCGACCGCCGCGTCCTCCCGGGTCTTGTTGGAGCCGCCCTGGGTCTTCACGATCGTCACGACGAGAGCGATGAAGAACGCGGCCATCACGACGGGGGGCAGGAGCGCGGAGACATAGTCCATGGCTCCAGCGTAGCTACCCGGCGACGAGCCCGGCCGCCGGGGGCGGGGCCGGATTCCGGCGCGGCGGGAACACCTCGCCGGGGGTCGGGATCGGCCGGTCCGGGCGGGAGCCGTCCGCGGGGCGGTCCTGCGGGCGGTCGCCCGGCCGTTCCCCGGCCCGCTCCGCGGTCCGGGGCGCGGACCGGGGTTCCTGTCCGCCTGCCAGGGCCAGCAGCCGGGTGCGGGGCGCGGGGGCGGTCGTCAGCCTCCGGCGTACGGAGCGCTCCGCGATCCCCTGGGCCCGGTCCAGCAACGCCGCCGCGGCCGGGTTGGCGCGGAGCGCGCGCAGGGCGGCGAGGTCGTCGGGGACCGGCTCGTACCCGGCGGAGAGGGCGTCCCGGAGCAGCGCCAGGTAGCCGGAGAGGCTGCCGGGCAGAGCGGTCCGGTAGCGGGTGAGGTCGGCGAGGAGGAAGGTCCTGAGCCGGTCCGCCTCCTGGACCGCGTCGTCCACCGAGCACGCGAGGCTCAGACACTCCTGGAGCCGCGCGGCGGGCAGGGGGGCCGGGGACGGGTGAAGGGCGTGGGCGAGCGAGCGCCTGAGCACATGCAGCTCGGCGGCGCTGAACGCCATGCCGCCGCGGGCTCCGTAGGGCGTGGGCATGGGCCGAAGATACGCGCTAATCGGACAAAAACCCCCGATCGCGCCCTTTCGCGGCGCGGCGGAACCTGTGTCGCGGGGCCGGGCCCGGAGCCCGGGCCGGGCGGGGCCGGAGGGCCGGGGTCGGCCTGGTTCTGCGGCGGGACCGCACCCGGGCGGCACGGGGCCGAGCCCGGTACCGGGCCTGTGGCCCGGACAGGGCCCGGGGCGGAGGTCGGGGGCGGCCCCGGCGGCCGGGGCACCCGCCGGACGGCACCGGGCCGGGCCCGGGCCCTGTCCGGGGCCAGGGTCGGCCGGCCCGAGCGGCGGGACCGCACCCCGGAGACCCGGGGCCAGCGGCGGTACCGAGCCCGGGGCCCGGCTGCTCGGGCAGGGTCCGGAGACCGGGCCGGGCGGGGCCGACCGGCGGCGGGGCCGGGCCCCGGACGGCACCGGGCCGGGAAGGCCGGGTCCGGGGTCAGGGCCGGGCGGAGGCTCCGAGCCCTCGGCCGCCCGGAGCCGGGGCCAGCGGGCCGGGTGCGGGCGAGGCGCCCGGGGCGGGCACGGGGCCGAGCCCGGTACCGGGCCTGTGGCCCGGCTGCCCGGCCCGAGCGGCGGGACCGCACCCCGGAGGCCCCGGGCCCGGACCGCGTCAGCCCCCCCGGTCAGGGGGTCTGTTTCACCGAGTGGACGAAGGCGGACCAGGCCGCGTGGGTCGTCGCGAGGACCAGGTGGGCCGGGTCGGCCCGGTCGGCCACCCGGACCAGGGTGCCGGGGGCCGCGGCGACGTACACACAGGCGTCGCCCTCACCGCAGAACGAGGACTTCTGCCACAGGGGCCGAGCGGTCATGATGTCTCCTCCGGTCACAGGAGCGGGTTGATTCCCGTGGAGGGACGGTATCGCCGCGGCGGGCTCCCGCCGGTGGCTTCCACGGAATTCGGTGGTGCGCGGCCCGTGCGCGGCCCGTGCGCGGCCCGCGCGGGGCGCTCCGGACACCCCACCCGCCACAGCCGTCTCCGGGCCCTGCCCCGCCGGGTCCTACCCGATCCGGGCGACGAAGGCGGCGACCGCCTCCCTGACGTCCCCGGGGGTCCAGGACAGGCCCGGCTCCGTGATCTCCAGCTCCGTCATCGCCAGGCCCGGCGGGCCCCCGGAGGACCAGCGGCGGAAGAGGACCGTGCCCGTCTCCTCGGCCAGCCGCACGGCCGCCTCGTCCAGGTGAGCGGCCTCGTACGGGAGCCACACCTGGAACTGGTGGGTGTGCGGCTCCTGCGGGTTGATCCGGAACCAGGGCGTCCCGGCCGCCTCGAAGCCCTCCCGCAGGGCCGTGGCCACCACCCGCGCGTGGGCCACGTACGAGGGGAGGCGGGGCAGCTCCCGGTCCAGGCCGGACAGGGCCGAGAGGGCCTGCGGGAACTGGCGGAAGGCCCGGCCCCCGTAGCGGTGGCGCCAGACGCGGGTCTCCTCCACGAAGGCGCGCGGTCCGGCCAGGGCGGCGCCGCCGAGGCCGCCCAGGGACTTGTAGAAGGAGACGTAGACGGAGTCGGCCAGCGCGGCGATCTCCGGCAGCGGGCGGCCGAAGTGGACGGTGGACTCCCAGAGCCGGGCCCCGTCGAAGTGGACCACCGCGTCACGGTCGCGGGCCGCGTCCACCAGCTCCGTCAGCTCCTCCCAGGTGGGCAGGAGGAAGCCCGCGTCACGCAGCGGCAGCTCCAGCATCAGCGTGCCGAAGGGCTCCGCGAGCCCGTGGACCTCCTGGGCCGTCGGCTGGCGGGCCTCGTCCGTCAGGTGGGCCGTGCGCAGGCCGGAGACGGCCGACAGCGCGTCCCCCTCCCAGCGCTCGGGGTGGCTCATCGGGTGCAGCGCCACCACTGGGTTCCCGGTGCGGCCCGCCCAGCAGCGCAGGGCGATCTGCTGGGCCATCGTCCCGGTCGGGAAGAAGGCCGCGTCCTCGGTGCCCAGCAGCTCCGCGACGCGTTCCTCCAGGGCGGCGACGACCCCGTCGCCGTACACGTCGGCCGTCTCGTCCAGGTCGTACGGGGCCCCGGTGAGCGGGGCCAGCAGTTCCCCGAGCGTCGGTTCCGCGAGGCCCCGGGAGAGCTTGCGCCCCGCCCCGCGCCAGGCCGCCACCAGTCGCTCGCGCTGCTCCACGTCATCGCTCATGGCCCCGATCATCGCCGACGGACGACCCGGGCGGACCGGGGCCCTGCCGCCCCCGCCCCCGCCCCTCGCCCCCCGCGCACGGGGCGGCGCGGGCCCGGCCCGCAGGGCCTAGCATGGCGACGTATCGTCCGGTACCCCCCGCGGACTGGAACGGAAGGCCCTCCCCGCGTGAACTCATCACCGCAGCCGCGCCCTGCCCGGCTCGACGTCGGCGTCGTCGGAGCAGGGCGGGTCGGACCCGCCCTGGCCCGGGCGCTCCAGCAGGCCGGGCACCGGCCCGTCGCCGTGTCCGGCGTCTCCGACGCCTCCGTGCGGCGGGCCGCGCGGATGCTGCCCGACGTGCCGCTCGTGCCGCCCGCGCAGGTGCTGGCCCGGGCCGACCTGGTCCTGCTCACCGTGCCCGACGACGCGTTGCCGTCCCTGGTCGAGGGGCTCGCCGAGACCGGCGCGGTCCGCCCGGGGCAGCTCCTCGTCCACACCTCCGGGCGGTACGGGACGGCCGTGCTGGACCCGGCCCGCCGGGCGGGCGCGCTGCCGCTGGCCCTGCACCCGGCGATGACCTTCACCGGCACCGAGGTGGATGTCCAGCGGCTGGCCGGCTGCTCCTTCGGCATCACCGCACCCGACCAGCTGCGGCTCGCCGCCGAGGCCCTGGTCATCGAGATGGGCGGGGAGCCCGAGTGGATCGCGGAGGAGGCCCGTCCGCTCTATCACGCGGCCCTGGCCCTGGGTGCGAACCACCTGGTCACGCTGGTCGCCCAGTCGATGGAGCTGCTGCGCAAGGCCGGGGTCGAGCACCCCGACCGGATGCTCGGCCCGCTGCTCGGCGCCGCCCTGGACAACGCCCTGCGCTCCGGTGACGCGGCCCTGACCGGGCCGGTGGCCCGGGGGGACGCCGGGACCGTCGCCGCGCACGTCGCCGAGTTGCGCAAGCACGCGCCCGGCACGGTCGCCGGGTACCTGGCGATGGCCCGTACCACCGCCGACCGGGCGCTGGCGCACGGTCTGCTCAAGCCCGAGCTCGCCGAGGACCTGCTGGGTGTGCTCGCCGACGGCGCGCACCGCACCGGCGGGCCCGGCGGAACCGGACGCTCCGGGGAAGAGGAAGAAGAGGAGGGCGGCCGGTGACCGGGCTGCTGCACACCGCCGGGGAGCTCCACGCGCTCCCCCGCACCGGCCGCCGGGCCGTGGTGATGACCATGGGCGCCCTCCACGAGGGCCACGCCACCTTGATCCGCACCGCCCGCGAGCTGGCCGGGCCCGGGGGCCAGGTCGTCGTCACCGTCTTCGTCAACCCGCTCCAGTTCGGGGCGGGCGAGGACCTCGACCGCTACCCCCGGACCCTCGACGCCGATCTGGGGATCGCCGCGGCGGCGGGCGCGGACGCGGTCTTCGCCCCGGCCGTCGACGAGGTGTACCCGGGTGGGGACCCGCAGGTGCGGATCAGCGCCGGGCCGATGGGCGAGCGGCTGGAAGGCGCGACCCGGCCCGGACACTTCGACGGCATGCTGACCGTCGTCGCCAAGCTGCTCCACCTGACCCGCCCCGACCTGGCCCTCTTCGGGCAGAAGGACGCGCAGCAGCTCGCCCTGATCCGGCGGATGGCGACCGATCTGAACTTCCCCGTCGAGATCGTCGGCGTACCGACCGTGCGGGAGGAGGACGGGCTCGCGCTGTCCTCCCGCAACCGCTACCTGTCCGCCGCCGAGCGCGGGACCGCGCTGGCCCTGTCCCGCGCCCTGTTCGCCGGGCGCGACCGGCTCGCCGCGCAGGCGGCGCTGCGGGCCCGCGCCGAGGCGGCCCCGGCCGGCGAGGGGCGGGCGAGCGCCCTGGCCCGGCTCGGCGAGATCCGCGCCTCCGCCGACGCGCACGCCGTCTCGGCGGCGGGGGGCGGGCTGCCGGAGGCGGTACGGGCCGCCGCGCGCCACGTCCTCCAGGAGGCGGGCCGTCACGAGCCGCCGCTGGTCCTGGACTACCTGGCGCTGGTGGACCCGCGCGACTTCACCGAGGCCGGTCCCGGTTTCACCGGGCGGGCGGTGCTGGCCGTCGCGGCGAAGGTGGGCGCGACCCGGCTGATCGACAACATCCCCCTGGAGTTCGGAGCGCAGGCGTGAGCACCACCGGCAGAGGTCCCGGGACGGGCGTCCCCGGCACCGGCATACGGCTGCGCGCGCCCGCCCCGGGCTGGGCCGTCGAGGCCGATGTGGTGGTCGTCGGTTCCGGTGTCGCGGGGCTGACCGCCGCGCTGCGCTGCGCCGCCGCGGGCCGCCGTACGGTCGTGGTGACCAAGGCGCGGCTCGACGACGGCTCCACCCGCTGGGCGCAGGGCGGTATCGCCGCGGCGCTGGGCGAGGGGGACACGCCGGGGCAGCACCTGGACGACACCCTGGTCGCGGGTGCCGGGCTGTGCGACGAGGAGGCCGTACGGCTGCTCGTCACCGAGGGCCCGGACGCGGTGCGGCGGCTGATGGCCACCGGCGCCGTCTTCGACACCTCGCCGGAGACCGGTGAGATAGAGCTGACCCGGGAGGGCGGCCACCACCGGCGCCGGATCGCGCACGCGGGCGGCGACGCCACCGGGGCGGAGATCTCCCGGGCGCTGGTCGGGGCGGTCCACGCGGCCGGGATCGAGACGGTGGAGAACGCGCTGGTCCTGGACCTGCTCCAGGACGCGCGGGGCCGCACGGCCGGGGTCACCCTGCACGTGATGGGCGAGGGCCAGCACGACGGCGTCGGCGCCGTCCACGCGCCCGCCGTGATCCTGGCGACGGGCGGCATGGGCCAGGTGTTCTCGGCGACCACCAATCCGTCCGTCTCCACGGGCGACGGGGTGGCGCTCGCCCTGCGGGCCGGGGCGGAGGTCTCGGACCTGGAGTTCGTCCAGTTCCATCCGACGGTGCTCTTCCTCGGCGCGGACGCCGAGGGGCAGCAGCCGCTGGTGTCGGAGGCGGTCCGGGGCGAGGGCGCGCACCTGGTCGACGCGGACGGGGTCCGCTTCATGACCGGCCAGCACGAGCTGGCCGAGCTGGCGCCGCGCGACATCGTCGCCAAGGGCATCATGCGCCGGATGCGGGAGCAGGGCGCGCAGCACATGTACCTCGACGCCCGGCACTTCGGGGCGCGGATGTGGGAGCGGCGCTTCCCGACCATCCTGGCCGCCTGCCGCGCCCACGGCATCGACCCGGTGACGGAGCCGATCCCGGTCGCGCCCGCCGCGCACTACGCCTCCGGCGGTGTCCGCACCGACCTGGACGGGCGGACCACCGTCCCCGGCCTGTACGCGTGCGGCGAGGTCGCCTGTACCGGGGTGCACGGCGCGAACCGGCTGGCCTCCAACTCCCTGCTGGAGGGGCTGGTCTTCGCGGAGCGCATCGCCGAGGACATCGTCCGCCGGCCGCCGGGCGACGCCCCGGGCGTTCCCGTACCCGTGCCCCTCCCCGTCCCCGCGACCGGCCCGCTCCAGCCCGCCGGGGCGCGGTACGAGGTCCAGCGCGTCATGACGGACGGCGCGGGCGTGCTCCGCTCCGCCGCTTCGCTGCGCCGGGCCGCCACGGCCCTCGAAGAGCTGTACGCGACGGCCCTGAGCGGCCTCGACGCGGACGGCAAGACGGCCGAGCCGGGGGTGGACACCTGGGAGGCCACCAACCTGCTGTGCGTGGCCCGGGTCCTGGTCGCCGCCGCGCTGCGGCGCGAGGAGACCCGGGGCTGCCACTGGCGCGAGGACCGTCCCGACCGGGACGACGCGGCCTGGCGCCGGCACCTCGTCGTCCGGCTGTCGGCGACCGAGCGGCGGGCCCTGGTCGTCACCTCCACCGACTCCGCGGACTTCCCGTCCGTCCGTCTCCCCCTCCCCTTGAACACCCCGATGAACACCCAGAGCCTGGAGCAGTCACCGTGAGCACCCCCGAACTCCCCGAGCTTCCCCTGATCGAGCAGAACGAAGGCGGCTGCGGCGACGGCTGCGGCTGCGGCGACAGCGAGGAGACCGGGCTGGACCCGGCCCTGGCCCAGTTGCTGGCGGACGCCGGGCTGGACCCGGTCGAGGTCGAGGACATCGCCCACATGGCGCTGTCGGAGGACCTGGACGGCGGGGTGGACGTCACCACCGTGGCGACCGTGCCCGAGGAGGCCGAGGCGACGGCCGACTTCACGGCCCGTGAGGACGGCGTCGTGGCCGGTCTGCGGATCGCGGAGGCCGTGCTCTCGGTGGTGTGCACGGACGCGTTCGAGGTCGAGCGGCACGCGGAGGACGGCGACGCCGTCACGGCCGGGCAGGTGCTGCTCTCCGTGCGCGCCCGGACCCGTGACCTGCTGACGGCGGAGCGCAGCGCGCTGAACATCGTCTGCCGCCTGTCGGGCATCGCGACCGCCACCCGCCGCTGGGCCGACGCCCTGGACGGCACCGGGGCGAAGGTCCGCGACACCCGCAAGACCACGCCGGGGCTGCGCGCGCTGGAGAAGTACGCGGTGCGCTGCGGCGGCGGCGTCAACCACCGGATGTCGCTGGCGGACGCGGCCCTGGTCAAGGACAACCACGTGGTCGCGGCGGGCGGGGTCGCGCAGGCCTTCAAGGCCGTGCGGGAGGCGTTCCCGGAGCTGGCGGTCGAGGTGGAGGTGGACACGCTGGAGCAGGTCGGCGAGGTCCTGGAGGCGGGCGCGGACCTGATCCTGCTGGACAACTTCACGGTCGGGGAGACGGAGCGGGCGGTGGCGCTGGTGGCGGGCCGCGCGACGCTGGAGTCCTCGGGCCGGCTCACGCTGGAGAACGCGCGGGCGTACGCGGCGACCGGGGTGGACTTCCTGGCCGTGGGCGCGCTGACGCACTCCTCGCCGGTCCTGGACATCGGTCTCGACCTGCGCGAGGCGGTGTAAGCGGTGCTCCTCACCATCGACGTGGGCAACACCCACACGGTCCTGGGCCTGTTCGACGGTGACGAGATCGTGGAGCACTGGCGGGTCTCCACCGACCCGCGCCGGACCGCCGACGAACTGGCGGTCCTGATGCAGGGCCTGATGGGCATGCACCCGATGCTCGGCAACGAGCTGGGCGACGGCATCCACGGGATCGCGATCTGCGCCACCGTGCCGTCGGTCCTGCACGAGCTGCGCGAGGTGACCCGGCGCTACTACGGGGACATCCCGGCGGTGCTGGTGGAGCCCGGGGTCAAGACGGGGGTGCCGATCCTGACGGACAACCCGAAGGAGGTCGGCGCGGACCGCATCATCAACGCGGTGGCGGCGGTCGAGCTGTACGGCGGGCCCGCGATCGTGGTCGACTTCGGCACGGCGACCACCTTCGACGCGGTCTCGGCGAAGGGCGAGTACGTGGGCGGGGTGATCGCGCCGGGCATCGAGATCTCGATGGAGGCGCTCGGTGTCCGGGGGGCCCAGCTCCGCAAGATCGAGCTGGCCCGGCCGCGCAATGTGATCGGCAAGTCCACGGTCGAGGCGATGCAGTCGGGCGTGGTCTACGGTTTCGCGGGCCAGGTAGACGGGGTCGTGACCCGGATGGCCAAGGAGCTGGCGGGCCCGGCGGGCGACCCGGACGACGTCCGGGTCATCGCGACGGGCGGCCTGGCCCCGATGGTGCTCGGCGAGTCCTCGGAGATCGACGACCACGAGCCGTGGCTGACCCTGATCGGCCTGCGCCTGGTCTACGAACGCAACGCGCCGAACTTCGCGTAGCGGGCGGCGGCGCCGAGCCGTACGGGGCTCCTGCGGGAGCCCCGTACGGCTGGCTCGGCCCCGGGGTCACACGGGCGGCCGTCCCGGGGTGGGCGCCGGGGGCGGACCGGGCAGGGGCGGGCCCGGGTCCGGCGGGGTCTGCGGGGGGCCCGGGGCCCGGTGCTTGGCCAGGGTGACCTTCTCCCAGGTCAGCCGGTAGACGCCCAGCGGCGGGAAGAGCTCCACCCGGACCGGGTGTTCCTGTTCGGCGCACGAGCCGCACAGCAGGTCCCGGTGCGGGGACCTCGCGACCCGGCGGACGAGCTGGACGGGATCGCGCCAGCACGCCTCGCAGGTGACGACGTCGGTCACCGTGGTCTCGAACTCGGCTGTGATCACTCACTCCTCCTGGTCGGTCTCGTCGTGGTGCGCGTCGCCGGTTCCGGTTCCTTCACCGGTTCCGGTTCCGTCGCCGGTCACGGTCACGGGCTCGGGCTCGGTCACGGGCTCGTCGTCGAACTCGTCGTCGATCTCGACCCAGACGGTGTCCCCGACGTCGGTCCGCTGGTGGCCGTACCGGGCTCCGGCCGAGAGCGCGTCGAGGATCGCCGCGAAGGTGACCGGGGGCAGTTCGGTGGGAAGGTCGGCCTCGACGCGGATGCCCGCGCCCGTCGCGGCGAGCCGGGACGGAACGCCGGTCGCGGCGGTGAGCAGGGCGGCGAGCGCGGCGGCTCGGGTCTCGGCTGGTGTCTCGGCGGAACACACGGGTCCCCCTCAGGGCCGCTATGTATCACTCCTCGTAATTCTGAGGAGTCAGCTTCGACCTGATGCGTTAGGTTTGTCAATCCCGACGATGCGCACAGGACGGCTCAAATGGCCCGTGATACGGCGTACTTGCAGGTGGCGGATGCACTCCGGGCCAGGATTCTGGCCGGTGAATGGCCGGTCGGCACGAGACTGCCGTCGAGAGCCCGGTTCTCCGAGGAGTACGCGGTCGGCCAGAGCGTCTCGCAGCGCGCGATGGAGCTGCTGATCATCGAGGGCTTCCTCGAAGGCCGCGCCGGTTCCGGCACCTATGTCCGCACACCCCGCAAGCGGATGCGCGTCATGCGCTCGCGGCTGCGGCGGCTGAGCGGCGCCGGCGGCCGGGACGGCAAGGGCGAGAGCTGGGAGTCGCACTCCAAGGCCCGTACGCCCGCGCCCGAGCGGATCGCCGCCCGGCTGGCCATCGCGCCGGACGACCCGTGCGTGGTCACCACGTACGAGTTCCTGGCCGAGGGCCGCCCCATCGAGATCTGCGAGTCCTGGGAGCCGATGGCGATCACCGACCGGACCCCCGTGGTCCTGCCGGAGATGGGCCCGCTCAAGGGCGCCGGAGTGATCGAACGGATGCGCGAGATCGGCGTCGAGGTCACCTCGGCCGTCGAGATCCCCCGCCCGGCCCGCGCGACCCAGCAGCAGGCCAACCTGCTCGGACTCAGCGTCGGCGACCTCATCACCCAGATCGAGCGGACGCACTACGCCCGGGACGGCCGCCCCGTGGAGACCGCCGACATCATGGTCGCCGACCGGCGCGCCGAGAGCGCGTACGAGATCACCTTCGGGACGTGACGAAGCCCCCGTCCCCGCTCGGCGGGGACGGGGACCGGGACGGGTGACGGCAGCCGCTCTGCCGCGCCCGGACCCGGACACGTACCCGGCGGGACCGGGGCGGCTCAGCAGCGGCCGGGGCGGCCCGGGGAGCGGTGCAGCAGCCGGCGCAGGGCCGCCCGCCAGGGGTGCCGGGCCGGGCGGCCCTCCAGCACGGCCCGGAACCGCGCGTACGAGCGGACCGCGCGCAGCACGGCCAGGTCGTCACGGCCCGGCGGCGGGGGCATCGGCGCGCCCTGCCCCGAGGCCCGGTAGGTGTCGATCAGGTACTGCTCGATGGCGGTCATGCCTCCACCCTCACCCCGTCGGCCCCACCCCGCGCGCCGGTCGGCGTTCCCCGCCGGTCCTGCCGCCGGTCCGCCCGGCGGCGTCGGCCCCGGGTACCCCGTCCGGCCCCGGCGCGGCACCCCCGCACAGCCGCTCACCAGCGCGTACCCCGCCTGCCGGAACGGGGGCTCCCCGGCAGAATGGGGCGATGAGCGTCACCATAGACATCGCCGGGCTCCCCGTCGAGCAGATCTCCTTCACGCCCTCCCCCCTCGCCGAACTCTGCATGGCCCTGCACGCGCTCTCCCAGCCCTCCCACCACCCCGGACTCGGTTCCTGGACCACCGCCACCACCGCCGCGCTCGACCCCTGCCTCGCCG
Source organism: Streptomyces sp. NPDC051567 (assembly GCF_044454165.1). NCBI lineage: Bacteria > Bacillati > Actinomycetota > Actinomycetes > Kitasatosporales > Streptomycetaceae > Streptomyces > Streptomyces sp. NPDC051567. The sequence continues at coordinate 35,552 of NZ_JBITDK010000032.1, read as the reverse complement.
ACCGGCTGCTGGAGGCCGACTTCATGTGGCGCAGCTCCTTCGCGGACATCTTCATGCCCTTCGCCGGAACCCCCGGCGGGACGGGACGCCCCGCCGCGACCCTGGCCGAGGAGCTCGACGTCCTCGACCGGATGGACGACGAACGGTTCGTGGCGGCCGCCCTGGAGCACTGCTGGCTGGCCCTGCACCACGAGGGCGGCGCTCCCTCGCCGCTCAGGAACCCGGCGGCGCGGGCCAGGGCGCTGGAGATCGCCGCCGCCCGCGGTCCCCGGCCGCTGGACTTCTCCCTGCGGCTGCTGGACGACACCGCCTCGGTCCGCGTCTGGCTGCGGCGGCTCCTGGAGGACTGCGAGGAGGCGTTCTTCGGTGAGACCTGGAAGCGGATCGAGCCCCAGCAGAGCGCCGACGCCCGGCACAAGACCCAGGTGCTGCGCCACAAGGGCCTCCCGGCGGCGCTGGCGCAGGTGTCGGCGGCGCTGAGCGTGGACGAGGAACGCACGACCATCACCGCCGACAAGATGGTCAACGGCTCGACCAGCGCGAACGACCCCCGCACCGGCACCGGGCTGGTCTTCATCCCGACCAACTTCGGCTGGCCGCACCTGCTCGTCCTGCACGCGCCGGGCTGGCGGCCGGTGGTCCACTACCCGCTGGGCTCCCCCGCGCCGGCCTCCGTGCCCGGCTCGGTGGAGATGCTCACCCGGCGGATGGAGGCGCTGGCGCACCCGATGCGGATGCGGCTGTGCCGCAGCCTGGCGCGGGCCCCGTACACGACGAGCGAGCTGGCGACCGTCTGCGGGATCACCGCGCCCGAGGTGTCACGGCACCTGTCGGTGCTGAAGAAGGCCGGTCTGCTGCACACGCGGCGTCAGGGGCGGTACGCCCAGCACCAGCTGGACCTGACGGTGGTCGCGCGCATCGGATCGGACTTCATCGAAGGCATCCTGCGGTAGGGCAAATGGCCGGATCTCGCCTCAACGGGCTCGCCGATATATGGAATTCACAAACCAGAATCAGTGAAACCTCTGGCCAGAAGGGCGTGTTGATGCCTACCGTGCGTCCACCGCTCCCCGCGTCACGCACTCCGGTGGCGGCTCTCTGTCCTGATCCGCACGGCCCTGCCCGCGGTTCTGCCCGCTGTGCCCGCTCCGCCCGTTCGACTGCTCGGCCCGCTCAGCCCGCTCCGCTCACACCTTGTCGTGGAAGGACCTTCATGCCCTCACGCCGTATAGCCGCAGCGACCGCCGCCCTGGCGGTCGCGGCCCTCGTCTCCCCCTTGCTGCTCGCCGGTCCGGCCGGTGCCTCCGGGTCCACCCAGAGTGACGCCGCCAAGGGCGACGCGCTGGCGAAGAAGCTGGTCAAGGATGCGACCGGCAAGGGTGCCAACAGCCACCTGAAGGTCTTCCAGTCGATAGCCGACTACAACAACGGCCACCGCGCGGCCGGTTCCAAGGGCCACCTCCAGTCCGCCCAGTACGTCGAGAACGTGCTCCGCGGGGCCGGTTACCAGGTCACGAGGAACGAGTTCGACTTCGTGTACGTCGAGACGGTCGCCGAGAAGCTCAGCGTGAACGGCGGGGACGGGCGCGACGTCCCGATCCGCCTGATGACCTACACCGCGAGCGGCCCGGAGGAGGGCGTGACGGCCGGTCTCGCCGTCGCCCCGGCCGACGCGGACAACACCAGCGGCTGCGAGCCCGGCGACTTCGCCTCCGGGACCTTCACGGGCAAGATCGCCCTGATCAAGCGCGGCGGCTGCGCCTTCTCGGTGAAGCAGCTGAACGCGGCGGCGGCCGGCGCGGTCGGCGCGATCATCTACAACAACACCGACGGCGTCCTGACCGGCACCATCGGCGACCCCGACTCCGGCAAGATCCCGACCGGCGGCATCACGCAGGCCGAGGGCGTCCGCCTGGCCGCCGAGGCAGCGGCCGGACCGGTCGAGCTGACCCTCGACATCCGCCAGCTCCGCGAGACCCGCAAGACGTACAACGTGATCGCGGAGACCCGCGGCGGCGACGAGAACAACACCGTCTTCCTCGGCGCGCACCTCGACTCGGTCCTGGCGGGTCCGGGCATCAACGACAACGGCTCCGGCTCGGCCGGCATCCTCCAGGTCGCGCAGCGCCTGGCGAGCCAGCAGACGAAGATCAAGAACAAGGTCAAGTTCGGCTGGTGGTCGGCGGAGGAGAACGGCCTGCTCGGCTCGGAAGCGTACGTCGCCTCGCTCACGGACGCGCAGAAGCAGCAGATCAAGCTCTACCTGAACTTCGACATGATCGCCTCGCCGAACGCCGCGTACTTCGTCTACGACGGCGACGACTCGGACGCGACCGGCGCGGGCCCCGGCCCGGCGGGCTCCGCCCAGATCGAGCGGGGCATCACCGACTTCCTCGACTCGAAGAAGATCCCGCACGAGGGCACGGACTTCTCCGGCCGCTCGGACTACGGCCCGTTCATCGCGGTGGGCATCCCGTCCGGCGGCACCTTCACGGGCGCCGAGGGCATCAAGACGCCGGAGCAGGCCGCGAAGTTCGGCGGTCAGGCGGGTGTCGCCTACGACCCGAACTACCACGCCAAGGGCGATGACATCAACAACATCGACCAGAAGGCGCTCGACATCAACGTCGACATCATCGCGGACGCGGTCGGCCACTACGCCTACGACCTGGCCCCGCTCTCGCGTCCGGTCACCTCGCAGCCGAGCACCGGCTCGGGCAGCGGCGGCGGCCTGCACACCGGCCACGACGACGTCCGGGAGTAGGACCTACGAGGTCCCGCGCGGCCCGCGCGGGACCTCGGTGGGACCACCCGGCCGGACGGGCCCGGCCGCGGCGGCCCTGCCGTAGCGGCAACCCGGGCGCCGAGGTGAGGAGGGGCCGGAACCCGTGGGGGGATTCCGGCCCCTCCCGCATGTCCGGGACGGGCCGGACCGGACCGGACCGTGCGGTGGCGGGGCCGTGCGGTGGTGGGGCCGGGGCGCCCGGACCCGGGCGGGTGTTTCACGTGAAACACGGGCAGCCCAGCCGTCCCGTTTCACGTGAAACCAGGCCGGTCCGGGCGTGTTTCACGTGAAACACCCGCCCGGGGCGGCGGCGGCCGGGCACCCCCGGCCCGTCACTCGCCCGGGGTCGGGGCCCGGTACCCGCCCGGGGTCGGCCAGGCGGGGATGCCGACCGGCTGGACCAGCCAGCCGAAGTCGCCGAGGCCGCCGCGGGCCGTGAGCTCCGCCGCCTCGCCCGCCGCCGCCAGGGCCCGGACGTACGCCACCGGGTCCGTCGAGGCCAGGGCCAGCGGGGGCCGGGCACCCGAGACCCCGAGGGCGGTCAGGGCCGCGCGCTGGGTGAGCAGGACCGCCCCCGGCCCCGCGCAGGCGTCCAGCGCCACATGGGCGGTGACATCGCAGCTCCCGTCCGGGACCGGCGCGACCTCCCGGCCCGCGCGGAACCCCGTCAGCGTGCCGTACGGGGGCCGCGCCTCCCGGGTGTGGGCGTAGTCCACCGCCACCGCCAGACCCCGGTCCAGGGTGGCGACGGCCGCCGCCCACGCCTCGTCGCGCGGCCGGCCGATCTCTGCGCGGCCCGCGCCGGGCCACCACCGCTCCAGCCAAGCCCGGTCCGCCGCGTCCACGGGGCCACCCGTGCTCTCCGTACCGTCCCGCGCGACCAGTACGTACCGCCCGTCCCGCGCGATCTCCAGCGGGACGTTGTCCAGCCACTCGTTGGCGAAGAGGAGACCCGTGGTCCGCTCGGGCACCTCGGCGGTCCAGCAGATCCGCGGGTCGAGGCCGTCCGGCCGCGCCGCCCGCTCCACCGCGTACGGCCGCACCCGCGCGGCCACCTCCGGCTCCAGCGCGGCCAGCACTCCGGCCAGCAGCTCGCCGCGCCCGGCCCCGACATCGACCAGGTCCAGCCGCGCCGGGTGCCCCAGCTCGCCGTCCACCCGGCGCAGCAGCCGGGCCACGGCCCCCGCGTAGAGCCCCGAGGCGTGGACGGAGGTGCGGAAGTGCCCGGCGGGCCCGGGGCCGCCGGGGCGTACGTAGAAACCGCCGGGCCCGTACAGCGCGGCCTCCGTCGCCGCCCGCCACCGGACCGGACCGGCGTCCCCGCCCCGTGCGCCCCGCGCCCCTTGCGTTCCCTGAGTGCTCACCGGTCCCAGGCTAATGCGGTGGCTTCCGGATCTCGGCGTCCACCTTGGGGAGTACGCCCCCACCCCGCGGATCGCACCTGTGGTTGACTCCAGCACCTATCTCCTTTGCCTACCCTGGGTTACGTGCAGCGCTTCTACGAGTTCCTCCGCAGACACCCGACGGGCGTCGACGCCTTCTGGGCTGTCCTCGTCTTCGGGATCTCGATGACCGAGGTGGCGGCGGGCGCCGACTCCATGGGCCGGCGGCTCGTCACCGTCCCCGTCGTGCTCGCGCTGAGCACCGCCGTGGCGCTGCGCCGCAGGTGGACCCGGCCGATGTTCTGGGTGGCCGTGGGCGCGGGCCTCTACCAGCTGGCCCTCGGTGTCACCGCGCAGTTCGCCGACTTCGCGCTGCTGGTCGTCCTCTTCACCGTCGCCGCGGGCGACGTCCCCCGCTGGTTCTCGCGCCTCGCCCTCGGCACCGGGCTGCTGGCCTCCCCCCTGTACTTCCTGCGGTTCGGCGCGGACAAAAGCACGAACACCACGGAGAACCTCTTCTTCGTCTTCTTCGTCATGGTCCCCTTCGCCTTGGCCTGGGTGATGGGCGACTCCCTGCGCACCCGCCGGGCCTACTACGCCCAGCTCGTCGAGCGCAACCAGCGGCTGGAGAACCAGCGCGAGGCCCAGGCCAAGGTGGCGGTCGCCGCCGAGCGCGCCCGGATCGCCCGCGAGCTGCACGACGTCGTCGCGCACAACGTCTCGGTGATGGTGGTCCAGGCGGACGGGGCGGCGTACGTCATGGACGCGGCGCCCGAGCAGGCCAAGGAGGCGCTCCGGACCATCTCGGGGACCGGCCGCCAGGCGCTGGCGGAGATGCGGCGCCTGCTGGGCGTGCTGCGCACGGGCGAGCCGCAGGAGTCCGAGGACTACGTGCCGCAGCCGGACGTCGAACAGATCGAGTTCCTGGTCGAGCAGGTACGGGCGGCCGGGCTCGCGGTGGACTTCGAGGTCGAGGGGGCCCCGCGACGGCTGCCGAGCGGCGTCGAGCTGACCGCGTACCGGATCGTGCAGGAGGCGCTGACCAACACGCGCAAGCACGGCGGCCCGGAGGCGAGGGCCAGCGTCCGGCTGGTCTACTTCGACGACGGCCTCGGCCTGCTGATCGAGGACGACGGCCGGGGCGCGGCCCACGAGCTGTACGAGGACGGCGGCGCGGACGGCGCCGGGCACGGCCTGATCGGCATGCGCGAACGCATCGGCATGGTCGGCGGCACCCTGGACACGGGCCCCCGGCCGGGCGGCGGCTTCCGGATCAGCGCCCTCCTCCCGCTCAAGCCGGGCTGACACCGTCCGTCGGGTCCGGCCCGCTCCGGCGGCCCCGGCCTCCCGGGCCCGCCTGCGGCCCTGCCCGACTGCGTACTCTGACCGTATGACTGCCTTTGATGCGCCTTCGCCGGAACGGTCCGTAAGAGTCATGCTCGTCGACGACCAGGTGCTGCTGCGCACCGGCTTCCGGATGGTGCTCGCCGCCCAGCCCGACATGGAGGTCGTCGCCGAGGCGGGCGACGGCGGCGAGGCGCTGGAGGTGCTCGCCGCGACCAAGGTGGACGTGGTGCTGATGGACGTCCGCATGCCCCGGATGGACGGGGTCGAGGCCACCCGCCGGATCTGCGCGCAGGAGGGCCACCCCAAGGTCATCATCCTGACCACCTTCGACCTGGACGAGTACGCCTTCTCGGGGCTGAAGGCGGGCGCGAGCGGCTTCATGCTGAAGGACGTCCCGCCGGCCGAGCTGCTGGCGGCCATCCGCTCGGTGCACAGCGGCGACGCGGTGGTGGCCCCGTCCACGACCCGGCGCCTGCTGGACCGGTTCGCCCCGATGCTGCCGAGCAGCTCGCAGGAGCCGCAGAACAAGGAGGTCGAGCGGCTGACCGAGCGCGAGCGCGAGGTGATGCTGCTGGTGGCCCAGGGGCTGTCGAACGGCGAGATCGCGGCCCGGCTGGTCCTCTCGGAGGCGACGGTCAAGACCCACGTGGGCCGCATCCTGACCAAGCTGGGCCTGCGCGACCGGGTCCAGGTGGTGGTCCTGGCGTACGAGACGGGCCTGGTCCGCGCGGGCGGCAACGCCGGAGCCGCGTAGCCCCCACGGCCCCGCCGCGCGCACGGCCCCGCCGGCCGGGGCCCCGCCCCGCCCCGCCCGGCGGCCCAGGTCGTCCGGCGGTCAGGTCATCCAGCGGTCCGGGCGGGCGGTGGCGCGGGAGGTGCGGGAGCGGGCCGCCTGGGCCTGGAGCAGGGCCGCCGCTTCGGCCGAGGCCCGCAGCCGGGCGGTGACCGTGGCATTGGCCCCGGTGTCCACGTGCAGGTCGGCCACTCCCCGGGCCCGCTGCCACGGCCCCTGCGTCAGCCGGACGCTCTGCACCTTGGCGTGCGGGACGATCTCCGTCCGGCGGCACAGACGGCCGTGCCGGGCCGCGAACACGTCCGGGGAGACGGCCAGCGCGTACCCCTTCCACCACACCGGGACCACCCACCGCGACCCGGTCCCCGGCGAGGGGGTGAAGGCCAGCCCGGCCAGGTCCACCCCCGGCAGGACCCGCGCGATCACCGCGTGGGCGTCGGCCCGTGAGGCCACCGGGACCAGGACGTCGTTCTTCGAACCCGCCACCGACAGCTCCACCCGGACCCAGTCGCGCCGCCGCCACAGCAGCGGCTCCACGATCCGTACGGTCTGCACGCGCCCCGGCGGCACCGTCTCGTGGGCCCGGTCCAGCAGCCCGTGGTCGAGCCGCAGCCCGTCCGGGGACTCGGCGACCGTCCAGTCGTACTCGGTGAGGAAGCGGCCCCCGCTGACCGCCCAGGCCGCGCCGAGGATCGGCAGCAGGGCCACGACGCCCGCCCAGAGGCTGGAGCTGACCCACCACACGGCCACGGGCGCGGCGAGCCCGCCGGCCAGGGCCGCCCAGACGCCGAGGCTCAGCAGCAGCGAGACGACGAGCTCCCGCGGGCGGACCCGGAGCAGCCCCCGCTGCGGCGCCTCGCCCAGGGCCACCGCCTCCTCGGGGGCGAAGCCCGCCGCGCGGGCGAGGAGTTCGGCGCGGAGCGCGACGGCGTCCTTCTCCCCGAGGAAGGCCAGCTCGTCCTTGTCCTCGGTGCCGATGACGTCGAGCCGCAGCTTCGCGACCCCGGTCAGCCGGGCCAGCAGCGGACGGGTGACGTCCACGGCCTGGAGCCGGTCGAGGCGGATGTGCGCGGTGCGCCGGAAGAAGAGCCCGCTGCGGATGCGCAGCTCGGTGTCGGTGACCGCGAAGTGCGTGAACCACCAGCTCAGGAACCCGTACCCGCCGAAGACCAGGATCAGGGCCACCACCGCCGCGGCCCGCAGCGGGCCGGACAGGTCCGCTATCCACTCCGCCGCCCGGTCGCCCTGCTGGGCGACCAGACCGACCGTCGCCGCGATCGGCACCCAGGCGCGGCGCAGCGGGGTGAAGGGGTGCAGCCGCCGCTCGGCGGAGGCGGCCACGAGCGGGACGGGCACGGGCGGCACGGGCGCGGCGAACGCGGCCAGGGGCTCCGCGGCGGACGCGGGCGACGGGGGATCGGCCGGGGTGCTCACAGGCCCGCCGACCGGGCCTGGCCGAGCGCGGTCAGCCGGTCCCGCAGCCGTTCCGCCTCGGCCGGGACCAGCCCGGGAATCCTGGCGTCCGTCGCGGCGGCGGCCGTGTGCAGCTGTACGGAGGCCAGCCCGAACCGGCGCTCCAGCGGCCCCGAGGTCACCTCGACCAGCTGCATCCGCCCGTACGGGACCACGGTCTGCTCCCGCCAGATCACGCCCCGGCTGATCAGCAGGTCGTCCGCGCGCTCGGCGTAGCGCCAGGACCGCCAGTTGCGGGCCAGCACGACCCAGCCCCAGCCGAGCACGGCGAGCCAGAACGCGCCGGCCGCGGCCCAGACCGGGCCCGCGAGCACGCCCAGCAGCACGCCCGTGGCGGCCCCCAGCGCCACCGTCCAGATCACCAGCAGCAGCCGCCGCAGGGTGAGCAGCCCGCCGGGCAGCCCCACCCACACGGGACCACCCGTCCCCTCTGTCGTCCCGGTCTCCGTCATGCGTCCAGCCTAGGGCTGGGCGAAGCTGAGAGAATGCGCGCATGACGGAGACCACGGTCGGCATCGGCGGCGCGGCGGAGAGCACCGACATGGTGCTCAACATCGGCCCGCAACACCCTTCCACCCACGGTGTGCTGCGCCTGCGCCTCGTCCTGGACGGGGAGCGGATCGTCAGCGCGGACCCGGTGGTCGGTTACATGCACCGCGGCGCCGAGAAGCTCTTCGAGGCCCGCGACTACCGCCAGATCGTGATGCTCGCCAACCGCCACGACTGGCTGTCGGCGTTCTCGAACGAGCTGGGCGTGGTGATGGCGGTCGAGCGGATGCTCGGCATGGAGGTCCCCGAGCGGGCCGTGTGGATGCGGACGCTGCTCGCCGAGCTGAACCGGGTCTTGAACCACCTGATGTTCCTCGGGTCATACCCCCTCGAACTGGGTGGAATCACCCCGATCTTCCACGCGTTCCGTGAGCGCGAGGAGCTCCAGGCGGTCATGGAGGAGATCTCCGGCGGCCGGATGCACTACATGTTCAACCGCGTCGGCGGCCTCAAGGAGGACCTCCCGGCCGGCTGGCTCGGCCGGACCCGCGCCGCCGTCGCCGACGTCCGGACGCGCATGGACGTGTACGACAAGCTGGTGCACGGCAACGAGATCTTCCGCGGCCGGACCCGCGGCGTCGGCGTCCTGTCCGCCGAGGCGGTCCACGCGTACGGGGTCTCCGGGCCGGTCGCCCGCGCCTCCGGAGTCGATTTCGACCTGCGCCGCGACGAGCCGTACCTGGCCTACGGCGAGCTCCAGGACGTCCTGAAGGTCGTCACCCGGACCGAGGGCGACTGCCTGGCCCGCTTCGAATGCCTGCTGGACCAGACCCACAACGCGCTCGACCTGGCCGTGGCCTGCCTGGACCGGATGAACGAGCTGGAGCCGGGACCGATCAACCAGCGCCTGCCCAAGGTGCTGAAAGCGCCCGAGGGACACACGTACGCCTGGACCGAGAACCCGCTCGGGATCAACGGCTACTACCTCGTCTCGAAGGGCGAGAAGACCCCGTACCGGCTGAAACTGCGCAGCGCCTCGTACAACAACATCCAGGCGCTGGCGGTGCTGCTGCCGGGGCAGCTGGTCGCGGACATGGTCTCGATCCTGGGCTCGCTGTTCTTCGTGGTCGGGGACATCGACAAGTAGCCGGGCGACGCGTTTCCCGGCGCGGCGGGGCCTCCGGTCGACGGCCGGTGGAATCCGGTTCGAGACCCGGCCGGGAACGGCCGGAGGCCGACGGGAGGACCGGCCGGCGGCGTGGCTGTCGGCGGCGCAGGGCAGACTGGGGGAATGTCCCACTCTCCCCGCCGGGCCTGCCCCGCCTGCGGCCGTGACTGCGCCGTCACCTCCGGCCGGATCGCCCGCCACGACCCGCCGGGCGGGCGGGTCCGCGCCGACCTGATCTCCTGCCCCGGCTCCCGCGCCCGGGTGGTGCTCGGCGCCTCGGCCCCGACCCTGGACGGCTACGTCCTGTCCACCCTCCCGGGCCAGCTCCCGCTGTTCTAGTGCTGTGACCGGAAAGGTTCACCGGCCCTCGACGCCCGGCACGGCGCCTCGCCGCGTTGTCGGACCACGCAAGTACATCCAGTACAAGCCGTGACCCTCCGCCTTGCGATGCGCTCGGCATCCGAAGGATCAAGGCAAGAGCCGAGACGAAGTGAGCGCAGCGAACGCAGTCGCACCGGACGCCGCGGGCCTACCGGCAAACCTTTCCGGTCACAGCACTAGCGCGCGGCGCTACGAGCCGCCGTGGACGATCTTGACGGCCGTGACGACGAGGCAAGGCGGCCCGCCGATGTAGTAACGGACGATCGCGCCCGCGATGGTCGCGTGTCGTCTGGTCGGCTCCTGTCCGGGTACCGCCGGTTTGGAGCCGTGCCCGTAGGGGTCGTTCGCCGGAGTGGATGCCATCGCGGCATCGAACCGGGCGCGGAACGCCACGGGCATCTCGTTACGCACCTTCTCGGCCACGCCCGCGTACTGGATGCGGTAGCGGCTCATGCGCCCTCCGCCCCGTTGTCGGCCGCACGTTTTTCGGCGGCCTTCAACTCCGCGATCAGGGCGTCCTCCTCGGCCAGATCCTCCGGCGGGTACCCCCAGCGCAAGGCGGCATAGACCAGCTCGTGCCCCGGCGTAGCAGCGATGTCCGCCTCGAACTCCGCCAGCTTCCCGGTGTCCAGGACGGCGCGGACGCCGTCGAGGGTCGCCGGGAACGTCTTCGACCCGATGGAGAAGCCCATGAACCACACCGGGGACGCGACCTCGCCCGCCGCGAGCGGCGGATGCGTCGGGGAGACCGGCTTGCCGTCCTCGTCCAGGACGCCGGTGAAGTCACCGCCGCGCAGCCGGGCGACCGTCACCCCGTCCGCGCTTTCGGCACCGGGCGGCAGAGCCCCGGCAAGGATCACGTACACGAGGAGCTTGGCCGGGGTCCGGGCCAGTTCGGCCTCGAACTCCGCCAGCGCCTCGCCGTCCAGGGTGGCGCGGACCCCTCCCACGCTCGATGGGATCTCCACACGCCCCCCCACGAAGGGGATGCTCCACACCGGCCCCGTCCACCCAGCCATGCCCGGCCCCACTTCCCTCAGGAAGGCACTACAAGTGCCCGGACCGTACAACTCGGTCCGGGCACCGGCACGGGGAACCAGGCCGCCTCACACGATCGGGCGACAGAGCCCGGAAGGGCTGTTCCTAGGAGATCGCGGTGCGCAGGCGGGCCACGTCGATCGGCTCGGTCTCGTCGTGGGCCGTCAGGTCGATGACCTGGCCCACCGCGCGGTGTTCGGGGGTGACCGGCTTGTACTCCGGGCCGGAGACGGTCCGGTCCGACTCCGCCTTGTGCGCGGCGAGGGCCTCCGCGCCGACCACGTCGGCCAGGTCCTCGTTCTGGACCGCCTCGATCACCGAACGGGCCTGCGCGGCCGTCTTGGTGCCGAAGAAGTCGAAGCCGCCCTCGACGCGGGAGGCCGTGCGCCGCGGGGCCGCGTACGGGGCCACCGGCGCCGCCCGGCGCGGAACCACGGCCGCCGGGGCCACTACGGCGGGAACCGCTGCGGCGGGAACCACAGCCGCCGGGGCCGCAGGCGTCCCGGGCTCCGGGGTCACCGTGGCAGGAGCCGCAGGAGCCGCAGGAGCCGCAGGAGCCGCAGGAGCCGCAGGAGCTACGGCCGCCGGAGCCGGAGCCGCCGGAGCCGGGGCCGCGGGCGCCACGGTCACGGCCGCCGGGGCGGTGTGCCGGGGGCCCGCCGGGCCGGGACCGTCACCGGGCGGGGTACCGGGCTCCGCGCGGCGGGTCAGCGCACCCAGGGCCGCGTTGGCACGGGCGTAGCCGACCGGGGTGGCCGCTCCGGCGGCGGTCCGCTCGTCGGAGACCGGCGGGAGTTCCTTCGCGACCGGGGACCCCGCCGGGGACGTGGCCGCGGGCCCGGCCGGAGAGGTGACCTCGGAGCCGGCCGCAGGCTTGGCGGGGGACGCGGCCGGGGACTTGGTCCGGGCTGGTTCCGGGGCCGCGGCGGCCTCCATGGCCAGCAGCCTGCGGCCTTCGAGCGCGCTGGCCCGTTCGGTCTCGGCGGTCGCGTAACGCCGCAGCAGCGCCGCGTGCTCGCCGCGTAGACCGGCGAGCTCGACCCGCTTGGCGCGCAGCTTGGCGTCGAGCCGGGCACGCAGCAGCCGGGCCTCTTCGAGTTCGGATTCGAGCTCGGCTATCCGCTCGTCCGTCTTCCACTCGTCCTTGACCCGGTCGCGGGTGAGTTCCGCCACGCGGCGCCCCGCCGATCGGTCCCAGGCCCGCATGACGACGGCTCCGGCGACACCGGTCGCCGCCGTGAGCGCCACGAGCAGGCGGAGCGTCAGGGGTTCCACGAGCAGCCAGGCCGCTCCGGCGCTGGTGAGGGACACACCGGCCACGGTCGTCGGCGTGAGCAGCCGGTGCAGGGGTTCAGGATTGCGGTGGCGTCCACGGGGCATGGCCTGAAATTTACAGGGCGTCGAGGCCGTATGGGGTACCCACCCGGGAAACTGTTCCCGGGCGGTTACGCGCGCTTTCCCCTACGGCTCTTCTCCGGCCCTCCTCCGACGCCCCCTCACCTTCCTTCCGGGCCCTGCCCGGTTCGCCTTCGCATCCGCCTTCACATCCGCCTTCGCATCCGCCTTCGCATCCGCCTTCGAATCCGCCTTCGAATCCTTTTCGACTATCCGTCAGCTTTTTCGATCAAGCTTCGATCGCGTTGCGATCAGACCTCGCCCGGTTTCGGTCGGGTCATGACTGCTTCGTGAGGAGGCCCTTGGACTCCAGGTACTGCTTCGCCACGTCCGCCGGCTTGGCGCGTTCCGCGTCCACCTTGAGGTTCAGGCCGGCCAGGTCGGCCGTGGTGAGCACCTTGGTCAGCTTGTCGAGCGCCGCCGCGACCTCGGGAGTTCCGGCGTCCTTGGCGTTGACCACGGGCAGGACGTTGTCGGCGTTCTGGAGCTTCTTGTCGTCCTCCAGCAGGACCAGGCCGTAGCTGTCGAGCGTGGCGTCCGTGGTCGTGGTCAGGACCACCTGGTCCGTGCCGTCCTTGACCGCCTGCTTGGCCTGCGGGGTGCCGACGCCCTTCGGGTCGATGCCGGCCACCTGAATTCCGTACGTCTTCGTCAGACCCGGTGCGCAGAAGGGCCGGACGGCGCATTCGTCGCCCGCCGCGATCTTCACCTTCAGTCCGGACCTGCCGAGGTCGGAAAGGGTCTTCAGGTTGTTCTTCTGCGCGAATTCCCGGGTCACCGCGAAGGCGTTCTGATCGACCGCCGAGCCCGCCGGGAGGGCCTTGAGGCCGAGCGGCGCGGCCAGCTTCTCCAGCGCCGCGACCGTCGCCGTGACGTCGCTGGAGGCAACCGGCTCGTCCTCCGGCGCCTTCGGGCCGTTCACCTTGGCGTTGAGGAACTCCGCGAGGGTGGCCGCGTACTCGGGGACGACGTCGATCTCGCCCTTCTCCAGCGACGGCTCGTACAGCTCACGGTTGCTGACCGTGGTGATCGAGGTGGCGTAGCCCGCGTTCTTGAGGAGCTGGGCGTACATCTCGGCGAGGACGTTGGACTCGGTGAAACCGGCCGAGCCGACCACCAGCCGGCCCTTGCCCCCGTCGGCGGAGGGGGAGGACGGGGCCGAGCCGCTGTCCTTGCTCTTCTCCAGGCTCTCGCCGCCGCACGCGGTGAGCGACGCGGTCAGGGCCACCGCGCCCAGGGCCGCGCCGAGGACGCGTGTGGACTTGCTCATGATGTGCTCCTTCAAGGCAGGGAACAGGGGACGACGGAAGAACAGGGAAGAACGGACGGGCGAGGCCCGGCCCGGGACGCCGGGCGCCGGACACGGGATGCCGGGCACGGGCGGGGCGGGCCCGCTCAACGCCCGGCCGGACGTGGGAACAGCCGGTCGGCCGCCACCAGTACGCCTTCCACCAGCAGCGCCAGCGCCGCCACCAGCAGGGCGCCCGCGACGACCTGGGGGGTGTTGTACGTGTTGAAGCCCGCGGTGATGATCCGGCCGAGGCCGCCCTGGCCGACCATCGCCGCGATCGTGGCCGTGGCGACGACCTGGACGGCGCCGGAGCGCAGGCCCGTCGTCACCAGCCCGCGCGCGAGCGGCAGCTCGACCCGCCAGAAGAGCTGCCCGCCCGACATGCCCATGCCCCGGGCCGCCTCCACCACCGAGCGGTCGACCTCGCGCATGCCGACGTACGCGTTGGTGAGCAGCGGGGGCACGGCGAACAGGACCAGGGCGACGATGGTCGGCAGGTAGCCCGCGTTGCGCAGCGGCGAGACCATGAACAGCGCCAGCACCGCGAAGACGGGCACGGCCCGGCCGATGTTGGAGATGTTCACCGCCAGCGTGCCGCCCTTGCCGAGGTGGCCGAGGAGGAGACCGACGGGCAGCGCCACCGCGCAGGCGATCGCGAGGGCGATCCCGCTGACGTAGACGTGCTCGCCGAGCCGGTGCCACACCCCGTTCTCACCGGACCAGTTGGCGCCGTCCGCCAGCCAGGACCAGGCTTCTCCCAGTACTCCCATGACTCAGACCCCCTTGGCCCCGGCCGGGCGCGCGGCGCGCGTCCACGGTGTGAGCAGCCGCTGTACGCCGAGCAGCAGCAGGTCGGCCAGGAGCGCGAGCAGGACGCACAGCACCGAGGCGGTGAGCACCTGGGCCTTGAAGGAGCTGTTCACGGCCGGGGCGATGAGGTTGCCGAGACCGCCCTTGCCGACGATGGAGCCGACGGTGGTCAGGGCCACGGTGGAGACCGTCGCGATGCGGACGCCGGCGAGGAGCGCGGGCAGCGCGAGCGGCAGCTCGACCTGCCAGAGCAGCCGCCGGGGGCCGTACCCCATGCCGCGCGCGGCCTCCCGCACCTCCTCGGGGACGGCTTCGAGGCCCGCCAGCGCGTTGCGGACCAGGATGGTCAGCGAGTACAGCACCAGGCCGGTCACCACGAGGGCGGCGGAGAGGCCGAAGACCGGCAGCAGGAGGGAGAACATGGCGAGCGAGGGGACCGTGTAGAGCAGGGTGGTCAGGCCCAGGACGGGCGCGGCCCAGCGGCGGCCCCGGCGGGCCAGCAGGGCCAGCGGGAGGGCGACGGCGAGGCCGATGAGCACCGACGCCCCGGTGATCCAGACGTGTTCGAGCGTGGCTTCGGTGAGTTCCTGGGAGCGGGAGGTGACGTACTCCCAGCAGATCCAGTCGTTCGCCACCAGACAGCTCTGCCCTGCCATGCCCCTCACCCCCTGTCACCGAACACGCGTACAACAGCGACCATAACCCCCGGCACCGACAATGACCGGAATCCTTCGCGGCCGGGCAACACGCCCTTCACAATCCCCGGACGCGCGTACGGAAAGATGGGCGTGTGATCCGATTCGAGCACGTGACCAAGTCCTACCCCGACGGGACCACCGCCGTCGAGGACCTCTCCTTCGAGGTGGCGGAGGGCGAGCTGGTCACGCTCGTGGGTCCGTCCGGCTGCGGCAAGACGACCACGATGAAGATGGTCAACCGGCTGATCGAACCGACCTCCGGCCGCATCCTGCTCGGCGGCGAGGACATCGCGGCGGCCGACCCGGTCGAGCTGCGCCGCCGGATCGGGTACGTGATCCAGCAGGTCGGGCTGTTCCCGCACAAGACGGTGCTGGAGAACACGGCGACCGTGCCACGGCTGACCGGCACCCCGAAGGCGAAGGCCCGCGCGCGGGCGGCCGAGCTCCTCGACCTGGTGGGGCTGGACCCGGCCGTGTACGGGGGCCGCTACCCCGACCAGCTCTCCGGCGGGCAGCGCCAGCGGGTCGGGGTGGCCCGCGCGCTCGCCGCCGACCCGCCCGTCCTGCTGATGGACGAGCCGTTCGGCGCGGTGGACCCGGTGGTGCGCGAGCGGCTCCAGAACGAGTTCCTGGCCCTGCAGCGGACGGTGCGCAAGACGATCCTGCTGGTCACGCACGACCTGGAGGAGGCGGTCCGGCTCGGTGACCGGATCGCGGTCTACGGCGCGGGGACCATCGAGCAGTTCGCCCGCCCGGCGGCGGTGCTGGGGGCCCCGGCCACCGAGTACGTGGCACGGTTCGTCGGCGCGGACCGGGGGCTGCGGCGGCTCGCGGTCACCCCGGTCGCGGCGGCGGACCTGGCGGCGGCCCGGGGACCGGCCCCGGCCACGGCGGTGGCCCTGGGCTCCTCGCTGCGCGAGGCGCTCGCGGCGCTGCTCCAGGAGGACTCGGGCCGGATCGGGGTCACGGACCCGGACTCGGGCGCGCTGGTCGGCGTCCTCACCCCGGAGGGCGTCCACCGGGCCCTGCGCCGGGCGCGACCGCCCGCCGCCTGACCCCGGGCGCCTGACCCCGGACCGACCGCGGCCCCGGACCACCCGTGTCGGGTGGTCCGGGGCCGCAGCCTGGTCAGGCCCCGGGCGTCACGCCTGGATGCGGTCGCTCAGCCACGTCAGCATCGGCGGGATCTCACGGCGCCACGTGTTGAAGTTGTGGCCACCGCTGTCGAGGATGATCGAGGAGACCCGGTCCGGGTTCTTGACCTTCTTGATGAACTTCTTGGTGTCCGCGAGGTTCGGCTCCCCGATCTCACTGCTGGTGACCATGAAGGACGTACCGCTCGGCTGCTTGTTCTCGATGCTGTGCAGCACGTTCGCGCGCTTCTTCAGCTGCTCGTCGCCGTGGAACAGGTCACCGGTCGTCGGGTCGCCCGCGTCGGGGGCGTCGTAGTACGCGGACAGGCCCACGGCCGCACCGAAGGTCTGCGGGTAGTGCGCGGCGATCTTCAGGGCGCAGTAGCCGCCGGTGGAGTTGCCGATGAAGGCCATGTTCTGCGCCTTGTCACCGACCCGGAAGGTGTCCCTGATGGCCTGCGGCAGGTCCTCGCCGAAGAAGGTCTCCGTCTGCGGGCCATTGGGTATGTCCACGCACTCGGTGTCCCGCGGCGGCGCGACGGTCGGCCGCATCATCACCAGGATCATCGGCTTCATCTTGCCCGCCTTGGCCTGCTTGAAGGCCGTCATCGGATAGTTCAGCCCTTTGATGAGGTTCTCGGCGGTGCCGGGGTACCCCGTGAGGACGATGGAGGCGGGAAAGTTCTGGTCCTTGTGCTGCGGCTGGAAGTACTCCGGCGGCAGCCACACGTAGCCCGGACTCGTTATCCTCGACTTCTGGCCCGCGATCGACACCTTCAGGATCTGACCGCCCACCTGGGGCTTGCCACCGCCCGGGACGTCCAGCCTCTGCTTGTCGATGACCTTGATGTCCTTGCTGCTCATCGAGTGGTCGACGACCTTGCCGATCGCGGTCTCCCGGCCGAGCATGTCGGCCCAGGACCCGTAGAAGCTGAAGGACTTGTTGGCCGCGAGACCGACCGCCGCGAAGAGCGCGAGCTGGGTCGCGAGCAGGAGCGCGATCCGGCCGGTGAACGCACGCCAGGTGCGGCCCGACAGCTTCGGCCAGAGCCAGACCGTGGCCACGAAGAGCAGCACACCGGCGATGATGGCCAGAGCCAGAACCGTATTACTGGTGAGACCCATGAGCAGTCAGTCGACTTTCTGATGGCAGGACGAGTTTTTCCGGCGGAAGAGTGAACCCGCTCCTCCTCGATGCCGTCCTACTGGACGCACCACACACCGGAGGCTGTCGCGGCCCTCGGCCACATGATCTCTCGCGGAGCAACGGGAAGCGATGTCTAGCAGGATAGATGGCGATAAGTCCGGGCAGGTTCCGAAGCGGGTCAGCCGAATCCTCCGCGGCCCACGACCGGAGTCCGTGCCCGGCCTGGTAGGTACGGCCGTCATGATCGTCGGCCTTGTGGACATCGCCGCGGGCGTCTTCCCGCGGTTTCGGCACAGCCGTATCCACGAGGTCACCGAGGTGCTGCCCTGGTCCCTGGGCCCCTTCGCCGCAGCCCTCTCCATCAGCGCGGGCGTCCTGCTCCTGCTGCTCGCCCACGGACTCAAGCGCAACAAGCGGCGGGCCTGGCGGGCCGCCGTCGTCCTGCTGCCCGCCGGAGCAGCGGCGCAGTTCACCTACCGCCACTCCATCGTCAGCGTGATCATCGCGGCGGCGCTCCTCGCACTGCTCCTGATCCACCAGAGCCAGTTCAAGGCACTGCCCGACCCGCGCAGCCGCTGGAAGGCGCTCGCGAACTTCGTCCTGATGAGTGCCGGCTCCATCGGGCTCGGCCTGGTCATCGTCAACGTCCACCCGGGCAAGGTCGTCGGCAACCCGGGGCTGTACGAGCAGATCACCCACGTCGTCTACGGCCTCTTCGGCTTCGAGGGCCCCGTCGACTACGCGGGCCGGGTCTCCTGGACCGTCGGCTACTCCCTGGGCGCCCTCGGCATGCTGACCGCGCTCACCACCATCTACCTGGCCTTCCGCCCCGAGCACCCGGCCGCCCGGCTCACCGCCGACGACGAGACCAAGCTGCGCGAGCTGCTCGCCAAGCACGGCGGACGCGACTCCCTGGGCCACTTCGCGCTCCGCCGCGACAAGGCCGTCGTCTTCTCCCCCAGCGGCAAGGCCGCCGTCACCTACCGCGTCGTCTCCGGGGTGATGCTCGCCTCCGGCGACCCCATCGGCGACGTCGAGGCGTGGCCCGGCGCCATCGAGCGGTTCATGGAGGAGGCCAAGGCCCACTCCTGGACCCCCGCGGTCATGGGCTGCAGCGAGACCGGCGGCGAGGTCTGGACCCGGGAGACCGGCCTGGACGCCCTGGAACTGGGCGACGAGGCGATCGTCGACGTCAAGGACTTCTCCCTCTCGGGCCGCGCCATGCGCAACGTCCGCCAGATGGTCAAGCGCATCGAACGCAACGGCTACACCACCCAGGTCCGCCGGGTCAGCGAGCTGACCGAGGCCGAGCTGGAGCAGGTGCGCGGCGCCGCCGAGGCATGGCGCGGCACCGACACCGAACGCGGCTTCTCCATGGCGCTGGGCCGCGTCGGCGACCCGGGCGACGGCGACTGCTTCATCGCCACCGCCCACCGGACCGAGGAGGGCGACACCAGCCCCTTCGGCGACCTCAAGGCCGTCCTGCACTTCGTCCCCTGGGGCTCCGACGGCATGTCGCTGGAGCTGATGCGCCGCGACCGCGCCGCCGACCCGGGCATGAACGAGCTGCTGATCGTGGCCTCCCTGGAGGCCGCCCCCGGGCTGAAGATCGAGAAGGTCTCGCTCAACTTCGCGATGTTCCGCTCCGCCCTCGCCCGCGGCGAGAAGATCGGCGCCGGCCCCGTCCTGCGGATGTGGCGCGGACTGCTGGTCTTCCTCTCCCGCTGGTTCCAGATCGAGTCGCTGTACAAGTTCAACGCGAAGTTCCGGCCGCGCTGGGAACCGCGCTTCGTCGTCTTCCGGCAGACCCGCGACCTGCCCCGCATCGGCTTCGCCGCCATGCAGGCGGAAGGCTTCGTGACGCTGGCCCTGCCCCGCCTCTTCGCCGCCCGCCGCCGCCCCAAGCCGGTCCGCACCTGCGCCCACACCGCCATGACCGCCGTACCGAAGCCGGAGCGCGAGGTACAGGCCGCGTAACCCCTGCCGTACCTCCGCACACCAGGGCCCCGGCGACCGTAAAGGCGCCGGGGCCCTGCCGTATCCAGGTCAGCCCTACCCTTGGACCTATGAACACGAAGCGCGGGGCCACCAGCAGGGGCGAGGTCACAGGTCTGCCGGAGTGGGACCGCTGCGCGGTCATGGGCGTCGTCAACGTCACCCCCGACTCCTTCTCCGACGGGGGCCGCTGGTTCGACACCACCGCCGCCGTCAAGCGCGGCCTCGACCTCGTCGCCCAGGGCGCCGACCTCGTCGACGTCGGCGGCGAGTCCACCCGGCCCGGCGCCCCCCGCGTCGACGCCCAGGAGGAGCTGCGCCGGGTCGTCCCCGTCGTGCGCGGCCTGGCCGCCGAAGGCGTCACCGTCTCCGTCGACACCATGCGCGCGGCCGTCGCCGCCCGGGCCGTCGCCGCCGGGGCGGTCCTGGTCAACGACGTCAGCGGCGGGCTCGCCGACCCCGGGATGGTCGCGGCCGTGGCCGCCGCCGAGGTGCCGTTCGTCGTCATGCACTGGCGCGGTTTCAGCGCCGGCATGAACGGCCTGGCCGTCTACGAGGACGTGGTCGCGGAGGTCACCGCCGAGCTGCGCGAGCGGATCGACGCGGTGGTCGCCGGCGGGATCGCCCCCGACCGGCTCGTCGTCGACCCGGGCCTCGGCTTCGCGAAGAACGCCGAACACGACCTCGCCCTGGTCGCGCACCTGCCCGAGCTGCGCGCCCTGGGCCTTCCGCTGCTGGTCGCCGCCTCGCGCAAGCGTTTCCTCGGCCGGGTCCTGGCCGGCGCGGACGGCGCCGCCCCGCCCCCCGCCCGCGAACGGGACGCCGCGACCGCCGCCGTCTCCGCGATAGCCGCCCACCAGGGCGCCTGGGCCGTACGCGTCCACGAGGTACGGGCGACCGCGGACGCGGTTCGGGTGGCCCGCGCCGTGGAAGGGGCACTCTGATCCGCACCACGATCCGTACCGCGATCCGCACCGGCCGAGAAGGAGCCCCGTGAGCAGTACCGACACCGAAGCGGTCGAAGAGGTCAACACGGCCTTCTACGAGGCCATGGAGCAAGGGGACTTCGACGCCCTGTCGGCGCTCTGGCTCGACGACGAGATCTCCTGCGTGCACCCGGGCTGGCCGGTCCTCTCGGGCCGCGGCGAGGTGCTGCGCTCCTACGCGCTGATCATGTCGCACACCGACTACATCCAGTTCTTCCTCACCGACACCAAGGTGACCGTCATAGCCGACACGGCCCTGGTGACCTGCACGGAGAACATCCTCAGCGGCGGCCCCGCCGAGGACGGCGGGGAGCTGGGCCCCCTGGTCGGGCAGCTGGTCGTCGCCACCAATGTGTTCCGTCGCACACCCGGGGGGTGGCGGCTGTGGTCCCACCACGGCTCTCCCGTCCTCGCGGAGTCCGAGGAGGACGAGGACGAGGACGACGCCTGACCCCCTCGGCGGGGATGCGTGCGTTTCGCAGGTAAATTCGAGTGCGGACGACGCCGACCGCACTCGGCACAGGCCCATGGCCCGGGAGCACCGGGACCGGAAGCACTACGGAAAACAGGAGTGATTCGCGTGGATCGTGTCGCGCTGCGCGGCCTCAAGGCTCGTGGGCACCATGGCGTCTTCCCCCGGGAGCGCGAGGAGGGCCAGACCTTCATCGTCGACCTGGTGCTGCACATCGACACCCGCCCCGCGGCGGCCGACGACGACCTGGCGAAGACCGTGCACTACGGGGTCGTCGCCGAGGAGGTCGTCGACGTGGTCCAGGGAGAGCCCGTCGACCTGATCGAGACCCTCGCCGAACGGATCGCCCAGCAGTGCCTCAAGCACGAAGCGGTGGCACAGGTGGAAGTGGTCGTCCACAAGCCGGACGCGCCCATCACCGTCCCCTTCGACGACGTGACCGTCACGATCACCCGGAGCCGCGCATGAACAACGGACTGAACGCACAGAGCGACCCGACCGTCCAGCCGGTCCCCGCCTCCGTCGTCGAGACGGTCGACGCGGCGGACGTCACGCTGTCCAACCCGAAATGGGCCGTCATCGCCCTCGGCTCGAACCTCGGCAACCGGCTGGAGACCCTCCAGGGCGCCATCGACGCCCTGGGCGACACCCCCGGGCTGCGCGTCAAGGCCGTCTCGCCCGTCTACGAGACCGAACCCTGGGGCGTCGAGCCCGGCTCGCAGCCCGCGTACTTCAACGCGGTCGTCTCGGTGAAGACCACGCTGCCGCCGTCCTCGCTCCTGGAACGCGGCCAGGCCGTCGAAGAGGCGTTCGACCGGGTCCGTGAGGAGCGGTGGGGACCGCGCACCATCGACGTCGACATCATCACCTACGCCGACGAGGTCTCCGCCGACCCCGCGCTCACCCTCCCGCACCCGCGCGCCCACGAGCGGGCCTTCGTCCTGGCCCCCTGGAACGACATCGACCCCCAGGCACAGCTCCCGGGCCGCGGCCCGGTCGCCGCGCTCCTGGCCGCGATCGGACCCGCCGGTGTCACGCCGCGCCCCGACCTGGAACTGCGCCTCCCCGAGTAGTCGTTAGCCTGTCGGTACGGGGCTGTCCAGCACAGCCCGTCCACTGCGGGAGACCGGGCGAGAGAGCGGGGCACGGACACGTGAAGCAACTGAGGCCGGGGGTCCTGGCGGGCATCTTCGCCGTCGCCGGGGTCCTGTCCTGGGCGGGTGCCCGGCTCTGGAACGCGTACGGCAGCCTGCCGGGCGTCCCGCTGGCCGCCCCCGTCGTCCTGGCGGTGATCGCCGTGGTGCTCCTCGCGACCGCCCTGTCGCTGCGCGCCCGGCTCAGGGCCCAGCGCGAGCGCCGCCCGGGGGCCAAGGGCGTCGAGCCGCTGATGGCGGCCCGCGCGGTGGTCTTCGGGCAGGCGAGCGCCCTGGTGGCGGCCCTGGTGGCGGGCGCGTACGGCGGGGTGGGCGTCTTCCTGCTGACGGACGCCCTCGACATCCCCGCCCGCCGCGACCAGGCGTGGTACGCCGGATTCTCGGTCCTGGCGGGCGCGGCGGTCATCGCCGCCGCCCTCTTCCTGGAACACGTCCTGAAGCTCCCGGAGGACGACGACGACTCCCCACCGTCCCCGGCCCGCGCCTGACCCCGTCACCCGGGCGCACGGACCAGGTGCCCGTTCACCAGGAAGCCGGGGTGGGGGGCGAGGGCGTAGGTGCAGAGGGTGAAGGGCTTGGCTCCGGTGGCGGTGCGGGGCCTGACCTCGGACACCGTCACCGGCTGCCGCTCCACGAGGTGCAGGGGGCGGTCTTCCGCCACGAAGGTGCCGCGCCGCTGCCAGCGGTCGGTGACCACCAGCTGCGATGCCTTACCGGTCAGCGGCGTGAAGCGGGCTCCGATGATCGTGGCCAGCTCCGCCAGGAAAGGAACATTGGCACTGGTGACCGTCCGTCCGTGCCAGTGCTTGTGCCGGAAGCCGTCGCCGTCCGCGTACCCGTCCAGGAAGCCTTCGAAGGTGGCGAGGTCTTTCATCACGACGCGGGGGAAGCCCTGCCGCATGTGGTGCGCGTCGCCCCCCGCGTACTGCCGTAGGACGTCCGCGAGGTACGAGGAGACCACACGCACCCGGAATCCGGGAATGTCGCACTGGAGGAAGCCGGACGGCCTCGTGACGGGTTCCAGACGGGCGGGAAGGCCCGTCGCCGTGGTCAGGCACTGCGCGTACTTGGCCGCGAAGCCCTCGTCGTTCACGATCAGGGACGCGTAGTTCTTGCCGACCGTGCCTTCCGCACATGTGGCACCTACCAGGTAGCCGAACTCGTAGCCGGGCCGAATCGTCGGGCGCGTACGGCACAGCGTGCGTGGCGGAGTCCATGCCACCACGCTGCCGGTGGCTTCTCCGGCCGGAATCCACCCGTCACCGGTGCTCAGTAACTGGTCCGGTGCCACGGTGAACGTCCGCCCGTCCGTGACCACGTCGACGACCTCGCGAGCTTTCACGGCCGTCACTCCCAGAACGGCCGTGTGCACGGTCCTGTCCCCGTCCAGCGTCCAGCGTCCAGAGCCGGTCGCCCACGCCGATGGTGCTGGCCTGAGCGGCCCCATCGGCTCCGTTCGCCATCTGCTTGCTCGGCAGCCCGCCCATCCCGCCCCCTGATCAGCGTGTGGATCCCCTGATCGACGACGTTATCGGGCGGGTCCGACAATCCGGCTAGCGCGCCATGATCAGGCTCATCGCCTCGGCGCGGGTGGCGGGGTCGCGGAGCTGGCCGCGGACCGCCGAGGTGATGGTCTTCGCGCCGGGCTTGCGGACCCCGCGCATGGTCATGCACATGTGCTCGCACTCGATGACCACGATGACCCCGCGCGGGTCCAGGATCTCCATCAGCGAGTCGGCGATCTGGGTGGTGAGACGTTCCTGCACCTGGGGGCGGCGGGCGAACACGTCCACCAGGCGGGCCAGCTTCGACAGGCCGGTGATCTTGCCGGACTCGGCCGGGATGTAACCCACATGGGCTACGCCGTGAAATGTGACCAGATGGTGTTCACACGTACTCATGACCTCGATGTCCTTCACCAGGACCATCTCGTCGTGGCCGAGGTCGAACGTCGTCGTCAGGACCTCCTCGGGCTTCTGGTAGAGGCCGGCGAATATCTCCCTGTACGCCCGCGCCACGCGCGCCGGGGTCTCCAGGAGGCCTTCGCGGTCCGGGTCCTCGCCAACCGCGATCAGGAGTTCGCGGACCGCCGCCTCGGCGCGCTTCTCGTCGAACTCGCCGATCGTGCCCTCGTCGCCGGTCAGGGTCACTGGGTCGGTCATCTCTTCCTCGTTCCTGTCTGCACTGGCACTCAAGGTCGTGTGAAAGTGCCGCGCCCCCCAGGCTAGGACCTGGGGGGCGCGGCATCCATTCCGGACGGGTCGTGGGAGGACCCGTTACTCCGGGCGCTCCTCCGGGGAGGGCTCCGGGGCCTTCTCCACCGAGACGGCGGGCGAGGCCGCCGAGGAGGTGCCGTTGGCGGAGTTCGTCAGCTGGAGCTCCCTGGGGGAGAGCACTGGCGGACGGGTCGAGGGGGTGCGGCGGGAGGAGCCGGTCCACGCGGGACGGGCCGGACGCTTGACGATCGTGGAGAAGACCTCCGCGATCTGCTCCTTGTTCAGCGTCTCCTTCTCCAGCAGCGCGAGAACCAGGTTGTCGAGGACGTCACGGTTCTCGACCAGGATCTCCCACGCCTCGTTGTGCGCGGTCTCGATGAGCTTCTTGACCTCTTCGTCGACCAGCGCCGCGACCTCTTCCGAGTAGTCGCGCGGGTGCGCCATCTCACGGCCGAGGAACGGTTCGGTGTTGTCGCCACCGAACTTGATCGCGCCGAGCCGCTCGGTCATGCCGTACTGCGTGACCATGGCCCGCGCCGTGGCGGTGGCCTTCTCGATGTCGTTCGCCGCGCCTGTGGTCGGGTCGTGGAAGACCAGTTCCTCGGCCGCGCGCCCGCCCAGCATGTACGCGAGCTGGTCGAGCATCTCGTTGCGCGTGGTCGAGTACTTGTCCTCGTCGGGCAGGACCATGGTGTAACCCAGGGCCCGGCCGCGGGAGAGGATCGTGATCTTGTGGACCGGGTCGGAGTTCGGGGAGGCCGCCGCGACCAGGGCGTGACCGCCCTCGTGGTACGCGGTGATCTTCTTTTCCCGGTCCGACATGATCCGGGTCCGCTTCTGCGGGCCCGCCACGACACGGTCGATCGCCTCGTCCAGCGCGTGGTTGTCGATCAGCTTCCTGTCCATACGGGCGGTGAGGAGCGCCGCCTCGTTCAGGACGTTGGAGAGATCGGCACCCGTGAAGCCGGGCGTGCGACGGGCGACGGCGCCCAGATCGACGTCCGGCGCGACCGGCTTGCCCTTCTGGTGGACCTTGAGGATCTCCAGACGGCCCTGCATGTCCGGACGGTCGACGGCGATCTGCCGGTCGAAGCGGCCGGGGCGCAGGAGTGCCGGGTCGAGGATGTCCGGGCGGTTCGTGGCGGCGATCAGGATGACGCCGCCCTTCACGTCGAAGCCGTCCATCTCGACCAGCAGCTGGTTGAGGGTCTGCTCGCGCTCGTCGTGGCCGCCGCCGAGACCCGCGCCGCGGTGCCGGCCGACGGCGTCGATCTCGTCGACGAAGACGATCGCCGGCGCGTTGGCCTTGGCCTGTTCGAACAGGTCACGGACGCGCGAGGCGCCGACGCCGACGAACATCTCGACGAAGTCGGAACCGGAGATCGAGTAGAAGGGGACCCCGGCCTCGCCCGCGACGGCACGCGCGAGCAGGGTCTTGCCGGTACCGGGCGGGCCGTAGAGCAGCACGCCCTTGGGGATCTTGGCGCCGACGGCCTGGAACTTCGCCGGCTCCTGGAGGAACTCCTTGATCTCGTGGAGTTCCTCGACGGCCTCGTCCGCGCCCGCGACATCCGCGAACGTCGTCTTCGGGGTGTCCTTGGTGATGAGCTTGGCCTTGGACTTCCCGAAGTTCATGACCCGGGAGCCGCCGCCCTGCATCTGATTCATCAGGAACAGGAACACCACGACGATGAGGACGAAGGGCAGGAGCGAGAGCAGCACGCTCAGGAACGGGCTGGTCTTGTCCGGCGAGACGGTGTACCCGTCCGGAATCTGGCCGGCTTCGTACTTGGTCTGGAGGCTCTGGGCGAGCTGGACGCCCTGGTCCCCGATGTAGTTGGCCTGGAACTTGGTGCCGTCGTTGTCGCCGAGCTTCTGGTCCTTCTTCAGCTCGATCTTGATCATCTGGCTGTCACCGGTGGTCAGCTTGGCGCTGTCCACCTGGCCACTGTTGATCGCCTTGACGACCTCGCTGGTCTCCACCGACTTGTAGCCGCCGCCGGAGCCGACGACGTTCATCAACACGACCACGGCGAGGACGGCCAGCACGATCCACATGACCGGCCCACGGAAGTATCGCTTCACGTCCATCCATACGGGGCGCCAGGCACCCCGTCCCTCCTGCCCGTAGGTAAATGCTGCTGTGAGTAAAGACTGTTCTTCGGAATGTACCCCTGAATTGTCACCCGCGGCCCCGTGGGACGGCTGACAGACCCGCTTCCCCTGCTCCAACGGCGGGAATCGCCCTCAGGTTCCCCGTGGGGGCCCATGGGTTCCCCCGGGTTCCCGGGAGCGGTGGGGCGGGGCGGCGGCGGTGGGGTCAGCCGCCGTAGACGTGCGGGGCGAGCGTGCCGACGAACGGCAGGTTGCGGTACTTCTCCGCGTAGTCGAGGCCGTAGCCCACGACGAACTCGTTCGGGATGTCGAAGCCGACCCACTTCACGTCGATGGCGACCTTGGCGGCGTCGGGCTTGCGCAGCAGCGTGCAGACCTGCAGGGAGGCCGGCTCGCGGGAGCCCAGGTTCGACAGCAGCCAGGACAGTGTCAGGCCGGAGTCGATGATGTCCTCGACGATCAGGACGTGCTTGCCCTTGATGTCGGTGTCCAGGTCCTTGAGGATCCGGACCACACCGGAGGACTGGGTCCCGGCGCCGTAGGAGGACACCGCCATCCAGTCCATGGTGAGCGGGGTCGACAGGGCGCGCGCCAGGTCCGCCATCACCATCACGGCGCCCTTGAGGACTCCGACGATGAGCAGGTCCTTGCCCGCGTACTCCGCGTCGATCTTCGCGGCCAGCCCGGCCAGCTTCGCGTCGATCTCTTCCTTGGTGATGAGCACCGACTGGAGGTCGTCGCCCATGTCCTTCTCGTCCACCCGCATCACTTTCGTTGTCGGCCGGGGCTCCGGGGGGTGTGCCCCCGGAGGCTCAGCCGTGTTTCAGCACCAATCAGCCCTGCCGGATGACCAGTCTGCCACCCTGCCGCCGGGCCTCGACCCGGCCGGGCAGGTTGATCGCGCCCTGACCGCGCCATCCGGTGATGAGACGGTCGACTTCCTCGATGTGACGGGCGAAGAGGGAGCCCGCCGGGGAGCCGGCGGCGACGACGGCCCGGCGGATCACCCGGCGGCGGACGGCCGGGGGCAGGGCGTACAGCTTGACGCACTCCAGGCGCCCGTCCTCGTCCCGTACGCCGGTCTCCGCCTCGGCGGCCCAGGCGTCGAGGGCGTCGGCGTCGTCGCGGGAGAGCTGGGCGGTGCGGGCCAGCGCTTCCACGACCCCCTTGCCCAGGGCCTTCTCCAGGGCGGGCAGCCCTTCGTGGCGCAGCCGGGAGCGGGTGTAGGCGGGGTCGGCGTTGTGCGGGTCGTCCCAGACGGGCAGGGACTGGACCATGCAGGCCTTGCGGGCGGTCTGGCGGTCCACCTGGAGGAAGGGGCGGCGGTAGCGGTGGACGCGGCCGGCTCCGCCGGGGCCTCCCGAGACCTCGGGCATGCCGGAGAGCGAGCGGATGCCGGAGCCGCGGGCGAGGCCCAGCAGGACGGTCTCGGCCTGGTCGTCGCGGGTGTGGCCGAGGAGCACGGCGGCGGCTCCGAGCCGGTCCGCGGCCTCGTCCAGGGCTCCGTAGCGGGCGTCGCGGGCGGCGGCTTCCGGTCCGCCCTCGCGGCCGACGCGCACGGCGACGGACTCCACCGGGTCGAGGCGGAGCGCGGTCATGCGGGTGAGGACCTCGGCGGCGCGCAGGTCGGAGCCGGCCTGGAGCCCGTGGTCGACGGTGATGCCGCCGGCCCGGATGCCGAGTTTGGGGGCCTCGAAGGCGAGCGCCGAGGCGAGGGCCATGGAGTCGGCGCCGCCGGAGCAGGCGACGAGGACGAGGGGTTCGGTGGCGCCGGGGGGACGGGGTCCGGCGGGCCGGTGGCGACCGGCGGAGCGGTCGGCGGAGACGGTGACGGGGTGTTCGGTGAGGTCGGTGAGGACGTCGTGGAGTACGCGGCGGACCGCCAGGCGTATCGCCGCGACCGCAGGATGGGGACCCATGTCCGGTGCCCTTCGGTGGAGGTTCGGGGCGCCTCGGGGGCGGAGGCGTCGGGGGTGTCGTGCGCGAGGTGCTCTTCGGTGCTGCCCAGTACCCCTTGAAGGACGGGGGTGTCACTCAGAGTGCGTCGATGGTGACAGAACCGGGACGTTCCCCGAGCATCGCACGCCCTTCCACGGCTCACGGTCCCTCGGACGGGTGATGCTGCTTCCCCCAACGAGACATCTTTACGCCCCGTGCGTCACCTTTCTTCACTCCCTTTGCTGTGGACCCTGGCCACCCACTCCGCCGGCCTGGCGATCTCCGCCTTGGTCGGCAGGGTGTTCGGGGAGGTCCAGACCCGGTTGAAGCCGTCCATGCCGACCTGGCCGACGACGGCGCGGACGAAGCGTTCCCCGTCGCGGTACTGGCGGAGCTTGGCGTCGAGGCCCAGGAGCTTGCGCAGCGTGGCGTCGAGCCGGCCCGCTCCGCTGGCCCTGCGCTGCTGGAACTTCTCGCGGATCTCGGCGACCGAGGGGACCGCTTCGGGGCCGACGCCGTCCATGACGAAGTCGGCGTGGCCCTCCAGCAGGGACATGACGGCGGTGAGGCGGCCCAGCACCTCGCGCTGTTCGGGGGTCTGCACCAGTTCGACCAGGGAGCGGCCCGTCTCGCCCCGTTCGGCGTCCGGGCGGGCCCCGGCGAAGGACTGGGCGGCCTCGCGGACCCGCTCCAGGAGGGTCGTCGGGTCGATCTCGGTGGCGCCCAGAAACGTCTGGATTTCGCCCTCCAGATGGTCACGTAGCCACGGGACGGCCGTGAACTGCGTACGGTGCGTCTCCTCGTGGAGGCAGACCCAGAGCCGGAAGTCGTGCGGGTCCACCTCCAGCTCGCGTTCGACGTGCACGATGTTGGGGGCGACCAGGAGCAGTCGGCCGCCGCCCGTGGGGGAGCCCGGCAGGTCGCGGGAGGCCGGGGCG
Organism: Streptomyces sp. NPDC051567; assembly: GCF_044454165.1. Taxonomy (NCBI): domain Bacteria; kingdom Bacillati; phylum Actinomycetota; class Actinomycetes; order Kitasatosporales; family Streptomycetaceae; genus Streptomyces; species Streptomyces sp. NPDC051567. The sequence continues at coordinate 6,408 of NZ_JBITDK010000032.1, read as the reverse complement.
AAGGTCTCGTACTGGCCGAGGACGCGGGAGGCCAGGAAGCTGAGGAGCATGCCCAGCTCGACGCCGGTGACCTTGCCGCCGACCGCGCCGAGCACGGCGCCGCCGGGGCCGTTCCCGCGGCGCTCGCGCACGGTGCCGAGCAGCGGCCCGAGGAGTTCCCGGAACCCGGCGACGTTGGCCTTGACCCAGCCGGCCCGGTCGACGACGAGGACGGGGGTGCGGGGGACGACCTGTCCCGGCGGGATCATCCGGGTGTACTCCCGTACGTGCCGTTCCGCGGTCCTGGCGTGCTCGCGCAGTTCGGCGACGACGGCCCGTGCCTCGTCCCGGCCGACCTCCGGGCCGGGCCGTACGAGGCGGGTCGCGGTCGCCACCGCGAGGTTCCAGTCGACCATCTCCGCACCACCGACGCTCGTCATGCGTCAACCGTACGTGGACGACCGCCGCGGCGGTCCCCCTGGAGGGAAGTCCCCGGAAGTCTCCCGGAAGTCCCGGTGGGGGCCGGGGGGAGGTCCGGCGGCGGGGGCTACGGGGTGGCGGCGACGGCGGCGGCGAGTCGGTCGAGGGCCTTCTCGGCGCCTTCGGGGGCCGGGGCGTTCGCGGTCAGGAAGGCGAAGGCCAGGAGCCGTCCGGAGGGGTCGACCACTGTTCCGGAGAGGGAGTTCACGCCGGTCAGGGTGCCCGTCTTGGCCCGGATCAGCCCGGCTGCCGGGGAGTTTCCGGCGTTGCGGTTGCGCAGGGTCCCGGTGAATCCGGCGACGGGCAGCCCGGTGAGGGCGGGCCGCAGCTCGGGCCGTTGCGGATCGGCGGCCTTGGTGAGGAGGCCGGTCAGCAGGCCGGCGCTGACCTTGTCGGCGCGGCCGAGGCCGCTGCCGTCGGCGAAGCGGGAGCCGGACACGTCGAGGCCGAGTCCGGCGAGCCGGGCGGCGACGGCCTTCTCGGCGCCCTCGAAGCCGGCGGGCTGCCCTCCGGCGAGGGCGGTCTGCCGGGCGAGGGCCTCGGCGATGTCGTTGTCGCTGTTGGTCAGCATCCGTTCGACGAGGCCGCCGAGGGGGGCGGAGAGGGTCGTGGCCAGCGGCTGGGCCCCGGCGGCGGCCCGGACGCGGGCGGGTTCGCCGGTGACCTTGACGCCGCGTTCCACCAGCAGGGCGGTGAAGGCGCGGGCGGTGTCCCCGGAGGGGTCGTCGGTGCGTTCCGCCGGGCCGGAGACCGATGCGTCCTGGCGGCCCTCGTCGGCCGTCAGGGCGGTCACGGGCGCGATGTTGGGGTTGGCGCCGATCGGGTGGCGGACGGGCCCGGTGTAGAGGGAGTCGTCGTAGCCGAGGCTCACGCTGTCGGTGCCGGCGGCCTTGAGGGCGCGGGCGGTGTCGGCGGCGAGGGCGACGAGGCTGCCGCCCGCTCCGGCGGGGCTCTTCTTCTGCGCGGTGAGGGAGGGGTCGCCGCCGCCGACGAGGACGATCTGCCCGGGGCCCGCGCCGGGGGTCACGGTGGTGCGCATCCGGTGCTCGGGCCCCAGGGCGGCCAGCGCCGCCACCGCGGTGGCGATCTTGATGGTGGAGGCGGGGGTCATCGCCTCGCCCGCCCCGGACTCGTAGAGCACCTGCCCGGTGGCCGTGTCCACGACCGAGGCGGTACGGGTGGTCCCGAGCGCGGGGTCGGCCAGCAGCGGCCCGAGCGCGGCGGCGAGCCCCCCGGAGGCGGCGGCGGGCTGCTTGCGGGGGGTGCCCGGCCCGATGGCGCCGAGGACCCCGGGAGCGGTGGGCGCGGCCCGGTCCAGCGGCCCGGCTCCGTGATCTGCGCCACCCGTACGGCTCCAGGAGGCGGCCTTGTCCCGCTCGGCCTTACGCTGGCCAAAGTCCCAGGGACCGGCGGCTGCCACCGCCGCCACCGACAGGGCGAGGCCGGCCACGGCCGAACCCGCGATGAGCTGCCACGTCTTGGTGAATGGCACCTCGGACCAGCCCCTTTCGCGATCACACATATGCGTGAGGGACACTTAACCACTGCGTCTTGCCGCGAGCATGGCACCCCACCCGGCAGGGCTGGGCCGGACGCGCGCGCAGTTGAAATTCATTGCAGTCCCGAAGCGTGAAGCTGGAACATGGAGGAGCAGGACGTGGAGTTCGACGTCACCATCGAGATCCCCAAGGGTTCGCGGAACAAGTACGAGGTGGACCACGAGACCGGCCGGATTCGTCTGGACCGTCGCCTCTTCACCTCCACCAGCTACCCGGCCGACTACGGCTTCGTCGAGAACACCCTCGGTGAGGACGGCGACCCGCTGGACGCGCTGGTCATCCTGGACGAGCCGACCTTCCCGGGCTGCCTGATCAAGTGCCGCGCGATCGGCATGTTCCGGATGACGGACGAGGCGGGCGGCGACGACAAGCTGCTGTGCGTGCCGGCTTCGGACCCGCGCGTCGAGCACCTGCGCGACATCCACCACGTCTCCGAGTTCGACCGCCTGGAGATCCAGCACTTCTTCGAGGTCTACAAGGACCTGGAGCCCGGCAAGTCCGTCGAGGGCGCGAACTGGGTCGGCCGTACCGAGGCCGAGGCCGAGATCGAGGCTTCGTACAAGCGCCTTGAGGCGCAGGGCGGCCACCACTGAGCGGTCCCCCGCACAGGTCCGTCCGTACGGGCCCCTCACTCGCGTGCGAGTGAGGGGCCCGTCGGCGTGTCCGGGGCTTCCCCGGGAAGCCTCGGAGGAAACGATTCCGCATAATTGGATCACCGGTACGCGATCCGGGTGACGGATACCAGGAGTGGGTGTGGCCGAGGCCGACGCAGAGGACCGGAAGCCGAAGTCCGACGAGGCGCACAGCGCCTTCACCGTGCCCTCGGGGACGGTACAGCCCGACCTCCCGGAGGAGGAACAGCCGACCTCGGAGTTCTCCGTCCCGGACGGTCTCGCGGCGCTTCCCGCCGAGCCGGAGGGCTCCGCCTTCGCGGCCCCGGCCACCTACAGCGCCCAGCACTCCCCGCCCGCCCACACGCCCGGCCAGGGCTTTCCCGTCGCCCGGATGAAGGAGTCCCCCTGGCAGGACCGGATGCGCACGATGCTGCGCATGCCGGTCGACGTGCGGCCCGTGCCGGAACCGGCGCAGAAGCCGAGCGAGGCCGGGCCCGCCGTGGGCCGCGTGCTCGACCTCACGCTGCGCATCGGCGAGCTGCTGCTCGCGGGCGGCGAGGGCGCCGAGGACGTCGAGGCCGCCATGTTCGCGGTGGCCCGCTCCTACGGACTGGACCGCTGCGAGCCCACGGTCACCTTCACCATGCTGTCGATCACCTACCAGCCCTCACTGATGGACGACCCCGTCTCGGCCAGCCGGAACGTGCGCCGCCGGGGCACCGACTACAACCGGCTCGCGGCGGTCTTCCGGCTGGTGGACGACATCAGCGCGCACGAGATCGACGTCTCGCTGGAGGAGGCGTACCGGCGGCTGGCCGAGATCCGCCGCAACCGGCACCCGTACCCCGGCTGGATGCTGACGGCCTCCGCCGGACTGCTCGCCGGGGCCGCGTCCACCCTGGTCGGCGGTGGGGTGCTGGTCTTCTTCGCGGCGGCGCTCGGGGCCGTCCTCGGGGACCGGCTGGCCTGGCTCTGCGCCGGGCGCGGGCTGCCGGAGTTCTACCAGTTCGTGGTGGCCGCGATGCCGCCGGCCGCGATCGGGGTGGCGCTGAAGCTGACCGAGATCGACGTCCGGGCCTCCGCCGTGATCACCGGCGGGCTCTTCGCGCTGCTCCCCGGGCGGGCCCTGGTCGCGGCCGTGCACGACGGCCTGACCGGCTACTACGTCACCGCGTCCGCCCGGCTGCTGGAGGTCATGTACCTCTTCATCGGGATCATCATGGGCGTGCTGGTCGTGCTCTACGTCGGCCTCCAGTTCGGCGCCGCGCCGAAGCCGGAGGAGGTCCTCCTGATCACCCAGCGGCCGCTGATCCAGATCGCGGCCTCGATGGTGCTGGTCTTCACCTTCGCCATCCTGCTCCAGCAGGAACGTTCCACCGTGTGGATCGTGACCCTGAACGGCGGGGTCGCCTGGGTGACCTACGGGGCCCTGCACTACGCCGGGGGCATCCCCGCCGTGCCGTCCACGGCCGTCGCGGCCGGGCTGGTGGGCCTCTTCGGGCAGCTCTTCTCCCGCTACCGCTTCGCCTCCGCCCTGCCGTACGTGACGGCGGCCATCGGCCCGCTGCTGCCCGGCTCGGTCACGTACTACGGGCTGCTGCTGATCGCCGAGAACCGGCTGAACGAGGGGCTGGGCTCGCTGACCAACGCCGCGGCCATCGCCCTCGCCATCGCGATCGGGGTCAACCTGGGGTCGGAGGCGTCCCGGCTGTTCATGCGGGTCCCGGGTGCGGCGAGCGCCGCCAAGCGCCGGGCGGCGAAACGGACCCGCGGCTTCTAGGGCGGTGACCGGCAACGTTCGCCCCCGTGCGCGGGTGCGCCCGGAGCCGGGCGGCCCGTCCCGGCCGTACGCGGGCCCGTACGGCCGCCCGGACGCACGGACGCCCCGCAGGGGGCCTCGCGGGTCTGCGGGGCGGCTACGGGGCGTACGGGATGCGCGGGGTGGTGCAGGGGTGGCGCGGGGGCGTGCGGGTGGGTCAGCGCTTGGCGTGCCGGCCGCGGCCCGGGGACTGCGGGCCCGAGCCGTCGACCGAGGCGGCCACGCCCTGGCCCGCGGCGGCCCGCGCCTTCTTCTCCTTGCGGGCCTTGAGGACCTCGAAGACCACCGGCAGGATCGAGACCAGGACGATCCCGAGCAGGATCGGTTCGAGGTTCGCCTTGATGAAGGCGATCTGGCCCAGCCAGTAACCGGCGATCGTGACACCGGCGCCCCAGCTGATGCCGCCGATGATGTTGTAGGTCAGGAAGGTGCGGTACTTCATGGCGCCCGCGCCCGCGACCATCGGCGCGAAGGTACGGATGATCGGCACGAAGCGGGCGAGCACGATGGCCTTCGGGCCGTGCCGGTCCATGAAGTCGTGCGCGCTGTCGAGGTTCTCCCGCTTGAAGAGCTTGGAGTTCGGCCGGTTGAAGAGCTTCGGGCCGAAGTACTTGCCGATCATGTAGCCGACCTGGTCACCGATGATCGCGGCGGCCACGATCAGGGTGCAGACCAGCCACAGCGGCTCCGTGATGTACTTCCCGTCCGCGACCAGCAGACCCGCCGTGAACAGCAGGGAGTCACCGGGCAGGAAGGCGAACAGCCCCGACTCGGCGAAGACGATGACCAGGATTCCGATCAGACCGAAGTTCGAGATCAGATAGTCCGGGGACAGCCACTCAGGGCCGAGCGCAAGCGTGTACACGAGTTCCGGGCTCTCCTGGATCGGGGGGGGGTGTCGGCGGGTGCGGACGGTGCGGGTGGTCTCAATTATCAACGCACATGGCCCCCGCCCAGTTCCAGGTACGGGCGGGGGCCGTGCACGTGAGACGACGGTTACACCGCGCGGACCGCGTTCGCCAGGATCGCGTCCCGCAGGAATACCGCCAGACCGGGGCGAACGGTCTCGTAGTGCGCCGCGAACCGCTCGTCCGCGACGTACATCTCTCCGAGACAGGTGTGCATCTCGTACGAGCAGGCGTAGTGGTTCCCGACCCAGGCGCGGTGTTCCTCGGCCAGCGCCGCCGCCCCGGGCGAGTCCGGCGCGGCCCCGGAGTCCATCAGCGCGGCGAGCCGCAGGTTCAGCGACCGCTCCTCGGCCTGGACCCGCTGCCAGTCGGCCTTGGTGAACGCGGCGGTCCGGCGGACGGACTCCCGGTACTCCTCGGTGCTGCCCCAGCGCTGCTGCGCCTCCCCGGCGTGCTCCTCGGGGTCGAAGTCCCCGAAGACCTCGAACTTCTCCTCGGGGGTGAGGTTGATGCCCATCTTCTGCGCCTCCATGGCGTGCTCGACGGCCTTGGCCATCTGCTGGAGCCGGGCGATCCGGCCGGACAACAGGGCGTGCTGCCGGCGCAGCTGCTCCCCGGGGTCCGCTTCCGGGTCGTCCAGCAGGGCCGCGACCTCTTCGAGCGGAAAACCGAGCTCCCGGTAGAACAGGACGCGCTGCAGCCGGTCGAGGTCGGCGTCGTCGTACCGCCGGTGCCCCGCGTGGCTGCGACCGCTCGGGGAGAGCAGTCCGATGTCGTCGTAGTGGTGCAGGGTGCGCACCGTCACTCCGGCGAAACCCGCGACCTGGCCCACGGAGTAGCCCATCTCTTCCGCTCCTCTGATCGGGTACGTCCCCCAGCGTGGCGCCTCACGCCACGTGAGGCGCAAGCCCGGTCAGGGGCCAGCGCGGGCGGGGGCATCCGGGCCCGGCCGGGGCGGGTTAGCGCTTCAACCACCCGGGCGGGCGCGGGGACCCGACCAGCCCCCGGGCGCGGGGCGCGGCGCCCCCCGGGCCCCCCGACACTGCCCA